>CABZHO010000005.1 GCA_902525595.1 uncultured Pelagibacteraceae bacterium | reverse complement strand
AGAAAATGATTCTACTTAAAGTCGACCCGGATAATACGGATCAACACTATGCGATGCTTATCAATCTTGTTCAAAAATATAAAATTGACGGTATCATTGCAACAAACACTACTGTTTCACGTCCCGAAACTATCAAAAGTACAAATAAATTTGAGGAAGGGGGATTATCAGGCAAGCCACTAGGAGATTTATCGGATAGGGTACTTAAATTCATCGCAAAAGAAACAAAAAATGAACTTTTATTGATTGGCGTGGGAGGAATATCGAGCGCGAAGGATATCTATAAAAAAATTAAACTCGGAGCATCGCTTGTGCAACTTTATACAGCACTGACATTTAATAATCTTTCTTTTCTCAGTGATGTTAAATTACAACTTTCCGAACTTTTAAAAAGAGATAGTTTCGCCACTATTAGTGATGCGATTGGCATTGATATAAAATGAATAAACTATCAGTAGTACCTTTTCATCAACGTAAGAGACAATTAAACAAAAGACATAACAAAGAAAGTTTGATTATATCCGCAAGACAGGTTTTTGCTCAAAAAGGTTTTGAGAATGCCAGTGTTCGCGAGATAGTTATGAATGCAAAATTAGGATCAGGAACGTTCTATAATTATTTTGACGATAAATTCGAAATCTTTTTAATTATCAACGGAAGGCTCGTAAATGAGTTTAGTGATTATTTTCTTAGAGAGATCGAAAAAGTCAAAACTTTTAATGAGCTAGTGAGGACAGCATTTAATTGTTGGTTCAGTTGGATTTTAAATGAAGAAGAAAACTATCAATTTATAAAAAATAATAAGAAATATGTACTTGATTTAAAGTGGTTATCACAGAATTCAAAAGAATACAGAGTGTTTAATAAAAAGTTATTTGAAATAGTAATTCAAATGTCCAAAACGATAAAATTTCCCCAAAATGATATATCTTTTATGGTTACGTCAATTATTGCTGTTTGTATAAATTTAGGTGATGAAATGTTAGAGAGAGATGATGTAGAATTAAATGATGCTTCTAAATTTGCAGCAAAACTATTTCTTGAGGGTCTATAATAAATGACAAAAAGTATATTTATAACCGGCGCAGCATCAGGAATTGGCAAAGCAACGGCTATTCGATTTGCCAGGGAAGGGTGGAACGTCGGTTTATTTGATATCAATGAGGAAGGTCTTAAAGAAGTAGCAAATGAAATTGGTCATAATAAATGCATGTACCAAAAACTTGATGTTACAGTTTATGAGGAGTGGGTTAGTGCTAGCAAAAGTTTTTCAGACTATACAAATGGTTCTTGCGATCTGTTCTTTAATAATGCTGGAATTGCTAATTTTGCTGGAGCATTCGAAGATATACAAATTGACGAGGTTCATAAAATCATAGATGTGAATTTTAAAGGCGTGGTTAATGGTTGCAGATCAATGCTTGAACTGCTTAAAAATACGAAAAACAGCATGATACTTAATACCAGTTCAGTTGCAGGTCTGGTTACGACACCGGGAATATCAGTATATGGTGCCACCAAACATGCAGTCAGTTCATTAACCGAGTCTTTAAGAATCGAATTTGAGAGATATGGTGTTCGAGTATCAGAAATAAATCCTTGGTTTACAGAAACCCCTATTCTTGATGCCAAAGCAGTAACAGGAAACATGAAGAGTCAACTTGATCGAAATACTCTTTACGAAAAAACAACCGTTTATCCAGTTGAAAAAGTTGTTGATACAGTTTGGTCAGCTTACTCGAATAATAAAATACATAACCCAATTGGTTTTGAAGCAAAATTTGCTGCCTCTGTTACAAGAATCTTTCCCTCTTTTATCAGATGGCTCAGTAAGAAAAGTTTTAAAAATACATTTATCTAAACTGATCTTTTAGCTTTGTCCGCATCATTTGAAGCTTTGATCATACTGCGAAGCTGTTCCCATTCTTGATCAGTTACATCTTTCAACATTTCATAGAAGTTACCTGCATGATTTAACCATTGCGCACCATCGATAGTAACGATTTCACCTGTTAAATATTCACAACCATCTGCCATTAAGAAAGTGGCAAGATTTGCTAACTCACTCAGTTCACCCGTTCTTTTCATTGGGATTGCTTCCATCATATTTGCTCCCTTACCACCTGGTGCCAATCTGTCCCATGCACCTTTTGTTGGGAAGGGTCCTGGTGAAATAGCATTTAGTCTTATTCCCCTGTTGCCCCATTCAGCGGCGAGTGATCTTGTCATTGTGGCTAAACCTGATTTAGACATTGCTGATGGCACTGTATATGGACCGCTGCTGTCAACCCAGGTTGTTAAAATAGAAATTATACTGCCTTTATGATTTTCTTTCAGCCATCTTTTGCCAATGGTATTAGTCATATAAAATGTTCCATTAAAAACTATATTAGATATAGCCGTAAAAGCTTTTGGTGACAGATCTTCAGTTCTAGAAATAAAGTTACCTGCCGCGTTATTAAGCAAACCTGTAAGAGGTCCCTCACTCCAAATTTCATCTACCATGTCCTCAATTGCTTCAGGTACTTTAATATCGCAAGAAATAGATTTTACTGATCCACCGTGTAGATCCATCATTTCTCTTGCTGTTTCCTCTAATACAGATTTTCTTCTTCCACAAATATAAATATCTGCACCAAGCTCTAAGTATCGTGTTGCCATAGCCTTACCAAGACCAGACCCTCCACCTGAAACTAAAATTCTTTTATCTTTTAATAAATCTTTCTGAAACATAAATACTCCTTTATCCAAATTGTGCTAAGAATGGAAAATACTTTATAAAAAAGAATGCCAATTCTTGAATTCTATTAGTCAGTATAAGAATACCAAATATTATTAGCAATAGACCAGTAAAAATTTCAATACTTCTAATATAATTTCTTATCTTAGATAAAAATTTCATAAAGCCATTAATCGCATAGGCAGCAAGCAAAAAAGGTATTCCCAAGCCGGCAGAGTATAGCATTAATAAAACTACACCGTAGGTGACCGTTTCAGAGCTTGCGGCAATGGATAAGACACTACCTAATATTGGCCCTATACAGGGAGTCCAGCCAAAAGCAAATGAAAGACCAATTATGTATGATCCAACAATTCCAGGTCTATAATTTTCAATTTGATATCTCATTTCTCTGTTCAGAAATGGTATTTGAATAACTTGCATAAAATGAATACCAAAAATTATTATTATAATTCCGCCTGCAATTCTCAAGTAATCTAGATACTCATAAACAACGCTACTGAGCAATGTTGCAGATGCTCCGAGTACGACAAAAACAGTAGAAAAACCCAATACAAAGCTGAGTGAAAACTTAAACACTCTTTTCTTTGTAATATTATCATGATCAACTTGTAATTTATCAAGACTAGTTCCAGCCATAAAGCAAAGATAGCCAGGCACAATTGGCAGGACACAAGGTGATAAGAAGCTTAACAGTCCAGCGAGGACAACATAAAAATATGAAATTTCAGTCACTATACTTTTCTAAATCTTTTAAAAATTTCAGACCCACTCCAACCAATAATTATTGCAATTATCAGAGAAATCAATCCGTAGAAAAAAGGAAAGTTTTTTGAAAATGAATAAATTGCTTCCTCAATACCTACTCGAGTTACCATAAAATTATAGGAATATTTCTGTGTTACCTGATTGTCAATGATTAGATATAGGTTCACATTATATTCACCAACTGGCACTGTATTTGGAATATCAATATAAGATCGAAACAAGTTTCCATCGATGATTTCGATTTCATCAAAAACTTGCTTGTATAAATTTTCACTAGTTTTCGTTCTGACGAGAGCATTATAGAACTCTTCTTGTTCATTTATACTTTTAACTTCACTTAAGTTAGATTCAATCAAACTATTATTATCTATTTCAGATCTTTTATAATTAAGTAAACCAATTTGATTCTTATTAAGAAACTCATTTGAGATTTCAGAGGTACTTGATAGATAATAAAAGCCAGGTATATCATTAAACAATATACTTTTTGAATTTAACCAAAAACCAAAGTATGATTCTTTCTTTCTTAAAGCTACATCTTCAAGAGGACCGACAACTTCAATAAGTATATCGCTTTTACTATCTCTGGATTGTGAGGGATCAGAATAGAAAGCCCCAAAAACTAGCAAAGACTCACCTGAAAAATTCGCATCTATATATATTTCTTCTTGATCTGAGCCAATTACAAGAGCAAATGAAGAAGTACAAAGAAATTGTATTATAAGAACATAAATAATAATAAAAAATTTTTTAAACATCAAATCATTACCCTGATCACAGATAAATTAAAAATTTCATTTGGTTCAACTAATAAATCAAGTGCGATTTTAGTTGCAACTCCTAGAACAATAATAGCCAGTAAAGCTCTTATTTCTTCACCTCTTAATTTATTAGCTGCTAACACTCCGACTTGTGCTCCTATTACAGATGAAATGATTAAAAAGAATGCTAAAACTGCATCGACTGCAAAAGTTGTTGTTGCGTGAAGCATGGTCACTAACGCAGTAATAAAAATAATTTGAAATAATGATGTACCGATTACCTTAGATGTAGGCATTCCTAAAAAATATATCATTGCTGGTATCAAAATAAAAGCTCCACCAATCCCCATTGTCGCTGATAAGATTCCAATTACAAAACCAATTAATATTGGAGGTATCACACTGATGTATAATTTTGATGTGTAAAATTTGACTTTAAAGGGTAATCGATGTGCCCAATTATGATAATGAATTTTTCGTTTAACACTTTTTCTTCTTATTCGATCTCGAATAACTTTTGAGCTTTCGATAAGCATTGATAATCCAATTCCAGTGAGAAGAATAAAATATAATATTGAAATTACAGTATCAATTTGTCCGATGGCTACTAATCGACTAAAAATCCAAACTCCTAAAATTGATCCAAAGAATGCCCCTATCAAAAGTACCCCACCCATTTTGAAATCCACTAAACCTTGCCGCCAATGCCCAAGGGTTCCAGAAATTGATGACGCCACAATTTGATTAGCTGAAGTTGCTACAGCTATACTTGTGGGTATCCCCATAAATATAAGAAGTGGAGTCATTAAAAATCCTCCGCCTAATCCAAACATACCAGATAGAAAACCCACAACTCCACCAAGTGATAGTAATAAAAAAATGTTAACCGAGAGCTCTGCAATGGGCAGATAAATACTCATAATTCTATACTTTTCAGACTTTCCCCATTGATCAGGTTAACAAAATTAGAAATTTGCAATTTATGTGACAAAGGTTATATATTGTTAAATTACAATATTAATCTTTAAACCTATGTCATATAAAAGTCCAACAGAAGATTTCAAATACAATCTAGCTATGCTGAACTATGATGAAGTCATCGCGGGTATTGAAAAATTTAAAGAATATGACTCAGAAACACTTATGAGTGTTGTCTCAGAAATAGGACGCTTAAATGAACAAGAGGTTCTTGATAGTAATAAAATCGGTGATAGAGAAGGCTTAAAATATGTAACCGACGGTGCAGAGGGTCCCGAAGTTCACACCCCTGAAAGATTTAAAAAATTATATGAAGCAGTAAAAGCGTCTGGCTACGTGGGCGCAACGATGCCAACACAATATGGGGGCGGTGGAGCTCCATTTACAACTGCAGTCCTGGCAGGTGAAATTGGGATTGCTGCGAATATGGCTTTTTATATGGGCCCTGGATTAAGTCACGGCGCTATGAAGACAATTTTAAAAAAAGCGACAGATGAACTTAAAGACAAATATCTTCCAAACTTAACTTCAGGTGAATGGATGGGCACGATGTGCTTAACAGAACCACAATGTGGAACAGATTTAGGATTAATAAAATCAACGGCTATTCCGAAAGATGATCACTACGAGTTAACAGGTCAAAAAATATGGATTTCATTTGGTGAACATGATTTGACTGAAAATATTATACACCTCGTTCTAGCCAGAACACCTGACGCACCAGATGGAATAAAAGGGATAAGTCTATTTCTTGTTCCAAAGCGATTAGATGATAACTCTCGAAACACAATCTATTGTGGTGGTTTAGAGCATAAGCTTGGTATTGCATCTTCTCCGACTTGTGTAATGAATCTAGATAACGCAAAAGGTTGGCTTGTTGGAGAAAAAAATAAAGGCATGGAAGCGATGTTTTTAATGATGAATGATGCTCGATTAAAAGTTGGTTTGCAAGGTATAGCAATGTCAGAGATCTCATATCAAAATGCTTTAGAGTTTGCAAAAGAGCGTAAACAAATGAGATCGGTTGTTAAAGATAAGCGGGATATGGAAAGTAAAGCGGATAATATTATTGTGCATCCAGATGTAAGAAGAATGTTGATGAATGTGAAAGCGACCACTGAGTCAATGAGAGCGCTTTGCATTTATACAGCAATGAAAATTGATCTTGCAGAAGATCATCCTGATGAAAACGTCAGACAAGAGGCCGATGACTTTGCAGCGCTGATGACGCCAATTATTAAAGCCTACTGTACGGATAGAGGTTTTTTAAACTGTTCAGAATCTCTTCAAGTACTAGGTGGCAGCGGTTTTACTAAAGAATATCCACTAGAACAATATTTAAGAGACGTCAGAATTACTATGATTTATGAGGGTACAAATGGTATTCAGGCATTAGATTTAGTCGGCAGAAAATTGACCATGCATCAAGGAAGATTATTGCAAACTTTTCAAAAAGAAGTGCAAAGGTTTCTATCAGAAAATAAAGATAACGACGAAATTGCTTCTTTTATTAAACCATTAGAAAATGCCCTTAAAGAAGTCACGGCCGCAACTATGTGGTTAATGCAAAATGGAATGCAAGATCCTGAAAATGCACTAGCCTCTGCAACAGACTATTTGAATTTAGTTGCGCTTTCTTCAATGACATATATGTGGGCACGTATGGCGAAGTTTTCGATTGGAAAAAATGAACCAATCCACAAAAATAAAATTAAGACAGGTACTTATTTTGTTGAAAAAATAATGCCTGAATTATTTATGTATTCTAAAAAGGTCCAGGCTGGAAAATCCTCAATGATGGACATGGAAGTTGCTGAGTTTTAATTAAGACTTATAACCCAATTGTCTCGCAGCTAAATCATACATTATTTCTTCTGATCCACCTCCGATTGCATTTACTCTAACTTCACGATAAATCCGCTCTACTTTTCCTGGGCCACTATTAGCTCTAAGATAACCGGCGCCGCCAAGAATTTGCATTGCTTCTCGAGCACAAAGTTCCATCGCTTTACTTGCATGCACTTTGAGCATTGCTAAGTCTGCTATTGGACTTTCACCATTCATTACTTTCCAGGATAGTAATTCGGTCCAGGCTCTCGAAGTTCTCACCGCTCTATTCATATCAACGAGCTTATGCTTGATAACTTGATTATCAATGAGGGGTTTTCCGAAAGTTTTTCTCTCTTTTGCCCAAGCGACAGCTTCATCAATACAAATCTGTGAATAGGCATTCATCCCAGCTGCCATACCCAGTCTTTCCTGACTGAAATTACCCATCACGCCCATCCATCCGCTATTTTCTCCTCCTATAAGATTCTCAACTGGTACTTTGCAGTCATCGAAATAAAGTACAGCTGTATCAGAGCTTAACCAACCCATTTTCTTAAGAGGTGTTTGAGTGAATCCAGGCGTATCTTTTTCAATAACTAGAACTGATATTCCTGTTGCACCTTCACCACCAGTTCTTACACCAACCACATAGGTATCAGCCCGCATTCCACTTGTAATGAACATTTTTGATCCATTGACAATGAAATGGTCGCCTTTTCTAACCGCTTTTGTTTTTAAACTTGCAACATCTGAACCTCCTGAGGGTTCTGTCATTGCAAGAGCTGCTATTTTTTCACCTCTTACCACGGGCGGAATGAATTTCTCTTTTTGCTCTTCAGTACCTAACGATTGTATTAATGGTATTGCGATGTTATGAGACAAAAGACTTGCTGAAACACCACCACATCCATGAGCGAACTCTTCAGCTGTTACGATACCGTGAAAAATATCAATACCCTCTGTTGTGCCACCGTATTTTTCATCATAGCCCATTCCCATTAAGCCAACATCTGCAGCTTTTTTATATAGTTCTCTTGGAAACTCACCAGCTTCTTCCCATTCTTCAACAAAAGGAGCTATTTCCTTTGTAACAAATTTTCTTACTTCTTCTCTCCATGCATGATGAGACTCATTATAAAAAAGAGGTTCTTTACCCTCAGAAATTCCGACTTTTGGTATCATATTATTTCACTCACTCCATTTTTAATTACTATTTTATCACGTTCTTTTACTTTTGATTGATAATGTACAGTATTACCATCTTTCCACATCTCTGTAATTATTGTTTCTCCAGGATATACAGGTGATGAAAAACGACAATCAAATCTTTTAAGTTTTTTTACATCTTTATCGCATAGACTTTCAATAATTGATCTACATGCAATACCGTAAGTGCACATACCATGTAAAATTGGCCTATCGAAACCCGCAGATTTTGCAAAATTTGGATCGGAATGCAATGGATTGTAATCACCTGAAAGTCTAAAGATTAGCGCTTGGTCAGGTTTGGTATTAATTTCATGTACATAATCTGGTTTACCATCAGGTTTAATCAATTCCTTCTTTGGAGAATCAGGTCCACCAAAGCCACCATCTCCTCTTGCAAATGTTGTACTAACAAGCTTGCAGATTTCCATATTATCTTTTTTAAGGTTGACGGTTGTTTCAACCTCAATAATGGCACCTTTACCAGGACCTTTGTCATAACATCCAATAACTTTGGCGTTAGTTACAAATTCTCCTGAGACAGGCAAAGGGTTGGTTACTGATAATCTCTGTTCACCATGAACAACCATGATGAAATTTATATTTGTTTTAAGCAGTAGGGGCGAGTGATATTGAAAATTAGTAGCCATGGATGGTAATGCAATTTGTGAGTTTTCATAAACAAATTTTAATTCATCGATATTCATTGGATCATTTCCAAGACCGACACCTAAGCTATAGAGAATGGAATCTTTATCAGTATATGAAACTTCAACGTTTTCTGAAGTCATTGACATTATTTCTTCGTAATTAATAGCCATTTTTTATGTATTTCTCTAATTTTAAATATATATATACTTTATATAGATCACTTATCTAAAGCGAGGAAAAAAGTATGTCAAAACCTTTTGATGTTGAAATAAATAATTCAATTGCTCATATCAGATTCAATAGGCCTGAAAAAAGAAATTCAATGAATGAAGATTTTTGGAGATTATTTCCGAAAGAAGTTGAAGAGCTTGATGACAGTGGTGAGATTAGGGCATTAATCGTATCATCCACAGGGCCACACTTTTCCGCTGGAATAGACCTAAGCATGTTTAAGGATGATGTTGTTGAACACGAAACAAACCAAGAGCTTGGCAGAAGTAGAGGATATTTTATTCAACAGTTAAAGTTTTTGCAACGCGCCGCTTCGTGTTTAGAAGATGCAAGATTTCCAGTAGTCGCTGCTGTTCAAGGTGGGTGTATAGGTGGAGGTATCGATTTAATCACGGCTGCTGATATAAGATTGTGCACAAAAGATGCCTTTTTTCTAATCGAGGAAATAAATGTAGGTTTAGCAGCGGACATTGGAACAATACAAAGATTACCAAAAATTATACCTGCCGGTATTGCACGTGAATGGACTATGATGGGAGAAAAGGTATCCGCAGAAAGAGCTAAAGAAGTAGGTCTTGTTAGCTCTTTACATGAAAGTCATGAAGAAATGATTGATAGTGCATTTGAAATGGCTGAAAAATTAGCTTCAAAAACACCACTTGCAATGTGGGTTACAAAAGAGGTTCTAAATTATTCAAGAGATCACTCTGTTAAGGAAGGCTTAGATAATGTGGCTCTATGGAATGCGGCTACGCTTCATAAGGAAGATGTAATGACTACAATGATGTCAAAAATGCAAAAGAAAAAGCCTGAGTATAGAAATTTAAGGGACAAAAATTTCTTGAAACATAAGTCAAGCAAATAGTATTTTTAACAAATTTAATTTAGATGAGATTCAAAAAAGGCATTATTCTCGCTGCCGGTAAAGGCACTCGTCTCTCACCCGCAACAAAGGTAACAGTTAAACCTCTTCTTCCCTTATACGATAAACCTTTGCTTTATTACGCTTTATCAAATCTAATTCGAGCTGGTGTACGTGAGGTATTATTTATATCTCAAAAAAAAGATATTTCAAAATTCAGAAAATTGTTTGGTTCAGGAAAACAACTTAACATGAAATTCAGTTATACATTTCAGAAAAAACAAGTTGGAATTCCTGATGCGATTAATATTTCCAAAAAATTTATCAATAAAAAGCCATTTGTTTTAGCTTTAGCTGATAATTTATTTATCGGTAAGAGCTTCACTTCAACTTTAAAAAAAGTTCAGTCAGTCAAGGAAGGAGCTGCTGTTTTAGCTGTTAAAACAAAATATCCGTCTAAATCAGCAGTTATTGAATATGATAGACAAAAGAATATAAAATCGATTATTGAGAAACCAAAAAACCCCAAGAGTAATCTTACAATACCTGGTCTTTATTTTTACGATAAAGATTCTATATCAGTAGTTAAGAATTTAAAGCCTTCTAAAAGAAAAGAATTAGAAATCGTTGATGTTCATCAATCTTATCTTAGAAAAAATCTCTTAAAAGTCTTTGAGTTAAAAAAAGATGTTCAGTGGTTTGACACTGGTGATGCTGAAGAAATGCTTGAAGCTTCGAACTATATTCACAGATATCAAAAAAAAGAAAAAAAACTATTTGGATCTATCGAAATGGATTCATATTTAAATGGATGGATTACAAGGAAACGACTTAGAACTCTTATTAATCAAATGCCCAACTCAAAATATAAAGAAAAATTAAGTGCACTTGCTTAATGTTTGATAAAAATTCACTAATTAATTTATTAGACTCAAAGTCTATTAGTTACAAGATTACTGAACATGAACCACTGTTTACCGTCGAAGATTCTAAAAATCTTCGAGGCTCAATTGACGGCGCACATTCAAAGAATCTTTTTTTGAAAGATAAAAAGAATAATTTTTTTTTAGTAAGTTTTATTGAGGATATTATTGCTGATTTAAAAAAAGCATCAGCACCTTTAAAATCAAAAAAATTGTCATTTGCAAATGAGGATTATTTAATGAACATTTTAGGTATTAAACCTGGATCAGTTTCTCCATTTGGATTATTGAATGATAAAGAAAAAAAAGTTAAATTTTTTTTTGATCAAGAGTTCATGGAATATGAAATTGTGAATTTTCATCCTTTAATCAACACGTCAACAGTGTCGATAGCTCCAAATGACCTGATAAATCTGATTGAACTGCACCATTCAAAGGTCGAATTTATTAATATGAGAGATTTTCAAAAATGACTCTAAGAAAAGCAAAATTTATTAAAACCAAGAAAAAAATCAAAGCGAATGTCTTTGATTTACATTTTGATGAAGTTAAATGGGTAAATGGAAACAAGACTGTTAGAGATCTTATCGTACATAATGGTATAACTTGTATTGTTCCAATAGTTGATAAAAAATTTGTAGTTTTACTCAAACAATATCGATATGGATCAAATCAAATTATGCTTGAAGTCCCAGCAGGAACTATTGACTCAGGAGAAAAGCCATTAAGTTGCGCTAAAAGAGAATTAATTGAAGAAACTGGTTATCATGGAAAGAATTGGAAAATGATAGGCAAATACTTTTCAACTCCAGCATATAACACCTGCTTAGTGCATTGCTATCTAACTCATTGCTATAAGAAGAGTGAGACAAATTTGGACGAAGATGAAGTTCTTGAAACAAGCATTTATTCAGTCAACGAGGTAAAGAAACTACTTAGAGCAAATAAAATAAATGATATGAAAACGTATATTAGTCTTGATCGATTTATGAAATTCTATTGATTTAATATTTTCCAAATGCCAGAAGCAGATAAAATAATTTTATCTTTTGAAATCAAATTACCCTCAATGAAAACTAAGGATTTGGTTGTTTTTGTAACTTTAGCATCACACTCGACAATATCGTCTTGAAGGCCGGGGCTTACAAAATTACAATTAAGTGAAATTGTGCTACAGGGTTTTTTACCACTTGCAGCGAAAACCATAGATCCTAGAAAAATATCTGCTAATGACATTGAGTAGCCGCCATGAGCAATACCGTGTGCATTAAGATGTTTATCAAGAATTTTTGTAATGAATTTATATTGGTTATCTTCTTCTCTTTTAAAATACATTGGTCCAATTAAGACATCAAATCCAGCATGCCAGCCTAGTTTTTTGTATCCTTCTGGTACCCAGCTTGGTGCTGAAACTTTTGTCTTTAACATGACCATAGAGAAACCCCTTGATTCAAAGAATGCGACTTTCTAAACTTCAATTCGTTTATGGTCAAGCAGAATTAAGAGAAATATACGCCAAAATTGAGGGTATTTTAGAAATATTATATTTAACAAAATTAAACTTTTTTTTTCACATAAAAAGTCTATCTTACGATTTTCTAAATATTATTAATAATAAGGGCAATAAAGTATGAGAGAAGCTGCAATAATTTCAACTTCAAGAACAGGATTAGCAAAAGCTATGAGAGGTGGATTTAATAAAACTCATGGTATCACTATGGGTGGTCATACAGTTAAGCATGCTATTGAGAGAGCAGGAGTTGAGTCTGGTGAAGTGGAAGATGTAATTTTTGGTTGTGGACAGCCAGAAGGAGCAACGGGTCACAACATTGGTAGGAATGTTGCTATTGCCGGTGGTTGTCCTGTTACTGTTCCTGGTACGACTATAAATCGTTTTTGCTCATCTGGCTTACAATCAATTGCTGTTGCTGCCCAAAGAATTATTGTTGATGGAATCAAAGTAGCTATAGGTGGTGGAGTTGAATCAATCTCAATGACGCAGCAAAATATGAATATGAAACATCTTATTGAGCCTGAACTTCAAAAAATTTGTCCAGCTCTATGGATGCCTATGATTAATACAGCTGATGTTGTAGCGGATCGTTATAAAGTAAGTCGAGAATACCAAGATGAGTATTCATTGCAAAGTCAACAAAGAACAGCTGCCGCTCAAACTGCAGGCAAATTTCAAGACGAAATTGTTCCATTGACAACAAAAATGGATGTAATGAATAAAGAAACAAAAGAAGTTTCAGAACAAGAAGTTACGGTTGATAAAGATGAGTGTAACCGACCACAAACTACACTTGAGAGTCTTGCTGGTTTGATGCCGGTTATGGGTCCAGATAAATATATCACTGCAGGTAATGCAAGTCAGTTATCTGATGGAGCATCATCATGTTTGTTAATGGATCTTAAAGAGGCAGAAAAAAGAAATATTGAGCCTATGGGTATTTTTAGAGGTCTTTCAGTCGCGGCTTGTGAGCCAGATGAGATGGGTATTGGACCAGTTTTTGCTGTCCCTAAGCTTTTAGAGCAGCATGGTTTAAAAGTAGATGACATTGATATTTGGGAACTTAACGAAGCATTCGCTGTTCAAGTATTGTACTGCAGAGATAAGCTTGGAATCGATAATGAGAAATTAAATGTCAATGGTGGATCAATTTCAATTGGTCACCCATATGGAATGACTGGTTCTAGAATGACAGGGCATATTTTAATTGAAGGTAAAAGACGCAACGCCAAATATGGTGTTGTAACTATGTGTGTTGGCGGTGGAATGGGTGCGGCAGGTCTTTTTGAGATTTTATGATTGATACGATTAAATACATTGAGAAAATAGCTTTAGTCATAATTATTTTTGCTACTGTAATCGCTATTGGCTATGAAATATATGCAATGTATGAAAAGAATCTCGTTGAACTTGCTGATCTTCTTTTACTATTTATTTATCTAGAAGTTATACAAATGATCCGAGAGTATTGGACGCTGAATAGAATTAGGATCAGTATACCTTTGTTCATTGCGATCACTGCCGTTGCTAGGTTAATAATCTTGCAAGGAAAAACCATGGACCCAAGTATGCTGCTTTACGAGGGTGGCGCTATTCTACTGATTGCAATAGCTGTTCTTATCTTGAAGGCAAGAAAACTTAAGATATTTTCTGATGTTGATGATTAATTTTGTCAAAAGACTAATATTTCCGTTTTTAATAATCTTCTTATTAAGTACATCTGCATTTTCACTCACGGATGAGGATGAACAAGAAATTATTTCGGTTGTAAGTCAGCAACTACAGGCATTTCAAGATGATGATTTTGAAAAAGCATACTCCTTCGCCTCACCAATAATTAAAAAAATATTTCCTAATCCGCAAGTATTTGGGGAAATGGTAGTTGGTCAGTACCAAGCTGTTTATAGACCTAAAAGCGTTAATATTGGAAATGTATCTTCCAGAGGTGGAGTCCCTTCGCTTGAAGTATATTTAGTTGATCCAGATGGTGAATTTGTGACTGCAATTTACTCAATGCAGCAACAAAACAATGGTGAATGGTTAATCAATGGCTGCTTTCTTACTCAAGCTAAAAGTAGTGAAATTTAAGATCGGGAATTTCTAATAATTTGTTCGTAAAACTTAAGACTTTCTTTACTGGTTCTTTCTAAAGTATCTCTATTTACTTCGACTAGTCCAAAACGAGGTTTGTAACCATATATCCACTCAAAGTTGTCAAGAAATGACCAATAGTAATAACCTCTAATATCTAAACCATCATCTAAACAGCTCTGAAGACCCTGTAGCGCAGTAGTTATATAATTTATTCTTTGACTATCGTCGTCTGTGCCAATCCCATTTTCAGAAACAATCATTGGGCAATTTATTTTTGGAGCAACATATCTCAAAACATTTTCCAATGACTCAGGATAATATTCATATCCCATTACCAGCATATTTTCATTATTAACGTTTGGTTTCATTATGCCCTTTGGACCAAAGGTATGACGTGTGTAAGTCTGAATGCCAACAAAGTCATCGTCTTTGATCTGGTCTAAAAACACATCAACGGTTTCAGAATGTGCAATGTCACGGATTTTTTCTCCTCCATCTGCTGCTTGATAATCCATAATTGAAAGTGTTATACCAACAGGCTGATTTTTTTTAAGGAGACCTTTAATAACTGGAAAAGCTTTTACATGTGCTGCCATCATGCAGTCACGTATTTTATAGGGATGGCCAAATAGAAAGGGGCCAAAATTTTCAAGAGTTGATCCGCATGACTTAGCGGCATCTTCAACGAATGGCATAATAGATTTCATTCCTTGCTCTGGGTAGCTAGGAAATGTGTGTGCAAAGCATGCAGTAAGATTTGCTTCGTTAATAGTACATACTGTATCAATGTGGTCACCTAATTCTTTTGTTACAAATTCAGCGTATTTTACATATAAATCTTCATTTTCTTTTTTTTCCCAGCCACCTTTAGCTGTAAACCAAAGAGGTGACGTAAAGTGTTGGAAAGTTACACAAGTTTGTAGATTATTTTCATGACAACATTCTAAAACTTTTTTGTAATGATCAATTGCTTCCATAGAAAATTCACCCTCTGACTGTTCGATTCTAGCCCATTCAACTGATAGTCTATATGACTGTATCGCGTGAGAAGACATAAGCTTTATATCTTCTTCATATCTATTCAATTGATCGCAAGCAATTCCTGAAGGCTCAGCAAAAGTAGTATTTTTTGTATTTTCAAGTAGCCAAAAATCAGAGTTTGTATTATTTCCTTCAACTTGGTGAGCGGCAGTTGCTGTTCCCCATATGAAGTTTTTTGGCAAATTAAGTTTCATAGTTATATAAATTTAGCATCAGGATACCCAGCAAGAATATACTTTTTAAGTTCTTCAACCAGCTCTTTTTTTACTAAAGTTACAATAGCCCCACCAAAGCCAGCCCCAGTAAGTTTAGATCCTAATGCGCCAAAAGAATTAGATAGATCAACCAACTTATTTAAATTATCCGTTGAAACACCATAATATTGAGACAAAGAAACATGACTTTCTGTCATTAATTTTCCAAATTCTTTAGCTTTATTTTTTCTTAAATATTTAGCAGCTTCCACAACTCTCAAATTTTCTTCAATTACATGTTTACATACATTTAACTCATCAATAGACAGCAGCTTAATGTCATTTTCATTAATTTTACTTTTCGTACAGAGATTTTGAATTTTCATTTTTTTTGCAGCAGTAAGACACAATTCTTTTTTTTTATTAAACTCGCTATCAGATAAAATTCTCTGCGTATTACTATCGATGATAAGAAATTCATAATCTGGAAAAATCGGTATTAATTCATAATTCTTGTTTAATGTATTGAGAAAAAGTGCCTCATTGTGATTACCTAAAACTGATACAAATTGATCCATTACACCACCGCCTACACCAACAAAATCATTTTCAACCTCAAATGCTAAATTTATTAGTTCTTCATCTGTCATATTTTTGTGAAAATAATTACTCAAGGATTTTAAAGTGCTGACTGTAATCGCGGCAGAAGAGGAAAGACCTATTCCGAGTGGCAGACTGCTTTTTATATAAATTGATATATTGTTAACAGATATTGAGAATCGTTTTTCAAAAAATAAACATGATCCAATAATAAAATCAGTCCAATCATTTCTTCTTTCTAATTTCTTTACCATTAATGAGTCGTTATATTTATCAGAGTCTATTGAAATAAAATTATTGTTCTCATTCTTGATAATCTCACAGATGATTTTATTCTTAATTTGTAATGGTAAAACATGCCCACCATTATAGTCTAAATGCTCCCCGATGAGATTTACTCGTCCAAAGCCTTCCCCGATTGAAACTTCGCGCATAACTTAAATTATCTTTGCTTCAATTCAGTAAATATTTTTTCATAAAAGTTACTGTCATATCTATTGAAGTACATAACAACTATTGCAACAGTTCCTGCAATTGATGGAAAAATATATCCCATAATAAAAAGTCCATTTAATGTTTCAGGACTTTGTTCAAGAGTATTTGCTACATAGTTAGTACTTTCAAGGATAGCTCCTGCTAACCATGCACTAAAGCCAACACTCAACTTGAAAACAAATACGTGTGCTGCGTTTAGTACTCCTTCTGCTCGAAATCCAGATTTCCATTCACCATACTCAATTGTGTCCGCTATCATTGACCAAGCCATTACACCAGCCATACCAAAGCCAATAAATCCAAAAGTTGCTACAAATGCTAATAACCAAAAATTTTCATAACCAGTGATAAAATAGATAATTAGATCGGTGAATACATACAAAAATGTACCAATCATAAATAAAGTTTTTTTCTCAAACCGATGTTTTATTACATTAACTAAATATGCTCCAAACATAATTTGAAGAATCACACCAAGTAATATAAGACTAAAGTAAGCCTCTAATTGTAAATTATATTTCACAAAATAAACGGTTGTGAGTTGCTTAATATTATTTGCTACCCATGTTGTAAGCAAAGCTAGTATCACAAAGTGTAATGGATAATTAGTAAAAACCATTTTGAGTATTTTTTTGATGCTAATAGACTCATCATATGGTTTTGAATAAACTTCTTTGGTATGAAAAAAACATAGGAATGCAAAAAGAGCACCAAGCAAAGCTAAAAATCCTACAACAATAGGAAATCCAAATTGCGGCGAGCTGAATAAGCCAACTAAAGGTAGTGTCAAAACTGCCACAGCAATTGATCCTGAACTTGCACCTAAAAATCTAAAAGAAGCTAAAGAAGTTCTTTCATCTCTATCTTGAGTCATCGATGGAATGAGCGAGCCAACGGGTATTGCAATTACTGTGTATAAAGTGGTGAAAGTGATATATGTAAAAAGAGCCCAATAAAACTTTCCTGTTTGAGACAGATCAGGTGACGTAAAACAAAGAACAATCATTATTAGGGCAGGGACTGATCCAAATAGAATGTAAGGTCTAAATTTACCCCACCTTGTTGATGTATTATCCGCGATATAACCCATTATTGGGTCCGTGAACGCATCCCAAATTTTTGCAAGAAAAAAAACTAGTCCGGCACTCGAAGGAGATAGCCCAAAAATATCAGTATAAAAGAAGAGCAAGTAGAAAACAGTTAATTGCCACATAATATTAATAGCAAAATCACCGCCACCATAAAAAAGTTTTGATTTAAAACTCAGCTTCATAGTGCCTCATAAATTGTTTCAACTAAATTTAAAGCCCTTTGATCTCCAAGCATTGAACCAGTGAGTAGGTTCATTGTATAAGCACAACTAATACCATTCTCAGGATCGCCAAATGCCATAGAACCACCCCAGCCGGTGTGGCCAAACGCTTTACTACTATTCCCAAATAATTTTCCTCCACCAACACTATAACCCACATAGGACCATTGCATGGGAGACTTCATTACATGATCCTCTCCACTTACTGCAACAGAAGTGAGAAGGTTAAAAGTCTTAGGCGAAATAAATTTATTTGATAAATGTGACAAAAAGTAATCATAAATTCTAGCAAGTGATCTTGAATTTGTGTGGCAGTTCATTGCTGGAATTTCTGCAAGTCTCCATTGTTTTGTATTTGCTGTCTTTGTTTTATTTGCTGGATTAAGAAATGCCGTGATTAGATATTCATCTACATTTTGTGGATTACTGAAAGCTTGCCTTAAACTTTCTGAACTTATTAATTCAGCAATATTATCATGATAAGTCAATGGTGTACCAATAAAACATTTTGTTTTTAATGGATGATTGATTAGATCTTCTAAATTTTTGCCAACCGATTTATTTGTTACTCGTTTTATTAATTCGCCGACTAAAAAACCAATTGTTTTTGGATGGTAGCATATTTTTTCCTCAGGTTTATGGTACGGCTTTTGTTTAGCTAAAAGATTAACAACATAGTCCCAATTATAAAAATCGGTTTCATCTATTGATTGTCTCCATCCATATAAACCTGCTTGATGTGAAAGTAGTGTTTTTACTCTAATATTTTCTTTACCTAATTCTGAAAATTCTGGCCAGTAATCAGAAACATTTTTATTAAGCTCAAGATTTCCTTCATCGATTAATTTTGCAACGATCATTGCTACAATTCCCTTACTTGTAGAGTGTACATTTACAATTGTATCTTGGTCCCATTTATTTTTTTTATCACGGTCACGATAACCGCCATAAAGATCAATTAAACATGCACCACCTTGGTAGACAGCAAAAGACGCACCAACTTCCTCATTATTTTCCAGGTTATTTTTGAATAATTCGTATGTCTTGTGAAACTTTTTACTAAATTGACCAAGATCAGTTATTTCGATATCTGTACTCATTTATAGTGTTTTATAGCTATTATTTATATATTCTGCAGTAGATTATATGACTGAGCTGAATAACAAAACATATTTAATTGGATTCGTGCTTGCTTTATCAGCAGGTTTGATCTGGAGTTTTGGCGCTCCAACAGTAAGATACATGATTGATGCTCAAATATATCAGTGGCACTATCTTTTTTATCGAGGGATAGTCGTTGCCACTATTTTACTAATTTATCTTCTCTATAATGAGGGGATTTCTTTTTATCATAATTTTAGCAGAGTTGGTTCTTCAGGTTTAATCGGGGGTATTGGCCTCGCGGCTGCATTTATTTTTTTTATTTTCGGTATGACTTATACTTCCGCAGCAACGACCTTGTTTATGATTGGAACGCAACCATTGTTTGCAGGATTATTTGCATATATTTTTTTAAAAGAAAAAGTTGGTGTCACGACAACTATCGCATGTATTGTTTCTTTATTTGGGATTTTTCTAATGGCCTATAACGATTGGTATGCTGGAACATTCTTAGGATGGATATTTGGTTTATTTTGTTCAATCGGATTTGCAGTATTTGCAACGACTTTAAGATGGCAACCTGATACACCCAAGTTCACAACTATCATAATTGCTGGTATTACGTGTTCACTATTTTCAATGGTTATGATTATTTTATTCACTGATAGTAGTTCTATGCCTTTGCAGAATATCTTATTAAGTATGTTTCATGGAACCCTTGTTGGAGTTGGTTTGATATTGCTCAGCCTTGGAGCACGCTATCTACCTGCAGCAGAATTTATGTTACTTTCACTCACTGAAGTTGTATTCGGTGTCATCTGGTGTTGGATACCTTTATTTGATGTGAACGAGGTGCCATCAAATATAACGCTTATTGGTGGCTTAGTTATAATTATAGCAATTAGCTTTTATGCTATTGGTTCTTCAAAAAAAACATCACCACCAACATTATAAATAAAATGATGGATGAAATAGTTAACGCCAATTGGAATTATCCCACCCCTATATGGTTTGGTCTTGATCGGTCATCTGAAATTGTGAAGGCCTTACTTGAATTAAGTATAAAAAAACCTTTACTTGTTACTGATCCTAATTTTTCAAAAAATGAAAACTTTCTTCAAATCATACAATTACTAAAAAGGAAAAAAATTGAATATTCTATATTTTCAAACATTAAGGGCAATCCGACAGGTAGAAATGTATCTGACGGTGTTGAGCATTTTATATCTGATAAAAATGATGGAGTTGTTGCTATTGGTGGAGGGAGTTCCTTAGACGCTGGTAAAGCAATAGCTTTTATGTCTAAACAAAAACAGAACCTGTGGTATTTTGAGGATATCGGAGATAATTGGACAAAAGCTGAAACAGATCAACTTCCAAAAGTCATCGCGATACCTACAACTGCTGGAACAGGCTCTGAAACTGGTCGATCATCCTTGATTTTAGATGAGAGCGATATGACAAAGAAAATAATTTTTCACCCCTCGTTCTTACCAGATCTAGTAATTCTTGACCCAAAATTAACATTATCTCTTCCACCTCATTTAACAGCTGCTACAGGAATGGATGCTTTAGCTCACTGCTTAGAAGCTTATTGCGCAAGAGGATTTCACCCTATGGCTGATGGAATTGCATTGGAGGGTATAAAAAATGTAAAAAATTGCCTTTTAACTGCTTTTAAACATCCTGACAATTTAACAGCACGATCAAAGATGCTTGTAACATCATCAATGGGATCAACAGCATTTCAAAAAGGCCTTGGGGCCATACACTCCCTATCACATCCAATTAATGCAGTTAATGATGTTCATCATGGTCTATCAAATGCAATCTTCATGCCATATGTTCTTAAGTTTAATGCCCCAGTTATAACTGAACGAATCGAATTGTTATCAAAATACTTAGAGTTGGAAAATTCTTCCTTCGATGGATTTCTTGAATGGTTACTTCATATAAGAAGTGAACTTTCTCTTCCGCATACACTTAAAGCTCTTGACCAGGAATTTAATTTTGAATTATTAAGTCACATGGCACTAAAGGATCCATCCACAGCCCCTAACCCACGTGATATATCTTATGAGGAGATGAAGAAACTTTACATAAATTCTTATGAAGGTATTCTCTAAAAATGATAAAAACAGAAAAATTAGTTTATAACTCTGCAAACGGTGACGTTCAATTTGAAGGTACGATAAGCTATGATGATAGTATTGAGTCTTTAAGGCCTGGAATACTTGTATGCCACGCTTATGGAGGCCATTCTGAATTCGATATCAATAAGTCAGAGCAACTTGCAGAGCTAGGTTATTTTGCCTTTGCTATGGACCTTTACGGTCAAGGAAGAAGAGGATTAAATCCACATGAGTCAATGGCGCTCATGAACGAATTTAATTCTAATCGTACTCTACTTCAAGAAAGGATGATACACGCATTCGAAACACTAAAGAAATTTGATAAGGTTGATGAAAGTAAAACAGCAGCGATTGGATTCTGTTTTGGTGGAAAATGTGCACTTGATTTAGCTAGGGCAGGAGAAAATATTCAAGGCGTTGTAAGTTTTCATGGGTTATATGATGCACCTAATACAAGAATAGAAACGAATTTAAACCAAGCAAAAAAAATTGATTCTTCAATTTTGATTTTACACGGCTATGATGATCCAATGGCTACTCCACAGAATATGATTGATTTAGCAGATGAATTAAATTTTAAAAAAGCTAATTGGCAAATTCATGCTTACGGAAATGTTGGACACGCATTCACAAATCCACAAGCTGATGATAAAAGTTCTGGGTTATTTTATGACACCCACGCTGATCTGCATTCGTGGCAAGAAATGAGTAATTTTTTAAAAAAGATTTTTTCGTAATTTTGTTATTCAGTCTTCCAATTGATATTTTTCATTGAATCTAAATAATTTTTAAATTCTTTAATCAATTCTGTACTTGGTTTTACTGTCTTACGCCTCTTATCATGCTCTGTTTTTTCTAAGTGAATAAATCCTCGATCACAAGCTTCATTTATCATCATTGATGACTTTGGGCGTGACGTACTAAACAATTTTGTTTTTAATTCTTCCACGCATAGTTTCTCTTTATTTTGATGGGCAGACATTACAAGAAGCATAAGGTGATAATGAGAAGGTGTTTTTCTAAAAAAGTGTTTACTAGAGCGATGAGTCATTCCCATTTGTTCTTCCCAAAATTTGAGGAGTGAATTTGTTGCGCTCATAAAGAAAAATTCTACAATAAATATGCTATTCGTCTAATTAATTTTTTAAAATATTTAGAATTATTTACATTGAATGAATATTTAATTATCCCAATAAGTATACTCATCACCTTCTGCGTATTTTTGGCCTGTATGTTTATCTATTAATATTGGAGTTGCGATAACACTCTCCATATTAGGTTCTTTCTGCTCTAAATTATGGTTATCTAGTAAAGCCTCTAGCTCTGATACCTTAGAGGGATTTAAAAGTGCAAGGTTAACCTTCTCAGTGGGATCATTTTTCAGATGATAAAGCCATTTTTTATCAATATTTTTATCTCTTATCAGTTTCCACTGATTCTGAAGTACAGTTTGCAATCTTCCTTGTCTCCAAAACAAGTTTTCATGAGGTGGTATGTTATTTTTTAAATATGGAAATAAATTTTTACCGTCTATTACTCGATCGGTTGGAATAGGTGCTTCTGCCGCTGTCGCAATGGTTGGCAAAATATCATTTTGATGAATTGGATAGTCAAAAATTTGGCCTGATTTTATTTTTTTTGGCCACTTAGCCATGAATGGTACATGCATGCCACCCTCAAAATGCGTTAGCTTCCATCCACGATAAGGATTATTAATATCTGATAATTCAAGATAGTTTGCACCACCATTATCACTTGAAAAAATGATTAACGTATTTTCGGTGAGATTATTTTGCTCAAGTGCGTTTAAAATATCACCAATTCCTCGATCTAAGGCTCGAAGCATACCAGAATATACCCTCAGATTGTGTTGATCATCATTGTTTAAATGGTGAAAATAATCAAAATCATTTTTTAGAGATTGCATCGGATTATGTGGCGCAAAATGACCTAGGTAAAGAAAAAATGGTCTATTCTTATTTTTCTCAATTACCTTAACCGCTTCCTTACTATAATAGTCAGTAATGTAACCACCAGGCTCAAATGCCTTACCGCCATTAAATCTCACGGCATACTGAGAAGATGCCCATACCATTTTATCAATGGTTGCGCTTGTTTTTGCATTTACAACATCAGGATCATTTTTAGGTAAGTAAAGAGGACTCAATAATTGTAGACTATCATCAAAGCCTTGTTCAATTGGATTCTGTCCTTTTATACCTCCAAGGTGCCATTTACCTATATGCGCATTATAGTAACCTTCTTGTTTTAAAATTTCTGCAATCGTAATCTCGCTTGCAGGCATTCCAACATAGTCCTCATCTAAAAAATTTTCTTCTGAGGCATCCTTGAATTGAGATATAAGTGGATCAAAAGTAGGATCCATCCATTTCATAAGTGTGTAACCAAATCTGTAAAACGGTGTAAATTCAAAACCAAATCTTGTTGAATATCGCCCTGTCATAATTGACGCTCGAGAGGGCGAGCAACTTGCGCTTGCAGCATAACCATTAGTAAAAGTAACGCCACCTTTACCAATTCTGTCAATATTAGGGGTTTGTAGATTTCCGTCTCCAGCACCACCATTATAGAGAGATACATCATTAAAACCTAAATCATCTGCCAAGATTAATATAATATTAGGTTTTCTATCATTAATACTTTGACTATTACTTTCAGGCCCATCAGGCCATGTAATATTTTCATTGACCGCAACAGGATTTGTAAAGTTGATCAATATAGGAATTATTGACATCGCAATTTGAACACGAAAATTTATTGCGATAAAAATAAAAAATATTCCAATTAAAAATATTAGAAATATTTTTTTTACCATTATTTAATTGAGGTAATTTTAACTTTTTCAGACCCTACGGGTAGGATTGCCATTGTTCCATCATCCGATAATGTCCAATTATCTGATCGAACTTCATTTACACCTCTTACAAATATCATTTTTGCAATCATGTTGCCTGGAGCTGGAATAAGGTGGTAAAAAATGAGCTCTTTAACGTTTGCCTCATTTGCCGCCTGAGCTGCCTCCACTGGAGATGCGTGATATTCCTGAATATCTGCAAAAACTGATGCAAGAGTAGGTCTAAGCGGCCTTGCAACATCTTCAGCACGACCAATCATATCATATGAAAGTGCGTCATGAAAAAGTACGTCGGCATTTTTTGAATGCTCAATTAGGTTCTTACTATAATCAGTATCACCACTGATGACTATAGACCTGCCTTTGTAATCAAAGCGAAAGCCATAGGCAGGATTGACTGGAGGATGCTTAACTTTAAAAGCGGTGATTCTTAAATTACCGTCGTCAAAAATAACTGGACGATCTAAATCGATTATAGTTGTTTCAAATCCCGCAATATCTGAGGGAGCCACTTCCTCTCCATGATGTAATGTCCTAAATGCATTGTCTAATTCATAAGCTGCCATAATTCCGTTCGTAAGCTTGTCAGTACCTCTAGGTCCATAGACTGGTAATTTACCCTGTCTATTCTGGGTTACCCAGGAATAAAGATGAAAATCAGCCAAGTCCGCAATATGGTCAGAATGCAGATGTGTAAATAGAATTGCATCTAAATTTCCCATGTCTACTTGCCAGTTCATTAGATTTGTACGACTGCCATCACCTGTATCTACAATAAACATATGTTCGGGTGTTTTTATCATAATGCATGGTTCAGCTCTTCCTGCACCAGGTAATGGTCCTCGCGAACCACAGACGATACCAACAAGATTATCCCCCTCTATTGTTTCAGCCTTGCCAATATTATTCCACATACGGTTTGCATCGAAGTCAATTAAGAAATTTTGAACAGTGATATTTCTAATGGCGAGGAAAGTAATTATCGCTAAGAGTAAGGCACCAACTAAAAGATAATATATTGTTTTCATCTATATTATTTTTGAACCCTTCGTGCTGTCACAAGTAATAAGGTAACAATTAAAATTTCTACAATAATAAATTGTGTAGCAAAATTTGCATCATGCATACTCCAAGAAATAAATCGCAATACTGCTGTCGAACCTAACAGAAGAGCTGGAGCATAAAACCAAATACTATTAAGTGTGTATGCGGCTAGTATCATCATCACTCCAATACACAAAAAATAGCTTCCTATGTCTCCGATAAGTGAACTTAAACCCAGACCAATGGGCAGAATAGTAATTCCAAAAATACTAGCTGCATCATAGGGCGAAATTATCCATAAAAGACCAATAAGAAAAAATAAAAATCCGTTTATTGTTGTGAGAATTATTAAAAATTTATTCATTTCGTTTTCGCAATAATTTCCATAATTTTCTGAGCTATTTCATGCCCAGCATTTTGATTTTGACCTGTAACAAATCTTTCTTCATCGTCAACTACAACAAGGTTAGCAAAAACATCTCTAAACTTTGATTGGCTTTCAAAGATTACCCCCACTCGTTTTAATTCTTTTTCAGGGTGCTGCGGTGTCATGCTAATACCTAATTCTTTAACTTGTTTGTTTGTAACCCCTGTAATCCGTCGATCTTTAATTAGTGTTCTACCGTTTAAATCTTTTGCATTAATAAGCCCCAAAGGACCATGACAAATAGCCCCTATAATACTGCCAGCATAATAGGCATCTGATATTCCTCTTGCTAAAGTATCCGATGTACCCAAATCATAGGCGCCACCCCAACCACCAGAAATAAAAATAACGTCGTAACTCGTGAAGTTTACGTCATCAATTTTTAGTGCATTATTTAACTTTTTCAGTGCACTTTCATCTTTATAAAATCTTTTATCCGATGAAGATTTTACAAAGTAGGAAATTGTAAGAGGGTCAACTGGAATTTCACCTCCCTTTATACTCGCTATATCTACCTTCATATTGGCGTCAACAAATTCATAATATGGCGCAGTGAGTTCGTGACTTGCCAAACCAGATTTTTTTCCAGTTGTTTGGCCGGGATAATTAAGCAAGCCATGACTTGTTGATATAATTAGTGCACTCTTATTCTCTAAGTTAAATACATTTCCTGCATACGACGGATGAAGTCCCAAACCTCTTAATAAGTAGGGCATTAAAATAAGTAATAATATCACAAACGAAGTAAGAATTGTGAGTGTGGTAGTTACAATCGACGAGTACATTTTTTTTGCAGTGCTTTGTTTGTATTGACAGTTTATATCAATTATTTAGTCTTTTTTTAATGAAATACTTAAAAATTTTTCCAGCAGAAGCAAATAATTATTATGAAGGCAATTCCTATATTCTTTGGCTAACTTATCTTTACTTATTGCCGATGGCATTTAGAACATTTACCCATTTATTCACATATGATGCAGGAATGAACCGGATTGCATCAATTGTAATTTTTCCAGTTACAAATAATCTTGATCCTAATAAAATAATTTATCTTCTAGGATCATTGTTTGGAGGGTCTCAAATGATTATTATGTTAATCTCACTTGGAATACTTGTTAAATATAAAAGTTTTCTACCGCTTTTATGGATTATTTTTTGTCTTGATCACTTCATGCGTTTGTTAACTTTTGCGCTACATTATCCTGGATCAGAATATACTACTTCTAACGCACCTGGAGGTTATATAGGATCACTTGTTTTGTTAGGGATTACATCTATAATCTTTTATTTATCATTATTAAGAAAGAAGGATGTATATGGAAGTTAAAAATAAGTTGTACCCTTCACGTGATCAAATGAAAGGCTTTTTTGAAGTTGCCGATGATGAAGATAATGACAAGCCAATTTACATGGTAAATTTGCTAAAATTTAAAAAAAAAGCAGAATATAGAGATGGACGGAAAACCAATCTTACTGGTATAGAAGCTTATCAAAAATATGCTGAAATCATTACAAAGCATATTGAAGAATTAGGAGGAGAGATCACATTCTCTTCAAAAATAAAAAGGATGACTGTTGGAAAGGTTGAGGATTTATGGGATGTTTTAGTAATTGCAAAATGGCCTTCAAAAAAAATTATGGGCGAAAACATGAATCCTTCTGATCCAGTTCTATTGGAAGGATATCAGCATCGAGAAGCAGGATTAGAGGGTCAGCTTAATATAGAGTCTGTAGAGATGGATACGTTAATAAATTTGAAATGATTGAACTTTATACATCGCCAACACCTAACGGGTATAAAATTTCAGTTGCCCTTGAGGAACTAGAAATTCCATATAATGTTCATGTGGTTAATCTGCAATCAGGAGACCAAAAAAAACCTGAATTTTTGTCTTTAAATCCAAATGGACGAATTCCTGTAATCGTAGATACAGACAATGAGAATCTTTCAATTATGGAAAGTGGCGCTCAATTAATTTATTTGGCTGAGAAAGCAGGAAAACTTTTACCAACGGACACTATTGCTCGATCTAAAGTGATCCAGTGGTTGATGTTTCAAATGGGAGGTATTGGACCTATGATGGGGCAAGCCAATGTATTTTTTAGATACTGGCCAGGCGAAAAATTGCAACCTGCTATTGATCGATATCAAAATGAAGGAAGACGTTTGTTTGAAGTATTAGAAACACGCCTCAAAGATAACGAATTTTTGGCTGATGATTTTAGTATTGCTGATATAGCTAACTGGTGCTGGGTCAGAACATATAAGTGGTCAGGAATCAATATAGATGGTTTAAGCGGTGTGCAAAAATGGATACAAATGATGGAAAGTCGACCTGCTTGTAAGAAAGGTGTTGCAGTGCCAATAGATATTATGGAATTGATGAGAAACATGAAGCAATCAAAAGATTTAACAGATACAGGTTCAAAAATTATTCAAAAGTAAAAGGAGTTATATGAGTTTACCAAATCCTTTAATCATTCTTGGTGGAGTGGGATCACCGTATACACGTAAAATGCTCTCTTATCTTCGGTTCAAGCAGATCCCTCATAAGATGATATGGGGTGATCCAGCAGTTTATTTAGATAAACATGGCATAGAAAAACCAAAGCCTGGATTACTTCCAACTTTTGTTTTGCCAGATGATGATGGAAATCTCAAAGCGGTAACTGACTCAACGCCCTTAATAAGACGAATCGACACAGAAGTCAGTAATCGAAGTTCAATCCCAAGCGATCCAGCCTTAGCCTTTATTAATTACTTACTCGAAGACTTTGCGGACGAATGGGGAACAAAATATATGTTTCATTACAGATGGCATGATCAGAAAGATGCAAATAATGCTGGAACAATACTTCCCTTACAAACGCTAGGAATGCTGCCTGATGAGATGTTAAATAATGTTAAAGAGATGATCAGTAAAAGACAAATTGATAGATTGTGGGTGGTTGGATCCAATAATGATACAGCACCAATTATTGATGCAAGCCTTAAAAGATTATTGAATATTCTTGAAAAACATCTTGCGTCTTCTTCTTATCTTATCAGTAAAAGGCCTGCATCCTGTGATTTTGCTTTATACGGCCAGCTGTCACAACTTGTTAATTTTGATCCAACTCCCAGAGAAATTTGTCATCAAGTATCCTTAAGAACAGTGGCCTGGGTAGGTTTATTAGAAGACCAATCAGGTATTGAGGTTGAAGAAGACCAATGGGGGACGATTGAAAGCCTTCCCACAACTGTAAAAGATCTGTTAACTGAAATAGGTAAGGGCTATGTACCTGCACAACTTGCCAATGCTAAAGCGATAGAAAATGGTGATAAAGAATGGGAAACTGAAATTGATGGCTGTGCTTGGAAACAAAAATCGTTTCCCTATCAGGCAAAATGCTTGAAATGGGTTAATGAGGAATACAATTTACTTTCAGAGGATGATAAGAAAAAAATTAATAATTTATTTGATGGTACAGGTTGTGAAAGGTTAATTTTGAATTAATGAAAATCGATTTTTATTTTTCAGTAAGAAGTCCTTACTCTTATTTAATATCACCTAGAATTATTATGCTTCGTGACAAGTATGGAGTGGACGTTAATTTTAAACTTGTTTATCCACTTGCAATTCGAGAGCCTGAGTTTTTTGAAGGTAAAAACTTTTTTACCTATTTTTGGTGGAAAATGATAGATATGAAATTAAAAGCTAGAAGACTGGGCTTACCGTTTTCTCTTCCTCCAAAGCCAGATCCAATCCGTCAAAATACCTTTACGGGTGAAGTATTGAAAGATCAGCCGTTTATATTTGATATTTGTCATTTCTTACAGGCAATTGAACATGATAGGCAACTTGATTTTGCTTACGAGATTTCTCGCTGTATCTTTGGTGGTACTGAAGATTGGCATAAAGACAATAATCTCATTGAAGTTACAAATAAACTGGGACTAGATTTTCAATCTATAAAGAATAAGGTCGCTGAAAAAGAAGAAGAAATAATTTCTCAAATTAAAAAAAATCAAAAAGAGCAACTTGAAGCTGGCCACCATGGCGTACCGTTATCAGTTTACAAAGATAAGTTTTTCTTTGGGCAAGATAAATTTAACGACTTAGTCAAGGAATTAAAAAAAGACGGTTTAAATATTTAATAAATAATTATCACTACTGAGCCGATATACCTCTTATTCTCTCTGATCTTCTGCGTAACAATTCGGTTACAATTAATATCAATGTAGAAAGAACAATTAAACACGTGGCAACAGCCATGATTGTTGGGCTAAGCTGCTCCCTTAATCCAGTCCACATTTGAAGTGGGATAGTCGTTAGATTTCTATCTCCTCCTGCGACAAAGAGAATTACAACGATCTCATCAAATGAAGTGACAAATGCAAATAAAGCACCAGAGATTATGCCAGGCGTTATTAGCGGTAATGTAATTTTAAAGAAGGTATTAGTTGGTGTACTCCCAAGACTTGATGCTGCACGTGTTATGCTATCATCAAATCCACTTAAGGTTGCAGTAACTGTTATTACAACAAATGGTGTCCCTAAGATAATATGAGCAATGACAATTCCAGGAAAAGTTGCAGCTAATCCAAGTTTTGCAAGAGAAAAGAAAATCGCGGAGCCTGAAATAATCAGAGGAATAATCATTGGCGAAATAAGAATGCTCATAATTAATTGTTTATATGGCATATATCGGCTACTCAGACCTAAGGCTGCAACAGTTCCTAGAATGGTGGCCCCAATCGTAGAAAAAAAGGCGTAATATATGCTGTTTCTAGCAGCAATACCCCACGGATTTTTGGTTCCATAGATCATATCTTCATACCATCTAAGTGAAAATGCTTCGGGTTGAAGAGCTAGCATGCCATCAGAAAAATGAATGTATTGTTCTGCATTAAACGAAAGTGGAATGATCACAAACAGTGGGGCAATTAAGAAAAAAAACACCGCTGTACAAATAACCAGATAGGAGTAGTGCCATACTCTGTAACGTGTCTCGGTATATTTGGGTAATGCCATTCTATCCGAGCCTCATATTATCAATTCCGACAATTTTATTATAGAGCCAATAAACGATTAGCACGGCAATAAGAAGAACAGTTGCCATTGCTGTAGCTAGAGACCAATCAAGTGATTGCTGCATATGATAGGCAATTCTATTACTAATTAATGTTCCCTTTGCCCCGCCAACCAGTGCTGGAGTAATATAGTATCCAATAGAAAGGACAAAGACCAAAATTGAACCGGCGCTTATGCCAGCGTAAGTAAGTGGAAAATATATTTTCCTAAATGCATGAAAAGGTGTTGCACCCATGGAGGTTGCAGCTCTCATCAAACTTGGAGGTATCGTTTTCATGACACTGTAAAGTGGAAGCACCATAAACGGTAACAGTATTTGCGTCATAGCAATAAATGTACCAGTCATGTTGTACATTAATTCAAGTCTCCCTTCGTCAGCAACAATACCTAATGATACAAGTGTATCGTTTAGCACTCCTTGTTTTTGTAATAAGACCATCCAGCTTGATGTTCGAACAAGAAGAGAAGTCCAAAATGGAAGTAAAACACAAATCATTAATAGATTTGAATAGCGTGTTGGCAGAACCGAGAGTAAATGTGATATCGGATAAGCAAGTAAGAAACAGCAGAATGTAACCCCTGCAGCAACAAAAATAGTTCGCAACCAAAGTGTTACATTTATACGTTTTTTTTCTGGTATTCTCTCAATTGAACCATCATATTTTTGTTCGAAATCAAAAGTTGTGAGATACTTTCTATAATGGTAAGCATCAGTACCTCTTTTGAGAGCCAGCCAATACTCTATATCACCCCACTTTTTGTGAACATCAATAAACTGATCGAGAAAATTTGCATTTTCATCAAAGTCATCAAGTTTCCTCGCAGTTTTTTTTATAAGACTTGTAAATCCACCTTTTTCATAATTTAGCCTAGTAGCAATTTTTCCATGATTTTTCTCTTCCACTAAACCTTTAAGTTCATAAAAAAATATTGAAGTTACGTCCTCTCCAGGCATCTCGCTGCCATCCCAAGTTTGCATGACATCGTGAGTATCACTCAAAAATTCATGCATCTGAACATTGTCAATGCTTCTCCCAAGCATTTGAAATATGGGAATAAGGTAGGCAAAAACTATAAAAAAGAGCAGTGGTGCCGCTAATAAAAATGCCGTTGTTCTACGTCTTCGTTCAACTTTTTTGAGCTTTACAGATAGTAGTTCTCCATCTGACGTTCTAATTTCTGAGGGCATTAAGGATTAGAATACTTAATTTAGGTGACTTGGGCAACCCATAGGTTGCCCAAGTTTTCGTCTTTTATAAGTTAGCTTTCCAAGCTTCCCATGCGTCGTTGATATCAGTATTATTATCAGCGTACCACTCAGGGTTCATAAGAACATAGTTCTTTGTGTTTGCTGGAGCTGTAGGCATATGAGGCATAATCTCAACTGCACCTGCTTGAGGTGAATTAAACCAAGGCTCATCAGCCATGATTATATCAAGAGATGAGATTCTGAAAGGTGCGTAAGCAATATGCTTTGCACTTCCTGCCAATCCCTCAGAACTTGTGAAGTATTTTAATGCTTCCATTGCTTCAGCTTGGTTTGGCCCACCGTTTACAAGTACAAAGTACTCATAATCAAGAATCTGACCATCCCATACCATTTTCATTGGTGAACCTTCGTTCACAATGGCATTGAAATGACGTCCGTTCCAACCTGTAGCCATAATAGCTTCACCAGATACTAACTGCTCAGGTGGTTGTGCACCAGCTGACCAGAATATGCAACCACCTTGTGGATCGTTGCAAAGCTCTGAAAGCTTATCAAGAGCTCTATCGATTCCATTATCTTCCATGTAATCATACACATCAGATCCTGGAACACCATCAGCAACTAATGCAAACTCAAGGTTTGACATAGCTGAGCTATATAGTGATCTTACACCGGGATATTTGCTCGGATTGAAGAAGTCTTCCATAGTTGTAGGATAACTTCCGTCAAAATTAATGTTATCAGTGTTGTAAGCGTAGTTCCATGAGTAAAGAATGTTACCCACAGCACAGTCACTAGGCATAGGAGCAAAGAAGTCATCACTTGCTTTCATACCATTAACACCAGCTGGGAAGTCATTATCGAAATCGAATTCTACAAACAATCCTTCGTCACAACCGATAATTGTATCACGTGCATACACATCGATAATGTCCCAAGTAATTGCTCCAGCTTCAACTTGAGTTCTAATTTCACTCAAACCTCCACTGTAGTCGATCCAGTTTACTTGAACGCCACTCTTTTCTTGATATGGGTCCCCGTATCCTAGCTTTTGACTTTCTGTATAAGCGCCTCCCCATGAAGCTACGTTTACTTCCGCAGCCGTAGCCATAGATGGAGCCACCAATAAAGCAGCCAAAGAGATTAGTTTAGTTAATCTAGACATGATTAATCGTCTCCTTTTTTTTATATAAAGAATTATTACACTAGGCCTTTAACAAAAACGCAACAAAAAAAAGATTATTTTTCAACAAATTAATGCTGAGTCTAGATGTAGTATCAAAGGATTAGTAATCTAGTGCTCTACAGTCGTGAGATGACCATCCTAAGTCTAATTTATCCCCCACATTGAGCTTTAAGTCACTACTCGCATTAGGCACTTTTAGTATAAATTCATCATTTCCTAAAAGATTTACGCGTACCCGAGTGTGGTCGCCATGATAAATAATTTCTCTTATTTCACTTGTAAAACGATTTTCTAATTGTTCATTTGGATCAATACTTACTCTCTCAGGCCTTAGAGAAATTTTTGATTTATCTCCGGATGCTTTTACAGCTATCGGATTAGCTATAATTGTTTCACCAGTGTCTGTTTCAATTTTTGCTGAACCAGACTTGATCTCTTTAACTGTACCAGTAAAAGTATTATTTTCGCCTATAAAACTTGCTACAAAAGAATTCACAGGCGTTTCATATAATTCATTTGGCCCAGAAAGTTGTTGAACTTTTCCATCATTAAAGACTGCAATTCGATTAGACATTGTAAGCGCCTCACCTTGATCATGTGTCACGTAAACAACTGTTACCCCAAGGGATTCATGAATATGCTTTAATTCATATTGCATACTTTCCCGTAAATTTTTATCCAACGCACCAAGTGGTTCATCCATGAGAACAAGCTTTGGATCAAATACTAAAGCTCTTGCAACTGCAACTCGCTGCTGTTGTCCACCAGATAATTGAGCAGGCATTCTATTTTCAAAGCCAGTCAGTGAAACCATTTTTAATGTCCTATTAATTCTCTCATCAACTTCAGATTTATCAATCTTTCTAACTTTTAACGGAAAAGCTAGATTTTCAAATACTGATAGGTGAGGAAATAAAGCATAATTTTGAAATACCATACCAATACCTCTTTTATGAGGAGGAATATTATTTATGGGACGTCCATCGAAGTATATTTCACCATTTGTTGGAGTTTCAAATCCAGCGAGCATCATTAAAGTTGTAGTTTTTCCAGATCCTGACGGACCCAGTAATGTTAGAAACTCACCTTCAGCAATATCTAGGTCTAAACCTTTAACAACAAGTTCTTTACCGTCATAACTTTTGTCAACTTGCACGAATTTAACAAAATCTGACTTTTTGGAGTTCATGCGTTGAAGAGTAAGGTAAAAATAGTTGGGAATCTAGGCTTTTTTAAATTAAATTAATAATGATCTTATCATATAAATAGATCACTATTAATTTAGAAATTTATAAATACATGAAAAAATATCAGCACTATATAAATGGTGAATGGACAGATGGTTCAAGTAAAGACTTAATTCCGGTTATTAATCCTGCCAATGAAGAAGTTATTGGTGAAATAACTTGTGGTAAGGAAGAAGATATTAATCAAGCTGTTGCAGCCGCAAAAAAATCATATGAGTCCCGAGTACTTATAGATATGAATCCGATGGAACGCGCTAAACTTATGCGTCGCATCGCTGATGAATTAAGAAACATAAGCAAAGAAGGAGGGGCCTTGCTCTGTGCTGAAAATGGTAAACTGCTCGCTGCTTCTGAATACGAATTTGTCGATGCGGCTAACTATTTTGATTATTACAGTGGTCTAACCGACAAGATAGAAGGTCAAACAATTCCTGTTAACAGTCAGGTAATGGATTATACGATATATGAACCTTATGGTGTCTCAGGCCATATTGTTCCTTGGAACTTTCCTATTTCAATGATAGCCAGATCATTAGCATGCTCGTTTGCTGCAGGCAATTCTACTGTTATCAAACCAGCTGAACTTACGCCTCTTGCGACGACATCTTTTTTTGCTCAAGCAATTCATAATGCGGAGGTCCCAAAAGGCTTAATAAATATTGTAACTGGTTACGGCAATGAAGCCGGCACAGCTTTGACCGCTCATCCAGATGTTGCACAAATAACATTTACTGGTTCAGTAAAAACAGGAAAAGAAATTTTACATGCAGCTGCTGAACGTGCTGTACCTGCTGTAGTTGAACTTGGTGGTAAATCAGCAGCAGTTGTGCTACCTGATGCAGATATTGACAAGGTGATAAATGCAACCAAAGTAGGAATTTTCAGTCAAGCTGGACAAATTTGTTCAGCTATGTCTCGTATGATTGTTCATAAATCAATTAAAGATGAAGTTCTTGAAAAGTTATCTTCATTAGCGTCTTCCATTAAAGTAGGACCAGGTAATGAAGATGGTGTTGATTTAACGCCCGTAATTTCAGAGGAACAACTACAAAAGATTGAGAATTATGCACGCTCTGGTTTACAAGCGGGAGCTAAGGTAGTTTCAGGTGGTAATCGAGTAGATAGAAAAGGTTACTTTTTTGAACCAACAATTTATTCAGATGTCAAACCGGATATGACCATTGCACAGGAAGAAATCTTCGGACCATTTTTGTCTGTACTAGAGTATGAAGACCATGAGGAGGCTATACATATCGCGAATGATACAGACTACGGTTTAGCAGCAGGTGTATTTACAAAAGATGTAGACATGGCTACAAAAACAGCATCTCAATTAAATGGTGGACAAGTTTATGTAAATAGTTGGTTCACAGGGAGTATAGCAACTCCATTTGGAGGATATAAACAGTCTGGATACAGTCGCGAAAAAGGTCAACAAGCCATTAAAAGTTATTTACAATTAAAAAATATTGGTATTCAGCTTTAGCTCTTAATCGTTGTCTTGCAGTCCTGCACCTGCAGCTGTATTTTTTAAGCGCTCCGTTTCCTCAACAAATGTTTCAGAAGACATTTCATATAACTCATTCCATGTCTCGCTAGAGAAGCTGTCCAAATTTTCAATTATATTTATTGAAAAAGTATCAGCTTTCTGAATAACCAAGGATTTGATTTGATGATCAGCAAGAATACAAATATTTAAATTACATTCGACTTTAATTTGGTCGATTGTAATCCCCACTCTTTTGCCAACTAGGTATGACAGTCTGCTTACAAAAGGTAAAAGAAGTAACGGATAATCAACATTTAAAAAATCTAAAGATTTAGTTTCGTCAACTAATTGAAAATCATCAATTAGCTTGATCCCTGTATAAATAGGGCACAGATTTTTACCATTAAGGTGGTTTTTTCTTTTAATTTCCTTTGGACCCTCAGGTTTATTATTTCTAATTAATTTTAAATAAGAAGTAAGATTTTTTACTCCAGCAATTCCAAACATCTCAATTGAACTTATACTTTTTCCAACTTCTTCGGCGATGCCCCACGTATAGCCTGAAGCTTTTACGGCCCGCTTAGAAATAGTATTGATTTCGCTTGAAGACTGCATCAATTATATATCCAAGTATCATTTGATAAACTTATTTCATGCATGAGTGGCGCTCCTTGATACATGCAAATACGAAGCCATTTATCTGATCGAGGATCAAATTTTTGAGCTCCAAAAAAAGATAATTTTAGTCTTAACATATCAATTGGCATTAATTCTGCATCAATTGAATTATCCTGTATTTCTGCATAAGGTAATTTTTCTACAACATAACATCGTCGAACGATATGCCTTAAATCATTATTATTTTCGAGAAATCTAGACAAATTTTGATTCTCGTCTAAAGACAGGCGGTCATATAATTCTTTAATATCTCTAGCGATTGCAAGAGGTTGCTCCAATTGAGAGCCATCTTCTTCAAATCGACTCGCGATGCGAGGTTCTTCTTTATTTTTTGAAATAAACCAAAAGTTCTCATTACTTTTTTTTATTGAAAAATCTATTGCGAGTATATTTGGATAAGATTTTTCTATAATTTCTTTTAACTCCCTCGTGCTTCTTTCTGTTGGTATATTAAAAAATTGGTCCTCGTCGGCACTCATTTGAGGCACTAATTGACCCACAATATCGTCATAAGGTTCCATCATCAAAGAGACAATATATTCAATACCTTCGTAGCTTAAATTCTCTTCTGTCCATTTATATGTTTTATCCCAAAAATACTCGTAATCATTAATACTTAAGTCGTACTTACTTTCAAATTTTTGAATATCTTGTTTTAGTTGTTTTATTTTTACTCTTTGGAACTGGCTGCTGGTATTCCAATTGTCTATATTCTTCTCTGAGAATTCTAGGCATCTTTTGAATATCCCTAATTCATTATTAGTAACGTGTTTGATCTCTCTTATCTGTTTTAAAGCCTCTTCTCGTACGTAGATCCATTGATGAAGTAGAGCTGGATGATTAATAATAAAAGGGGCCATGCCAAGGCCAGTTGAATTGCCAATACCAAGCTGCCTTGATAAATCAATATCAAGTTTCACAAAATTGTTTGGATTTTTTTTCTCAGCAATATGATTAACTTGATCAAATGTAAATTGACGAACGAGATAAACAAGCATCATTTCAATTCTAAATGGACCATTAATTTCCGGTCTGTCTTTTATTCTATATCGATCGGCCAAGCCAAACTTACCTGACCCGTAAACAGCTGTAGTTCTATACAAATAGCCAACATTGTTGAGAAGTTCTTTATCAGGCTGTTTTCCACTCGACAGACTTTCAACAACATGATTAAAAACTCGTACCGATTTATTAGCTCTTGATAATGCAAGTTCTTTAAATGAACATCTGCCTACTTCTTGTTTAGGAACATTATTTCGAAGTCTTTCAATATCATCTTTACTCGGATGACCGTCGTGAATAACAAAAGCAGCATCCCATTTTGTAGCAATTACCCGATCAGATCTTTCTGAGTCATCTAATTTATTTGCATAACAAATTAAGGAATAAGTTCTTTGTCTATTTGAAACAGAGTAGACAGCGGTTCCATATCCATCCTCGTCAAGTTCAAAAATTTCATTTTTAAATCTCCAATCTTTAAATTCTCTAATAAAGCTTCTTAAAAATGAGAGTTTTGATTGGTGAAAACAACCTAATCGGTTGAGTTTCATTATTTCATTTGGGTTTCTACGCTGAACTGAAAATGTCATATTTAAAAAATATTTTCTTTATAAAAATTAAACCAATTGTTTCCTAAGATACCATCAACTTCTTCTTTATTAAAACCTACATTTACTAAACCATCTTCAAGATTATTAAATCCTGTTGCATCTTTGAACCATTCTGGCTGTCTTGGAAATGCAGCATTATCTGCAGAGCCTTCGCCATAATCTCGATTTTTAGTCCATGTACCGTTTCGCATCCATTCAACTACCGTATCAGGTTGCCCTAAACATAAATCGGATCCGATACCTATACATTCAGTACCCATAATTTCAGCAGTTTTTGCAACCATTTCACAAAAGCTCTCAAGCGAACAATTGGAACCGTTTAATAAGTGATGCGGATAGAGGGAAAGACCAATCATTCCTTTTGACTGACTTAACTCTTTTAATAATATTTCAGACTTATTTCTTTTTACCTCATGCCAAAATGAAGGATTAGCATGAGTTACAACAATTGGTTTTTCAGAGATCTGCATCGCATCTAACGTTGATTTTTCTGCTGAGTGTGACATATCAATGATAATACCGACACGATTCATTTCCTTTATGACTTCTTTGCCCATTCGAGTTACGCCACTATCATTTTCTTCGTAACAGCCCGTTGCTAGTAATGACTGATTGTTATAGGTTAACTGCATAAAAACAGTTCCCATATTGTGAACAGTTTCAACCAGACTAATATTGTCTTCAATTGGTGAACAATTTTGAAAGCCAAAAAAAATTGCAGTTTTATTTTCTTTGTGAGCCTTTTCGATATCTTTGTATGTTTTACCGTGGAATATTAAATCTTTAAAATCGTTAAAGTATACTTGCCATTGATTTATATTATTTTGAACCTCATCAAAGTCTTCATGATATGCAATTGTTACATGAACAGCATCTAGTTTTGCTTTATTATTAATTCTGAAAATATTTTCTGACCAATTGCAGTATTGAAGATTATCGATTCTATAACTCATGTTAATTAAATATTCTTATCATCTACTTATCTCCAAGTATGGGATCTTGGCAAATAAAATAAATATTGATTTTTGAGAGATTTTCTAAGCTAAATTAAAAAAACTGCGACAATTTAAGCCTACTACTATCCCTGTAAAACTTTAATTTCCTGCAAACTACATTATATTGAAAAGGGATACTTAATTGAATATGTACACACCTATAAACCAATACATTGAAAGACTTGAGAACATCTCATTTGATGTTGACCAGCTTAATGGCGCTGTCAATGAATTAGTAAGAATAAGGCCGTTTGAGAATTCAGAACAGAAACCAGGCATGCTTAAGTCGAATGCAATATGTTTAAATTACGATAAAGAAGAGCTAGATGAATGGTTTGGAGGAAACATCAGGGGAAAGTACTGGACAAAACCGGACTCCTCATTTGAAGAGATGGAAAGAGAACCATTTATTGATGAATCTCGATACACTCTTTTCAACCCTAAATTGAATGATACTTACTTTAGGTACGTTTATGAAAAAATTAATCAATTTTTTGAAATTGGACGTTGTCGCGTAATTAAAATGCCACCAAGAACAACACTTAGCTGGCATAGAGATCCGGAGAGAAGACTGCACATTGCAATAAAAACTAATTATGGCGCCCGCATGTTTATAGAACACACAGGATACCATATTCCTGCTGATGGTAATATTTATCTAACGGACAATACTAAATATCATACGGCAATTAATGGTGGAGAAGAGGACAGAATACATCTTGTGGCAACTGTGCTTGGAACAAAATAAATTTTAACAATCAATTATATTTCTGCGTGTCCAATCTTTTTTGTTGGACTCTCTTACCTTATTGAATTCTTTTAATTCACGTTTTTTTAACTTTACGTATTTGGATACAATTTTTGATCCAATAGAATTCTTCACAATAACATCTTCGCTGAATTTTTTGAGCGCTTGATCTAGATTAACTGGAAGTTTTTTAATACGTTTAAGTTTATGACCTTGTTTATACATATTAATGTCCTGTCTTTTACCTGGTTTACGTTTGTTTTTAATACCATCTAAGCCCATAGCAATAATTCCAGATTGTAAAAGATATGGATTAACAGCGCCATCAGCTGCCCTAAATTCGAAACGCCCCTCATCAGGAATACGAATCATATGAGTTCGATTATTTCCAGAATACGTCACTCCTGTTGGTGAGTAAGTTGAACCTGAATTAGTTGTTGTTGCATTTAATCTTTCGTAACTGTTTAAGCTGGGATTAAACCATGCAGCGAAAGCATCTACTGATTTTATAATTCCACCTATGAAGTGATACCCTATCTTTGATAATCCAAGTTGATCAGAGTAGTCATGAAATAAATTTTTTTTCTTTTTCATGTCCCATAATGATATATGTGCGTGACAACCATTTCCTGTAAGCTCAGTAAAAGGCTTAGGCATAAATGTTGCTCTAAGCCCATGTTTTTCTGCAATTGATTTGACCATAAATTTAAAAAAAACATGTCTATCTGCAGTTGTTAAACAATCAGCATATTCCCAATTCATTTCAAACTGACCGTTGGCATCCTCATGATCATTTTGATAAGGGTTCCATCCAAGCTTTATCATGGAGTCACAAATCTCACTTAAGACGTCAAATCTTCTCATTAAAGCAGCGACATCGTAGCAAGGCTTGAGTGCGTCATCCCGATCGTCAGCAACTTTAGTACCTTCTTCATTTAAAATAAAGAATTCACATTCAACACCAGTCATCATTTTCATATTAAGAGTCTCTAAACTATTTATTTGATTTTTAAGAATTACTCTTGGGCATTGACCCATTAGCTCATTGTTCATTACTAAATCACTTGCTAACCATGCAACATCAGGTTGCCAAGGTAACTGAATTAGACTTTGAGGATCAGGAACAGCAAACATATCTGGCTCGGAGAACGAAAGATCTAAATGTGTTGCAAAACCCCCAAATCCAGCACCATTGTTTTGCATTTCAGAGATTGCTCTTGTAGGAACTAATTTAGCTCTTTGCACACCAAATAAATCTACAAAAGTGATTAGAAAATACTTTATCTTTTTTTGCGAAGCGACCTTAGCTAAATTGATATTCATAGTAAATAATTATGGCGGTTCATGCAAAAAAAAACAATTAAATTTAATTTGAAAATATGGTGCCCCTAGCTGGTTACGCTCCAGCGGCTGATCATTACCAATGACCTGCTTTACTATTAAGCGATAGGGGCTAAGTATTTGGGAGTCTTATCAATAACTTATAATTTCTATTTTGTAAATTTTGTGCATGTAGCACGTATGTAGCAGTGCCAAGTATTCACGGGACATTGATGTTAGTGTAACTGTCTGTTTTATAATATTTATTAGCTTTTATGAAAAGAAATGAATTAAATTCAGTATTTAATAAATAACATAAAAATGCATCGTATCTTATATATTATAAATTAGGATCTATGTATTGCCTAATGACTCAATTACAAAAACATTGACTTCAACTAATTCAAAAATTGTCATTACAAAAAATACTAAGTTTAAAACTGCGTCTATTTCATCCATTTTATGAACAAATCCAATTTCCATTAAGCATAATATCTTCAGGGACTATTGCAAAGGCTGTTGAATAGTGCGCTGTCATACCTTGATATATATCTGCAACTTTAAGTATGACTCTTTGGTCGTCCTCAAAAGCAGTCCACCATTTATCTGAGCAATCATCATTTTCTTCATTAGTTTTAAAATCGTCCAAAAAAACCAGTATAAATTCGGAAAGCGAGTATTCGAATTTTTTAACTTCTACGTTAGCGCTTTTAATCCAGAAATCTTCAGGATTATCAACGTACAGTACTTCAGTAGCCTCATTTCTATAGCAGACGTCACTTACTAGTCTTACGCCTAATTGTTTATAAGAACCGTGTGATGGATGTTCTCCCTCATAAATTTTAGTTATCCCTCTTATTCTTTTATCATTTCTATGAAATTTTTCGTAAGAACGTCCATCATCTTCAGGATAAAAACTAATACTAAGTTCGCAGAAATATGGAAAATCATTACTCACGTCTGCGTTAGCGATAGTTATGTTAAAAAATGAAATTGTAAAAATTAAAAATACTATTCTCATAAATATCTTACTTTTCATTAATTCAGACATACTATGAATATTAAATCAGGCACTTAAAGCGATATCTCGTTATAGTTTTGAAATCTACAATTACGGTACGCATTTTTTAATGTATCCTTGAGATCTGACATATCCCAAATATTGTCTGTGTGTTCAAAATATATTGTAGGGTCTGCTTGCTCTTCAGCATGCTCAGCTATGCTTAAATAAAAGTAGAAAGGATCACTATTATCCAATCGTTCAATCCAATCATTAGTTTCATACTCATGGTCAAATCCAAGCATATAAACTATACCATTTTGAAGTATTTCTGTGTAATTGATAAAAACAACATTTTTATATTCTCTTGAAGGTACACCTTGCTGGTTATGAGGAGTTTCTGTAATTTCAACAATAAATTTTGTCCAATCTTTTGCAATTGACTCACGATCACTGGAAATAAAGAAATTAACTAAAAGTTTATCGCAATTATTATTCTTAATTGTAAGTGTCATTAAGTCTGTAGCAATTGAACCCCATGCATCGATGTAAGTGAATTCATAATCATCGTCGTGCCATACTGTCCAATTATTTTTATTATCCGCGAGTACTGAGAAACTAATAATTGATGAAAATAAAATTACAGCTAAAAAAAAACTAAAAAATATCTTTGGATTTTTATCTTTTATCTTTTGTTTCTTGGATGGATTTATAAATAACGTTGCCTTACTTTGATAAATATGTGATTTTTTAAAATTATTATTTCTCATTTTTGTCTCCTTTTAGAATAGAGATATAACTATAAAATGTTCGTATTTTGGTAAAATTGTGGCTTAAACTAATTACATCAGGCATCATGTAATTTAAGTACGATACCTGATATAATAAAAAGCAATTACGAAGTTTCGTCATTAAAAAATTTAATACCCCTCGTATGTATAGCCCCAAGTATGTTCAAAGGCATTATATTCAAGTTGAGATCCCTCTGGCTCGTAACTCCATTCGTTGTCAAATCCATTGTACATGTAGACATCGTTTGAGCTTCCAAGTTCCCATTCATTCTCAAATGAATCATACAGCATGTCAGCATTAGCTGTGTTAGCTGAAACCATTAAAATTATAAGTAACGCTTTGGTAAGATGGTTTTTAATCATTGTAATCTCCTTTATATGTTTGTTCATCTACAAAGAAGACGCACTGTAATCTTAAATATTCCAGTGATATAAATTTTATTTATCTATACATAATTTTGACAGATTATTCGCAGTTTTATTGTCATAATTAATTGTGATTGTGAAGCATGTTTGCTCAGTCGTATTTAAAACTGAGGAAATTGTTATTTCAAATTCTTCATTTGATCCTGTTTTTAATTTAAATAATTCTCCAATAGAAATTTCTTTCATAATCTCCCCATCTAGCCCTCTAAATCTTATTTCCTGGTCATCTGTGCTGGCAATCATTGTGTTGCTTGTTTTATTGTTTTGAGCCATTTGAATCGTCATTGTTGGAAAGACAAATAATCCTGTTATTATGAATCCAATCCAACCGAAACCTGCTAAAGGTCCTCGAGCAAACCTAGAAAAAAAATTATTTTGCTTTATGGAATTCGTTTGTGTAAAAAGTTCTTCAATTCTTTTCGGCATTGGTTTTTTTTCAAAATCTCTTATGAATTCTTCATGTGTTTCTCGTATATTTAAAATTTCTTGATATTTTGCTTTCGTTTCTTCATCTGATTCAATGGCATTTTGAATATTCTCACTTTCGTCAATGGAGACGTTTTTAGTTATAAATGCATAAAGCATCTCGTCAGTAATTTTAACCATCTTTCCCAATCTCCCTTAGCTCTTCATAACACCTTGAAAGTCGGCTTCCAACTGTGGCTTTCTCAATATCTAAGAGTGTGGATATTTCACCATATGAATAATCCAGAGATAGATTCATAATCTCTTTACATTTCTCTCCTATTTTTGAAAAAAGTTTATTGAAATCTATTATTCTTTCAATTTTTGCAAAATCATCTTCATTTTCGTATATATAATCTCTTATAAACGTTTCATCAATTTCTTCGAATCTTGTTCCTGATTTATTTCTCCACTTATCAATTTTTATATTTTTTAATTTCATAATTGCAACCGCCTCTAAATTCTGATGATCAGTATATTTCTGTTCACGTTTTAAAAAATATTCGAGAGTGTCATGAACTAAATCTTCTGATTCGGCAATTGGTACGATTGCAATCGCAGTTCTCAGCAATTTACTATATAAATCAAACAATTTGTCTTTATACTTTCCCTTATTATTCATAATACGATCCTACCAGAAATCTATTCCAAATTAATTTTTTTTGACATAAATTTAATTTGATGACTAAAAATTTAAGTATTTTTTTTCTACCCACGATCTTAATCCTTCTATTACTTGGAGCCATCTACTTAATATCTGACAAAAACCCAAATTTTTCAGTATTAGTAGAGGAATTAATCATAAATGGTGAAGTAGACAAGGCTTTGTATGAACTTGAATTACGCAAAAATGAATATGAAAATCTTACTTTCAGCAAAAGAAAGCAATATTTAGATTTTATAATTAAAAAATCCCCTTGTATTTATTCTGATTGTAGCGATGAACAGTATAATAGGTTAGTTGAGTTAGGATTCTCTAATAAATCAAATCTTATTGGAATAGCTGATCAGTTAAGAAATTTAGATAAAATAATTGAATTTGCAGATTATTATATCGCTATAGCCGAAATAGAGAGTTATGACATTGGGGGTGAAATTAACTACGAAGCAGCGTTTTTGGTAAATCAAGCCATGCAAGCAGTTGAACAATTAAATTTAACTCATGATGACCCTGAATATTTAAATTTTAAGCTGTCATATTTATTAATGGGAAATTGCAGTTATTTTATTTATGACCTTGACTCGAGGTGTGATGATTTAAAAGAGATAACTGATGAAGAAAAAATTAATTTTATAAACGAAACGCATACATATTTCGCAGATTTTGAATCCTATCAAAAGTTTGCATACTTAAGGGTAATATCTTCTAGTTTAATATATTTATATTGGAATGAGATGTATGAGACCATAGATATTTGGCGTAAAAATCTTACACCAACTTTAGCAAAAATGACTGATGGTGAGCAGGTTATAGAAATTTTTAAATGTTACAGTATTGAATGTTTTAAAGATCTATCTGAGAAATTTGTAGCAGATCAATTAATAGATCTCAATCCAAATGAAATATTTAATAACGACGAACTATCAGATGCAATAAATTTCTCTGTTATGCTAGCTGACAAAGCAGGTATAGAAGGCGATTTAGAAAGACAATTAAATCATTATACTAATTTTATTCATTTCTCTACTGAACTTTATAATAATCTTGATTTTGAAAGTAAAAATAATTTTATCATAAATTATGATTATCATTTTTTTGAAATTATTGTGCAGGCAATGAAATTGAGCAATGAAATCGTAGGTTTTAATAATTACATTGATTTCGACATTAGTGTTAGTGATATAAAAAAAGAAATATTTATTGATTTTAAAGTAGATTCCGAAGGACCTGCTCGAGATTGTTTTAGAGATAATTATCTCCCAGAAAATTGTCCATACACTCATGCCACTATGCCAAGAATGCAAATAAAAAATTTATCACCTAATTCAATTTTGAGAAATTACGGAATTCAAGATGACGACTATTTAATTGCTGTTAATGATTTCTTAGTTGAAAGCGTATTAAATTTCAATATCTTTAGTCAAGATAATCCAGATCTCTTTATTAAAGATTTAGTTGATCAGCCGAGAGAAGATACAAGCTTTATATTTTTAAGCAAATGGCTTTACGAAGCTTATAAAAATTCAAAAAAGAATAAAGAATTTACACCTCCATTACCATTAAAAAGAATAACAATAGATAAACCTAAATCCGACCAATTTCGAAAAACTGATAAATTAACTTTTGATTTTAATAATCTTGCATTCCAAGCTGCTCAATTTCTTATGCAAAGTAAAGCTTCTGACTCATATGAAAAAATGATCATTCGAAAAAGTCAAAACGACAAATCCTTTGCTAGCAATCTTAAATCTTATCAGGACCAAAAAAGTGAATTATATTTTTTAGAAAAAGAATACTTATTTGAAAATACAACTAATTCAGATGTAGATCATTATTACTATAATAATAAAATCAATTCAAAAAAAAATGATATAGAAAATATCTTAGCTAAGTTTCCTGAAATTGAATCAAAATCTCAAGTCAATGTATCTTTCTACGAGCTTAATGACATAGTCCCTCATATAGATAAAAATGAGATTTTAGTAATATATTTAGAGGACGAGTATTTTAGTTTTGTCATGAAAATTGCCATTAATGAAAATAATGTTCCATACACAGCTATAATCCCAGTATCAAGATTTTGGGATCCTTTATCCAACATGGATTACAGCGGCAAACTTTTTAAATATATTTACATGAAAGATAACTCCGAGTTAAGGAAAACAATAATTGATGACATTAAACTTAAACTAAAATCCCAAGAATATAGTTCAGATTTTTCATCGATGAACCATCCAATTAGATATTTAGCAGGTAATATGCTTGGCGGTGTATTGTGGGATGTTAGACCTCGAGATAAATTATTTTTTTTAACAAATATGAAAGATAGGCACTTGCCCATTTCAATATTTTCATCATTAAATGTTTCAAATAGAGATAATGTTTCAACATTTGAAGAAGATTTTCTAGAATTTGATTTTTTAAATGAATATGTTTCGATTTCTAATTTAATAAATTTAAAAAGCTTAATTGGTTCAGATAAAAGTAGTCTAAAGAATAAAAACTTAAGTTATTTAGGTATTGGTGACCCGATATTAAATAGTAACAAAAAAAATTCGTTAGAATTCGCACAGGCAGATGAAATTTTTGGACTATTTAGAAACAGCAATATTGCTGATAAACAAATGTTATCTAAACTCAGTGAATTGCCTGAAACTTCTGAAGAACTGATAAATATTTCACAAAACTTTAATAATAATAATCGAAAATTATTACTCAGAGATGACGCAACTGAAACTAATATCAAGACAATGGATTTGAGAAAATACGATATAATTAGCTTCGCAACACATGGCATTCCTGCAAATAACCATAATTTATTTGATGAACCAGGATTAGTCTTAACTTTACCACAAAATTCAAGTGTTTTAGATGATGGCTATCTAACTCCGACAGAAATATCTAAATTAAATCTAAATGCTGAAATTGTCATTCTATCTGCATGCAATACTTCTTCTGGAAGTAGAAATGATAATCAAATCTTATCTGGTTTAGCTCAAGCTTTTCTCTATGCTGGAGCAAAGTCAATTATTGTTTCAAATTGGCCTGTTGAATCTCGCTCTACAGTGAAGTTCATGAATAATTTCATGCATAATTTGCTCAAAAACGAGTACGAACCTGCTGAAGCTTTTAGAAATGCTCAGCTTTATTTAAGAGAAAATTTTCCAGAATATGATCACCCTGCTTATTGGGGTGCATTTTCGTATTACGGTCCATAAAATTTAATTGGAATAAATTTCCTTTACCTGCGTCTACAGAGTATGAGACGTAAAAATAATATAAATAAACAAAAAATAGCCAGAAAAACTGCAGTTTATTTAATTTATCAAGAATTATGCAATAGTCTTGGAAATAAATTTTCTGACCAGTTTTTGTACGACAAGGCAGAAAAAATCTTTGAGTTACGGAAGCCATCGGTAATGTACAAGGATTACTTCGGACAGCCTAGTAATCCTGATGCAGATTACTACACAAGAGATGTTTCATGTCTCATCGAAAATGATCCTTGGCTTGCAGTTTACAATGAAGAATGCCAAAGCATGGAAAATTCATTCAACAAAAAAAATTTGTTTAACACATTAGGGATTTAGGAGGAACAATGAAAAATGGAAACCATTCGGCTTTGAAAGAATATATGCTTAATGATGAACCAGTTGCAAGATTAGAGGCAACCTTACTATTTGGAGTACAGGAACTGACTAGTTCAGTTATGCGACTTCGTAATGATGGATTCATCATCAAATCTAGAAAAGTTCCAATGCTTACAGTTTTAAAACGATTACAAAAATATTGTATTTGTAAACCGCCATCAAATCTTCCGGTAAAAGAAATTCTAGTGACTGAATACTGGGTGAGTAGATGAGAAGATTTTTTACAAAACGACAGAAGAAAATTCTGGCCATGATTTCTGGAAACCAGTGTTCAAAATGTCAGAAGTATTTAGATCCCATTTTTCATGGGGATCACATCATCCCTTTCATAAAGGAGGGAAAAACAATAATCCAAAACGGCCAAGCATTGTGTGCTGAATGTAACTTTAAGAAAGGATCAAAAATATGAGTTCTATAAAGCTAAGACCATGGCAAGCCGAAGCAATTAATAAATGTAAAAATTGGTTTCTTGCGGAAAATAACAAAAGATTTTTAATAAACGCAGCACCTGGCTCTGGAAAAACTATTTGCGCAACTGTAATGGCAAAAGAACTAATTGAAAAGAATGCTATTGAGAGAGTTATTGTAATTGCTCCAACAAAGGAAGTTGTAAAACAATGGGCTGATGAGTTTAAATTTATCACAGGCCGTCATATGACAAAGATAACTGGAAGCAATCAAGGTTTTGAGGATTACGGAGTTGATTTATGCGCTACATGGCAATCGATACAGGGATTACTTGGTGGGTTTCAAACAATTTGTAAAAAATTTAAAACCCTCGTTATTTGTGATGAACACCATCATGCCGCCGTTGAGGCCGTTTGGGGTGAAGGAGCTTATGGAGCATTTAATGAAGCGAAATATTCAATTATTTTGACTGGAACACCTATTAGGTCTGATGGAAAAGATACAGTTTGGTTTGAAACAGGAAAGAACAACAGAGTTGAACATCCAGAAGGTGGCAGTTTCACACTCACTTACGGTGAAGCAGTAGATCTTGAGTATTGTCGCCCTATAACTTTTCATCGACATGAGGGCCATTTCAAGGTGGATTTCATGGATGGCACTTCAGTTGATGTATCAGGTACCAAAAAAACAAAAATAAAAGGTAATTTTAAGAGAATTAAGGCTCTAGATAAGGCAATAGAATTTTATCGCCTCGCTCGCATACCAAAGTATCTTGATGACAATATTACTCCTGACTTGAATTCTTATCAGGCATCAATGATTGATGCTGCAAACGAAAAACTAGAAAAAGCTCGTAAAAGATTACCGAGTGCAGGAGGTTTAATAATTGCACCAAATATCGAGACAGCTGAATATATGAGTAAGATTATAGAGATGAAATATAACGAGAAGCCTATTTTGGTACATAGTGAAAAACCTAATGCGTCAAATCTCATTCAAATTTATAAAAATTCTGATCGCAAGTGGCTGGTTTCTGTTGCGATGGTAAGTGAAGGTGTCGATATTAAAAGATTAAGGGTTTTAGTTTATTTACCGCCTGCTGAAACGGAACTTTTTTTCAGACAGGCGATGGGCAGAGTTGTTAGGAGCTATGGTCCAAAAGATGATTCTCGTGCATATGTTGTAATGCCAACTCACTTAATATTCGAGGAGTACGCAAGACGTGTTGAGAGAGAAATGTCACCTTCTAAAAGAGAGGAAGGAACTGGACCGAAAACTAAATTATGCCCATCTTGCCAAACTGAAAATAGCTTAAATGCAAAAGTTTGTTGCAATGAAGCTTGTGGCCATGAATTTTCAGATGGTAATATTAGTTATAAAAAATGTGAAGCATGTGATCATCTTAATCCTATTTCAGCTTCAGAATGTGAACATTGTGGTGAGCGATTTGATAGTCACTTTGTTATAAGCCTTGATAATGCGCTGCGGCATGGAGTGATTGTGAGAGGAATGGACATTGATGAAAGTGAAGCTTCAAAATCTGAGATTAATGCTGATAGTTTTAGAGAAGCAATTCTTTTATCAGGTGATGAAGTTTTAATCAAAATGCTGAGATTATTACCTGATGAAAGTCACAGCAGGCTCAGTAAAATCACAAATGAAATTTATAGGAATTAAAATGTTATTCCTTTTTAGTCATGCAGTGAAAGCTTTCAGAAACTTTGCAATTGAAAATCCTCTTATAACAGGTGCTGTAGCTCCACCACTTTATTACTCAGCCTTCTTTTCTGCAGCAATCTTTGGCTGCATAATTATACATGATGCACTTCTAATCTATATTCCTATGATAGCTTTTATTGTTGTGCCTCTATATAACCTTTTCGTAATTGCAATTATGCCAAGTCAAATCACTCGTATAAAATTGTTTATATTCTTCATATTTCAAATTTGTTTTATTTTTTTGCTTTTCTTTTTAATTATTTCATTAAATTTAAACTCAAATAATTTTGGATTTGATTAACCAGAAAATCGCAATGCATAAGAGTAATTTAAATTCAAAGTGTATGTAGCATATATGTAGCAACGCCGATTATTCATGGGACACTGCATATATGTGAAAAATAATTGAAAAACCTGAGTAATTAAGCCGGTAACAGCCAATAGTGAATTATTTTGAAAGTCTCAGGAAATAGGCAGAATCCGTCAATATATTAATTACCAATGACCTGCTTTACTATTAAGCGATAGGGGCTAAGTATTTGGGAGTCTTATCAATAACTTACAAACCTAAATTTGTAAATTTTTTGTAGGACACATCAATATATGTCTGGGCAAATGGTTTTTAGTTTATTTCAAGACCGCCCTCAGTTTTGAGAAATTCAGCAATATTTTCTATTCCCTTATTATTCTTCATTTCACCAAAAATATAAGGCATGCCTGATCGGGCAGTTTCAACATCTAATTTCATTTGATCCAAATCAACATTTACGTGATTTGCCAAATCGGTTTTATTGATGATTAGTAAATCAGATTTTTTTATTGCTGGTCCACCCTTACGAGGAATATCACCTCCCATTCCAACATCAATTACATAGATTGATAAATCTACTAATTCTGGACTAAACGTTGCAGCCAAATTATCTCCACCAGACTCAATTAATAGCAATTGTAAATCAGGAAATTTTTGTTTCATTTCGTCTACAGCTAAGAGGTTGATCGAAGCATCCTCTCGAATAGCGGTATGAGGGCAACCACCTGTTTCAACGCCTTTAATTCTCTCAATTGGTAAAACTTGAGCTCTCATTAAATACTCAGCATCTTCGATGGTATAAATATCATTTGATATAACTGCCATTGAAATATTTTTAGATAAATTTTTGCACAAAGCCTCAGTAAGACTTGTTTTACCTGCACCAACTGGGCCACCGATACCAATTTTTAAAGGACCTCGAAAATTATTCATGTTACATAAATTCTGGATGTAAGATTTTCGTGTTTCATACTATAAATATCGGCATAAAACATGGAACTGCGTAAATCGTCTAAGCTATAGTCTTTCATCGTATTATGAAAACTCTTCATCATTCCAAGAAATGAAACCATACAATCTTGACCATCTTTCTGACTTAAAGGTATATGTTTAACGCACATATTAATTAAGTTTGAGATGAATGATTGAATATAAAAATCAACCAAATCATTAAAGGCAATATGAAATTTAATACCTGCTTGAGCTATACAGACTGGGAAAGCGGTCTCATTATCTATTGTATAGCCCCAACTTTCAGACATAATTTTTCTGAATGCATCTCCCATTTTAAGCGTTTCAAGTTGACGTTCCTTGGATGCGCAGCTTGCAAGTACTAAATCATTTATATCAATTCCGCGATAGACAGCCTTGATAAAGATATACTCATTTCTGCATGTTCCCTCAAAGAGAATACTCTTAATAAATTCTAATACGTCATTTTTATTTTTGATAAGCTTGTCATCAATTATAGCCTCAAGACCATGCGAATATGCGTATGAACCAATAGGAAATGATGACGAAAACCAAAGATGTAAAATTTGATGAGATTTTAAATCTAATAAGTATCTATCTTTAATGCTTGTGACCATGTGTTCTCCCCATACCATAGGCCCCTCCTTCAGGATTAAATTGTTCAACCACAGATTTTGTCTGCCCCCCAAGTCTTCTGACCATATCCTCAATGATATGGTCACTTTGTATTAGAATTCTTGTAGCTTCAATCTGACAGGGGATATGTCTATTCCCAATATGCCATATTAATTTATTTAAATCTTCTGACTTGATCGCAATTAAATTTTCTTTTTTTGATTTTATTTTAATTAATTTTCCACTCTCAAGTTTGAAAGCTTGATTACTCAAGACTGATTTCATCTCTTCAAGATCAACAAGAAATTCGTGGCCTTTGTCAGAAATTAATTTTTTGCGTCGCATGAATCTCTCCTCATAAGATAGGGAAATTGTATCCATCTCTTCAGAGAAATCATAGTTGCTTAATATTGAATTACAAATTTCCATAGTCAGTACATAAAATATCTTTGTGCCATTGGCAGCTCTTCCGCTGGTTCACATGTTATAATTTCTCCATTTGCTCTAACCTCATATGTTTCAGGATTTACATCTATGGTTGGGCAAACATCGTTTAAAACCATATCTTTTTTTGCAATAGACCTTGTATTGCTCACCGGCAGTAGGTTTTTTTGTATATTGAGATGATTAAGACTGTCTGCCTTCAGTGAACTTTTGCTGACAAATGTTACTGAAGAGTTTTCAAGTGATCTTCCATAACTTCCAAACATTGGGCGGGTGTATACAGGTTGGGGTGTAGGAATCGATGCGTTTGGATCGCCCATTTGAGCGCAGGCAATACTCCCACCCATTATTATAATCTCAGGCTTAACACCAAAAAAAGCTGGGTCCCAGATTACAATATCGGCTCTTTTATTTTTTTCGAGACTGCCAACATAAGAAGAGATTCCATGAGCAATTGATGGGTTTATTGTATATTTTGCAAGGTAACGTTTAACTCTTAAATTATCATTATCGCCTTGCTCTTCAGATAGTCTTCCTCGTTGCACTTTCATTTTATGAGCTGTTTGCCATGTTCTAATAATAACCTCGCCAACGCGTCCCATAGCTTGACTGTCAGATGCGATGATTGAGAAAGCACCCATATCGTGCAGTATGTCTTCAGCAGCCATTGTCTCTCTGCGTATTCTACTCTCAGCAAATGCTACGTCTTCAGGTATTGATTTATCAAGGTGATGGCAAACCATTAGCATATCTAAATGCTCTTCAACAGTGTTAACAGTAAACGGTCGTGTTGGATTAGTTGAAGATGGCAAAACATACGGTTCACCACAAATTTTTATTATATCAGGCGCGTGTCCACCTCCTGCACCTTCAGTATGAAATGTATGAATGGTTCTTTTATTAATTGCATTGATTGTATTTTCTACAAAGCCGCTTTCATTGAGCGTATCAGTATGTATCATGACCTGAACGTCGAATTTATCAGCAACATTTAAACAATTATCAATTGCACCAGGAGTAGAGCCCCAGTCCTCATGAAGTTTGAGAGCAGCTGCTCCACCAAGAACTTGTTCCTCTAAACCAGAAGGCATCGAAGAATTTCCTTTGCCTGCATAAGCTAAATTCATCGAGAAAGCATCCGATGATTGAAGCATCCTGCCGATGTGCCATGGCCCTGGTGTACAAGTAGTTGCTAATGTTCCATGTGCTGGTCCAGTACCTCCACCTAGCATCGTAGTAATGCCAGAATGTAAGGCGTCATCAATTTGCTGAGGACATATGAAATGTATATGACTGTCAAAGCCGCCCGCCGTTACAATTTTACCTTCACCTGCAATAACTTCAGTACCTGGACCAATTATTATATCCACACCGGGTTGTGTGTCAGGGTTACCAGCTTTTCCAATATGATCAATATTTCCGTTCTTTAGTCCAATATCTGCTTTAAATATCCCTGTGACATCAAGTATTAGAGCATTCGTAATAACTGTGTCTACTGCGCCATCACTTCTTGAAACCTGAGACTGTCCCATGCCATCGCGAATAACTTTGCCACCACCAAACTTGACTTCCTCACCATAGACTGTGAGGTCTTTTTCAACCTCTATGAAAAGTTCAGTATCAGCTAACCTTACTTTATCGCCTGTTGTGGGGCCATACATAGCTGCATAAGATTGTCTTGGAATTTTTTTCATTTAATTTTTCCCATGACTTTTTTATTAAATCCAAATAACTTCTTTAATCCCTGTATTTCAATAAGTTCAACATCTCTTGTTTGCCCCGGTTCAAACCTTACTGCGGTTCCAGATGAAATGTTTAGTCTCATGCCTAAGGCTTTCTGTCTATCGAATTCAAGACTTTCATTTGCTTCGCCAAAGTGATAGTGGCTACCGACTTGAATTGGCCGATCGCCCGTATTGGAGACTTTCATTGTCAAACTCACTAAATCTTTATTTAAAATTATATCACTGTCACTTGTAATTATTTCTCCTGGAATCATATAATTCTTACCTTATGGGTTTATGTACCGTGACTAACTTTGTTCCATCCGGAAATGTTGCTTCTGTTTGCACTTCGGCAATCATTTCAGCAACTCCGTCCATACAGTCATCTTTTTTTAATACATGTGCTGCACTTTCCATTAGTTCAGCTACAGATTTGCCATCCCTTGCACCTTCAACAACATAATCAGAAATAATTGATACGGCTTCAGGGTAATTTAATT
>CABZHO010000004.1 GCA_902525595.1 uncultured Pelagibacteraceae bacterium | reverse complement strand
ATAAATCAAGAGCAGAAAAGAACAATTATTTCAAATTGTTAATAGATAAATTTTCTGCCCTTTTTCTATTGCTTTTCTTTGATAACGAGAAATTCCATATAACTCATCGCTCTTATTAAGTGTTTCAAATTTTAAATCATCTAAAAATTCTTTTTTTTCGTGAAATATTTCTTTTATTGATTCAACATAAGATTCTGAATCAGTCGTAATCTTTGTTGAATGCTTAGATTTGGTAACATAATTAAACAATTGAATATTTTGAAATGAAATTAATCGTCTTTTGTGATGTTTTTTTTTACTCCAAGGATCAGGATTGATGATTGTTATGTTATCTATAGATTTTGATGATAAAGAGTCTAAAAAAAATAAGCAATTAATATTACTCAGAATAATGTTTTCTATACTGTGTTCTAAAATTTTTTTTAAGACCTTTGCAATTCCATTTACGTATACATCAACACCAATAAATAATTCCTTGGGTCTTGAATATGCACTTCTCAATAAATATTCACCATCACCAAAACCAATTTCAAGATTTATTTGACTAAAATTGCTGTTATTAAAATTAATTTTTTTTTTGTCATCTCTAACTTTATAGTAATCGATAATTTTCTTATCTAGCGTATGTTCGTTATAATGTTCATTTAATAAGTTAACATTAGTATCCGACAACTTTTTTGATATTCTTCTACCTTGATACCTGAAATACTCAGGACATTCTTTTTTTAAAGTAAACAAAAAATTCTATAAGTTTTCAGCCATATCAGTTTTTTCCCAAGAGAAAGATCCATCATCTCCTGGCTCTCTACCAAAATGACCATAAGCCGCACTTTTTTTGTATATTGGTTTATGGAGATTAAGCAGGTCTCTTATGCCACGCGGAGTAAGATCAACACTTGATGAAATTTTTTTAATAAGTTCATCATCTGACATTTTTGAAGTCCCATGTGTATCAACGTAAATTGATAGTGGGTCCGACACCCCTATTGCGTACGCAAGTTGTAAAGTACATTTTTCAGCGAGCCCTGCGGCAACAATATTTTTAGCAATGTACCTCGATATATATGCTGCTGATCTATCTACCTTAGTTGGATCTTTGCCTGAAAAAGCTCCACCACCATGAGGGGCGGCGCCACCATATGTGTCTACGATTATTTTTCTACCTGTAAGTCCAGTGTCACCATCCGGTCCTCCAATCACAAATTTGCCAGTGGGATTTATTAGTATCTCTGTCTCACTATTCATCCACTCTTCAGGCATAATCTCTTTAATAATTGGGACAATTATCTCGCTTACTCCTTGTTGATCTAAATTTTCATCATGTTGAGTTGAAACAACTATTTTCGTACAATATTCAGGTTTGCCATTATTGTATTTTAAGGTCACTTGGCTTTTTGAGTCGGGTTGAATGCCTGGTGTTTTACCTGATTTTCTGTCTAAAGCCATTTGTTCAAGAATTTTGTGAGAATAATAAATTGGAGCCGGCATTAATGATGGGGTCTCTATACATGCGTAACCAAACATAATACCTTGATCTCCAGCACCTTGATCCTTATTCCCTGAAGCATCTACACCCATTGCTATATCTGCTGATTGGCTATGTACACCCGAGCAGTCAAAAGAAAATTTTTCCCAATGAAACCCTTCTTGCTCATATCCAATTTCTTTAACAGCATTTCTTGCAAGCTCTTCATAATTACAAGAATAATTATCAGGTCCTCTCACCTCTCCTGCCATTACAACTTTATTAGTAGTAACAAGTGTTTCCATTGCAACTCTTGAATTTTCAGGATTTTCTTGAGAGAGAAAATCATCAACTATCGAGTCAGAAAGTATATCACAAACCTTATCTGGGTGACCTTCAGAAACTGACTCACTTGTAAAAAGATATGTCTTACTCATATTAGCCTTCCTTGCTTTCTCGAGTAGCATAGCCAATTATAAAAAATAAAACTATTAAAAAATACGCGAATGAATCGCCATATTTACGATAAAATGTACTTTCTAATTTTTGAGGTATTTCAACATCTATATAGATATTTTTATCTGAAGAAGTTTCATATACTATTTTACCAATAGGATTAATTAATCCTGAATAGCCTCTATTAGATGACCTAGCCATCGGAATTCCAAGCTCTACTGATCTAAACCAAGCTTGTACAAAATGTTGTTTTGGTCCACTGAATTTACCAAACCAAGCATCATTACTGATATTGACCAAAAGATCAGTTTCTTTTGAAACCCCTGATCTAACAAAACTCGGAAAAATTACCTCGTAGCAAATTAATGGGGTTATATTTGAGGGAAATTCTTGTTCATTTTTTCCCTTAGATAAAAAGCTTTGCGTAAAAGATTTATTTGGAAAATATTTCACTAAAATATTTGAAAGAGGCAAATATTCTCCAAATGGAACAAGAATTTTTTTATCATATATATAGCCATCATACTTTAGAGAATTGAAAAATTTATTTTCATTTTTTCTTATGAAACCTGATATCCAATTATTTGGTGTATCGGGATTAATACCTAATGAAGACTCTGGAAAGATAGATACTAGATCTGGTGAACCCATGTCTGCAGTTTTTTTGATTGACTCTTTAAGCCACTTTTTATCTTGATCGTAATGTGTATGAATTATTCTAATTGTTTGATCTAGATAAACTTCTTCATAGTTATTAACTCTATTGTAACCAGAAATATTCATAACGATAAGAATTAAAGCTGGAATAATAATATATTTTTTTTCTCTCTTATTATTAAAAAATAAAAATATGCTTCCTGCGCAAAAAACTGTAATTAGACCTAGACCATAAACTCCAAAGATAGATACTGCTTGAGAATAATTAAGTGACCAGGACCAACTATACCCAATTAAATTCCATGGTAATCCAGTAAATAAATTACTTCTTAAAAGTTCAAATATGATCCAAGTTGATGTAAAAAAAAATAATCTTGAGTTAGACCTACTCCATAAATAAAAGTTAATAATTTGCATTAAACCGATAAATAGAGATAGAAATATTGGAAGTATAATTAATGGTATTGGAATCAAATAAAGAAGATTATCATCAAATTCAAGAATTGAATTCGATACCCAATACATACTCGAGATGAAAAAACCAAAACCAAATAAAATACCATTAACAAAAAAAGTACTTCCTGCACTTGCAAAGTTTTTGAAAACATAGTCATTTAGGGAAAAAAATATTCCAATAATAACCAATGCAGAAAAAGGTATCGAGAACGGTTCAAAACTTAATGAAAATGAAGTCCCTAAAAGAAACGAAATAATAAAAAGATATTTTTTTTTCGAGGAATTGATATCCAAAAAACTCATTTCAGCTTTGGCATGACTATTTTAACAGACTTTATTTTCATAGGGTCTGCATCCTTAATCTCAAAGTTAGTTCCTGAATGATGTTTAATTATTTCACCTCTTTGTGGGATTCTGCCTGTAATTGAAAATATCAAACCACCTAGAGTGTCGATATCATCATTTTCTAAATCGGCGATAAAGTTTATATTTGTTATTTTTTGAAGCTCACTAATTTCAACTCGGGCGCTTGCTTCAAGGGTATTTGAAGATGTTTTAATTAACATAGGTAGAATTTTTTCATCATGCTCATCCTCAATTTCTCCAGTAATTTCCTCAATAACATCTTCGATTGTAATCAAACCGTCTGTACAACCATATTCATCAATTACCACGCCCATATGCAACCTGGTAATTTGCATTTTTAGCAGTAAATCAAGAGCTGGCATTGATGGAGGTATTTTTAATATTTCTCTCTTAATTGAATTTAAAAAATTACTTTTATTATTTTCACTATTTTGGTATTTCACAAGATCCTTAATATGAACCATGCCAACAATATTATCTAAATTCTTTTCATATATTGGAACCCTTGAATGTGATTCTTTAATAAAAACTTCAAGAACTTTATTAAAGTTATCGTTAACTTCAACAGCTCCTATGTCTGTACGTGGGATCATAATATCTGATGATCTAATTTGATCAATTTTTAATATATTAGATAGCATTAATCGTTCTTGTTTTGAAATACCTTCAGTTCCCTTACCTTGAGAGTCTAATACTGTTTCAATACTTTCTTTTAGTGATCCATTAACTAATTTTTTTTTAAAAAAGTGTTTTTTAAATATTTTTTTTAACATTATTTTTTTACTGCAGTCTTTTTAAAATTTTTTTTTCGTATTGATTCATTATTTGAAATTCTTTTTCTGTTTGGTGATCGAATCCGAGTAAATGTAGAACACCATGTATTGTTATTTTAGATAAGTAAGAATATTTATTTGTTTTAAGATTTTTTGACTCTTTGAGAATTTTTTCATTTGATATTGCAATATCACCAATCAGCATTACTCCATTAACTTTTTTCATCATTGGAAATGATAATACATTTGTGGGTAAGTTTTTATTTCTATATTTAGAATTTAATTTTTGAATTTTTTTATCAGAAGTTAAAAGGAAATTTATTTCAGAATTTTCACTTAAATTTATTTTTACTGTCTTAATTGTCTCGATTACCGATTTACTAATATATTTTTTGAATAAAGGGAATGATTTTTGCCATTTTTTTTCATCAACGTTATAACTTAAGCTAACCATTTTTAGGATTTTTGGTCAAATAGATCTTTGATTTGATCGTCATATGAATCGTAGGCATTTATGATTTTGGTTACCATTTCATCTCTTACAATGTCCTTATGACCAAAATTAATTACAGCAATATCATCAATATCCTTCAGAATATGAATTGATTTTAAAAGCCCTGAATCGCTTCTTTTGTTAAGGTCAGTTTGTGATGGGTCCCCAGTTACAACCATTCTTGAATTCTTTCCACATCTTGTAAGAAACATCTTAATTTGATTATGGGTTGCATTTTGAGCTTCATCTAAAATTACAAACGCATTATTTAAAGTTCTTCCTCTCATAAATGCGAGTGGAGCTATTTCAATTTCTGTGGACTGAATTTTTCTAATTGCCAAGTCTGCAGGCATCAAATCATAAAGCGAGTCATACAAAGGTCTTAAATAAGGATCTACTTTCTCTTTCAAATCACCAGGTAGAAAGCCAAGTTTTTCTCCAGCTTCAACAGCGGGTCTAGATAAAATTATTCTATCAAATTTATTTTCTAGTAATTGTGAAACTGCTGCGGCAACGGCTAAAAATGTTTTTCCTGTACCAGCAGGTCCAACAGCAAATATAATTTGTTTTTTTTGCAAAATGTCGAGATAAGAATTTTGCATTTTACTTTTACCTATAACATCTAATTTTTGTGTTTTGGTAACGTTGATATTTTTAATTTTTTCTTTTTCATTAAGAATTTGCATTCTTAGGTTCTCCATAATTTGATTGTGAATATTTTTAGCTTTATATATTTTTTTCTCATAAAGTGTTTTTGATATTGCATCGCGAAGAATGTTAATATTTTTTCTACTACCTTTCAGACTTAATTGATTACCTTTTTGAAAGACTTTGATAGATAGAAGTTTTTGAAAATAATTTATATTTTCATTATTGATACCAAATATCTCAACTACTTCATTATTTTCAACATTAATAACTGTTGTAATATCTTCCTGTTGATTATTGTCTAAAACTGATTTTTTTATAACTTTATTATTCAAATGTAATAAATTTCCTTAACTAACAACTACCATACAAACTCTTATGGTTGCAAGTCGAAATACTTACATTTTTAATATCGCCGTCTTTGAGATTTGATGATTTTATATATACCGATTGCATGTATGGTGTTCGTCCAAAAAAATATTCTGGATTACTTGCGCTTTTATTTTCAATTAATACTTCAATATTTTTATTGCAAAACCCTTTATTAAATTTTAGCTGAATATTTCTTAATTTTTCCTGAAGAATCTTTAAGCGCTCTTTTTTTATATGAAGAGGCGTAACATCGCTCTCTGATGCTGCTTTGGTTCCAGGTCTTGAACTATAAATAAATGAATATGATTGAGTAAATTTCATTTCATCAACTAAGTCAAGCGTATCTTGAAAATCTTTATCTGTTTCACCTGGGTAGCCCACAATAAAATCAGATGAAATTTGAATTGAGGGTTTAGCTTTTTTTAACTTATAAATTATCTCTTTATAAAAATTTGAGTCATATTTTCGATTCATTTTTCTCAAAATTGTTGAAGAACCAGACTGTACTGGCAAGTGTAGAAATGGCATAAGCTTTGAACTATCAGCGTGACAATCTATTAACTCTTTATTCATATTTATAGGGTGTGAAGTTGTGTATCTAATCCGTTTTATATTCTCATTCTTACTCAAATTTTCAATTAAATGATTTAATCTTTTTACTTTGTTCAAAGATAAATCCTGATAAGCATTTACATTTTGACCCAGTAAAACAATTTCTCGTGCTCCTTTGCTTGTCAGCAAATCTGCTTCTTTTGATATTGCTTCAATTGATCTTGAATATTCTGGTCCACGAGTATAGGGAACAACACAAAACGAACAAAACTTATCACATCCTTCTTGAATAGTTATAAACGAAGAAATACCCTGAGGTCTATGTTGTTCGGATAGGTAGTCAAATTTTTCATTTACAATAAATTCTGTATTTATTAATTTTGATTTTTTTTCAAGATCTTTGATCATCTGGGGCAATAAATGATAACTTTGTGGCCCAAGCACTATATCAATTGCATGGTTCTTTTTAAACATTTCGCTATTTTCTGCCTGAGCAACACAACCAACTACTGCAATCGTTTTTTTATTATCAAATTTATTAACTCTTCCAATATCTGAATAAACTTTATGAGCTGCTTTATCTCTTATGTTGCATGTATTAAAAACAACTAAGTCAGCTTTATCAGGACTATCTTGTAATTGGTAACCTTTACTCTCAAGTATTGTGGTTATCTTTTGACTGTCGTAGAAATTCATTTGACAACCATATGATTTAATAAAAAACTTATAATTTTTCACGATTTTAAATTTTTATTTTTTTATTAAGACCTTGAAGGATTTGTTCTTCGCAAAATGAAGTTAAATCTTTTCTATTATTAAATTTTCTAATATCAAGAACATGGTGAAATACAAGATCCACTGTGATGGGACCGCTGCTTAGAAGGTTGGCCATAGCTTCAACCATGGGCGTATCTCCAACCCAAGCTATGTTTCTTCTTAAAAATAAACCCATTGGTATATTATTTTTTTTTGAGTAACAAATAGATATGGGTTGTACAAAGGTGTCATTTTTATTATTAAATGCACATTCTAACATAGATGACTTAAATTGATTTACGCCATTGCCATCTGAAGTTGTACCTTCAGGAAAAATTATAAAATTTTCACCTTTCTCTAATTTACTTTTAATAAGTTTGTTGTATTCAATAATTTTGTTTTTATTAGAATTATCAATAAAAAATGTATTACTAAGCTTTGCTAAAAATCCAAATATTCCCATTTCAGAAACCTCTTTTTTAGCAATGAATCTAGCATTAAGTATTGTACCCAGACATATTATATCGAACCAAGATACATGGTTGGCAACAAAAAGAGTTCCTTTTATTCTTTTGTTATAAGAATTTTTATCAAAGTTAATTTGAATTCCTGTAATAAATTTGATTATTCTATAAAAAAATAATGGATATATTCTCCGTAACTTAAATCCAATAATATTAAAGATTATTTGTAAAGGTATCGAAATGAATATGAAAATTGTCAGTAAAAATAAAATGAGAATTAGTCTTATTGCTGACATTTTATTTCTTTATTTTAATACCGTATAATTCGAGTCTATGATCAACAAGATTATAGCCTAGTTCTTTTGCAACAGCTTTTTGAATTGACTCAATTTCATTATTAGTAAATTCATGAATCTCTCCTGACTCAATATCTATAAGATGGTCATGGTGATGTTCTTCAATTGCTTCATATCTTGATCTTCCGTCTTTAAATTCATGTTTTTCTATTACATCATACTCTTCAAATAACTTAACCGTGCGATAAACAGTAGCAATACTTATGTTTTTATCTTTTGCATTTGCGTTGAGAAAAATTTCGTTTACATCTGGATGACCCTCTATACTCATTTGACTTATAACATCAGCAATGATGTTACGTTGCTCAGTCATTCTAAGACCCTTGTCTTGACACATTTTTTTTACATCAACCATGTTACTACTTAATAATAATTAGAAATATATAGTGGCTTTGGATCATTTTTAAACTCTTTTAAATTAATTAATATTCGAGATAATATCTTTAAATTATATTTCACATAATTAAGATCTCTTTGAGTAGTGCTAGACCCTTTTTTAATAAATTTTACTCTAAAATTTTCACTATCACAAATTATTGTTGAGTCTTTTTTCAATTTTAAAATATCTTGATCAAAGTTACTTAATTTTGGAGGTCCAGAGGGATTATTAAAATTAAAATTTTGAATAAAAAAATCTTTTTCTTTATTTTGAATAATAATATATTTATTTTTCCTATTATCTAATTTAGCAAGATTATTAAGTATCTCAAACTTTGATACACCAAAGACTTTTATTTGAAGAGTGAGTTTTAATACTTTTGCATAAGTTAGAGCTGATCTTACTCCGGTAAAGCTTCCAGGACCAGTTATCACATATATTGCAGTGAGGTCCTTCAGTTTTCTTTTTGAACTCAAAATAAATTTTTCTATTTCGTTGATAAGTAATTCAGATATTTGATTTTGGGCTGATCTTTTTTTATAATAACACTGGTTGTTAGTCACCAGTGCCATATTCATTTCCCGTGTAAAATCTAATATTAAGAACATATTATTGATATTTTAAACATATAGATTAAAAATAAAGTTTAATGAATAAGTATTTTTCATTTTTTTTTAGACGTTTCCTCCTACTATTTTTTATTTTTTTAGTAAATGCATTTTCTTCAATCGTTTTTGCAGATAATGAACCTGGGGTTTCAACTTTTATGTATCACCGATTTGACGAAAGCAAATACCCATCAACAAGTGTGACAAAAGAACAGTTTTTAGACCATATCAACTTTGTCATTACAAACGAAATTGAGGTTATAAGTTTAGAAAAATTGATTGAGATTATGAAGAGTGATTATACTTTTGAAAAGAAATTCATTGCATTTTCAGTTGATGATGCTTACCACTCATTTTATGATATTGCATGGCCTGTATTTAGAGAAAACAATATTCCTGTAACATTATTTGTTTCTACAGACAGTGTAGACAAACAAATGAAGGGGTATATGAACTGGGATCAAATAAGTAGTTTTGTAAACGAAGGCGGAACAGTTGGCCAGCATACATCGACTCATCTTCATTTACCATTGAATGATAAAGAAACGATTAAATCAGACATTTTAAAATCCCATAAAAGCTTTGTTAAGCACTTAGGATTTATTCCTAAATTATTTGCTTATCCCTATGGAGAAACAAGCAAACTAGTTATTGATGTATTGGGGGAATTTGGTATAGATCACTCCTTTGGACAACACTCTGGAGTTACGTCAAGTTATAGCAATCACTATTATCTTCCACGATTTTCTCTAAATGAAAATTTTGGCACAATTGATCGTTTTATTTTTGCAGCTAAAGCATATTCACTAAGAATTGAAGATTTTATTCCAAGTGAAATGTATTTAGTTGAAAATAAAAAGCCAGATATAGAATTCACAATAATCGATGATTTGAAAAATAGCGATTTGAACTGTTTTTCAAATCCAGGAGGTAAATGGAACAAACAAATCATTAACAAAATAACAAGTAAACGTTTTCAAATCCAACTTGGAGAAGCATATAGTAGTGGCAGAGGGCGGCTAAATTGTACAACGAAAATTGAAGACAAATGGCACTGGTTTGGATATCAATTTATAATTAAATAATTTCAAACGTACTTATTGGTTTTTTTATAATTTTGACAGTTTCAAAATCTTCAAATTTATTAACTCTAATTATATCTTGAATTTTGCTAGGATAGTCATCTTCAATAGAATAATTATATAAATAAGTTGCAAGTATATTTCCAATAGGTTTTACATTATTATTTTTCATAATGAATCTATTAAGCCTAAATTCCTCATAATGAGAATTTGTATTTAAATTTTTCATGTAAGAAGCAACAGAGTCTTTTAAACTGTCAAATGATTTAATTTTATATGTTGCATTTGAGTTTCGATCATTAGGAATAATGCCTTTTGCAGATTTACTCCATATATATTGCCCAAATAAAGCATTACCCTCATAAGCAAATCTTGACGTTCCCCAACCACTCTCTATCGCTGCTTGAGCAAGAGCAATAGAAACTGGGACCGCATCTACCTTAATTAATAATCTATCAATGGTGTTTACCTTATAAGCTTTCATTGTATTTTTAAGCCAAATAGCTTCACTTCTAGAAGTTAAATTAAATTGATTTTTTAGTCTGCTAATTTTTTTATTTAAAAAAATCAATCTCTCATTTTCCTTAATTATAATTGGCAGAGTTATTTTTATAAAAAGTTCTTTTCTATTGTTTGTTGACCTAATTTCTTTTAAATCATTTGGTAGTTTTGGTATGATAATGTTAGGAACTAAATTAGTTTCTCTAATTTTCCTAATACTAAAATTATTATTTGAATAATTGTCCTCTAAAAGTTTTACTGAATATAAGTTACTTTCCTTTTTTATTTTTAAGACATTGTCTGAAAATACTCTACTAGTATCAAGATCATAAATTTTTTGGCTAAAAATTAATGAAAGCAATACGAGAAATATTATCAAAAAGAAAATTTGGTAATATATTTTTATCACTAAGTTCATATTACTATTTTCTTTGAATAAATTAATAATCTTGCTCATTACTATACAACTTGTTCTACTTTTTTAATTTCTGGAATATGGTGTTTTAGTAAATTTTCAACTCCATTTTTTAGTGTCAATGTTGCGCTAGGACATCCAGCACAACTTCCTTGTAGTGTTAAGTAAACGATACCCTCATCGTAACTCTTGAATTTTATATCACCACCATCTTGCATAATCGCTGGTCTGACTTTTGTTTCTAAAATAGTATTTATGTTACTGACTATTTCTTTGTCAATCTCGTTAAACTTAATCTCATTATCATTTTTAATTTCTTGATCTCTATCTTCAACTGGAGATAGACCCGAATGTATAAAATCAGAGATAACTTGAAGTATTGAAGCTTTTAATTGATCCCAATTGTATTTGTTCTTATTTATAGAAATGATATTTTCATTAAAAAAAATCTTTTCAATGCCTTCGATTTTAAAAAGTTTTTCTGCAAGTTTTGAATTATTACTTGTCAAATTATTGAATTCCCTTGGCTCACTACATAGCTTGTAATTTTCAAGTATGAACTTTAGAGAATTAGGATTTGGCGTTGATTCAGTTTGTATAAACATAGTTAAAAGATTTATATAGATAGATTCATTAAATTTTAAAGATTTCAATTATTATTATGATAAGTAACTGAAACTATTGTTTTTTTTAGTCTGATCTTGACGCTAAATCGTCGATCAAATCATCCGTGAGACCTTGTGGAATAATAACGAGGGGGACAGGTAATTTACCAGCTTTTTGTCCTGCTAGAAGTGAAACTAACGGACCTGGCTGTTCACTATTAGCAGCAGCTAAAACTAAAAACCTAATAGCATTATCAGACTCTAGCGTTTCGATTATTTTTTCACTTGGTATACCTTCTTTAACAATTACTTCAGGAACTATATCTGTTAAATCATTAATAACTTTTGACCATTTTTGTAATTTTTCTTGTGCCTTATCCCTTGCCTCTTGAAGAATTATTTCCTCAATAGACTGCCATTGTTGCGGGTCAAATTGTTCAATTATATTTAGGAGTATAACACCGCCCTTAGTACTTTGAGCTCTCTTTGCGGCAAATCTAATTGCTACATTTAGCTCATCTGAGTCATCTACGATAACTAAAAATTTCGATCTATGAATCATATCTTAGAAGCCCCACTATATCGTAAACATCATTTAATGTTTTTGTGGCAATTTCTGTAGCCCTTTTTTTTCCATCACTTAAAACATCAAATAAAAATGATTTATCATTCATTAGTTTCTTTACTTCTATTGCAATAGGTTCAATTTTAGAAACGAGCAAGTCTGAAAGTTCAGACTTAAAATTAGAAAAATTTTCACCTTTATATTGATCGATTAATTGTTCTTTTTTCATACTAGAAAATCCTGAGTAAATATTTAATAAGTTGTTAATTTCACTCAATACAAGAACATCATTTAAATTATCTGGCATTGGTACATCAGCAGTTTTAGCTTTTTTGATTTTCTTGATAATTGTATCATTGTCATCAGTTAAACTAATTCTTGAATACTCCGAGGGATCAGACTTGCTCATTTTTTGTAAACCATTTTTAAGTGACATGATTCTTGATATATCATTGTCAATTATTGGTTCGGGGCTTGGAAAGAAATTCTCGCAATTATAATCTCTATTAAACCTTTGAGCTATATCTCGTGTTAATTCTAAGTGTTGTTTCTGATCATTTCCTACTGGTACGTGTGTTGCCTTATAGAGTAAAATATCAGCTGCCATTAAATTAGGATATATAAATAGACCTGAGCTTACATTTTCTCGGTCTTTTCCTGCCTTATCTTTAAATTGTGTCATCCGATTTAACCAACCCATTCTTGTTACGCAATTCAAGATCCATGAAAGCTCAGCATGCATTGAGACACTACTTTGATTAAATATTACACTTAACTTTGGATCTATTCCAGAAGCTAAGTAAGTCGCAACTACTTCAAGTGTATTTCTACGTAATGATTCTGGATCTTGTTTTACGGTTATAGCATGGAGATCTACGACACAAAAATAACAATTAAAATCATCCTGCATGTTTATAAAATTTTTTATTGCACCTAAGTAATTCCCAATATGTAAATCACCGGAGGGTTGAACACCAGATAAAACAGTATGATTTTTTAAACTCATTTAATTATGACTTTCTTAAGTTCTATATATGAGAAAGGCTTGTAAAATGAAATAACAAAGAAATAAAGAAATATCGAAGAAAGTACTGAAAACAAAAGAAATATAATTTTATTTAATTCAAATTCGTCTAATATTTCAGATGAATATATTTCTAAATAAGTCAGATAAAAATATAAAATAATTGAGGAGAGAAAAATAATAAATAAAGGCTTAAGAAAATTATAGGAAATTTTATAGTAATTATTTTTACTTAAAAAATATTGCATCATAATTACTGACAACCATGCTGATACGCTAGTACCAATTGCAATACCAATAAATCCTATTTTTAAAAATAAAATAATACTTATAATCGTATTAAGAATTAAGTTAGTTAATGTCACATATAATGCTGGCTTGGCATCTTCGTATGCAAAAAAAATAGGATTATAGATTTTCATTAATATAAAAGCTACAAGCCCAAAACTATAATATTTAAGTACTAAAGAAGTATTTAATGTCGAAAGTTCATTAAATTCTCCCCTCTCAAAAAGTACCTCTACAATTAGCTCAGGTAGAATGAATATGCCTATAGACGCTGGAATTGATACTAATAGAGCAAAAATTAGAGTATTTTCAATTGTTTGACTGATCTCATCCTCCATTTTATTTTCAATTTTAAGTGAAATTGCAGGAAGCAAAACAATACCTATTGCTATTCCAATCAATGCTAATGGTAATTGGTATACTCTATCAGCATAATATAAGTATGAAATTGCTCCAGATTCAAAGGAAGCAATAATAGTTCCTATTAAAATATTAATCTGCAATAATCCAGAAGAAAAAAAACTAATAGAAAATAATTGAAAAAATTTTTTCATATTATTTTTCACAACTTTCGAAAAATATTTGATTTCAATTTTATTGTAAGTTAGTGCACAAATTAATAAAATTAATTGCATCATTCCACCAATAATTACACCCCAAGATAAATACAGTAAAAAATTACTGGATAAAAAAAAAGCTACTATTAAAGATGCTATCAATGCAATATTTAGAAATATTGGCAATGATGCAGAAAGTGCAAATTTATTATGAGAGTTCAAAATAGAAGAGTAAAGAGAAGAGAGACAAATAAGAATTAAAAAAGGAAAAATAATTCTTGAAACCTTAATTAACTCTTGAAATTTATTTTCATCATTTAGGAAGCCAGGTGCGAGTATCGTAACAAAGTAAGGCATAAATACTTCAACGACTATTACAACTAGTGAAGTGAATATGAAAAAAACTAAAAGAGTGTTACCAGCAAAGATTTTTGCATTGTCAGTGGGTTTGTTTAGAAGAAGTTTTGAGTAAATCGGTACAAAGGCTGAGTTAAGAGCTCCTTCAGAAAAAATTCTTCGAAATGTGTTTGGAAGACGAAATGCAACAAAAAAAATATCTGCCAGTACACCAGTTCCTAAAAAAATAGCAATTAAGATATCTCTTACATATCCAAGCGCTCTACTAATTAAAGTAAAAAATGAGTATATTAATGATGACCTTAAAACATTCATATTCTTGTTATTTACTCTTATATTTTGTTTTAAATCACTTCAAAAATAAGTACATACTCAATATATATCTTTTGAATTTGAATAGCAGGTAAAAAACTATATAAGGTCTCAAAAAAGTATTTATGACAAAAAAACAAAGAAATGAACATTTTAGCGAAAAAGAAGCATTAGTTTTTCATGCGCAGGGAAAGCCAGGAAAAATTGAGATCAAAGCTACAAAGCCGCTTGAAACGCAGAGAGATCTTTCGCTCGCTTACTCTCCCGGTGTTGCAGCTCCTGTGAATGCAATTGCTGAAGATGTAAGTTCTGTTTACGATTATACAAGCAAAGGTAATATTGTTGCAGTTGTTTCAAATGGCACGGCAATTTTAGGTTTGGGAAATCTTGGTGCTCATGCCTCAAAACCTGTTATGGAGGGAAAATCTGTTTTATTTAAAAGATTTTCTGACATCGACTCGATTGATCTTGAAGTTGATACCGAAGATGCTGAAGAATTTATAAATTCCATAAAGCATTTGGGACCATCATTTGGTGGTATAAATTTAGAAGATATTAAAGCACCAGAGTGTTTCATTATTGAAGATACTTTGAGAGAGATAATGGATATTCCAATATTTCATGATGATCAGCATGGTACCGCTATTATTTCAGCAGCTGCATTGATAAATGCTCTTGATTTATCAGGTAAAAAAATTTCAGAAGCAAAAATTGTTGTTAATGGAGCAGGTGCAGCTGGAGTTGCGTGTCTGGAACTCCTAAAAGCAATGGGCTTACCAAATGAAAATGCAATTTTGTGTGACACAAAAGGTGTAATACATTCTGAAAGAAAAGAAAATATGAACCAATGGAAGTCTGCTCATGCAATTAAAACAGATTGTCGGTCATTAGAAGACGCTCTTAAAGATGCCGATATATTTTTTGGACTATCAGTTGGTAACATTATCTCCCAAAAAATGGTTTTATCAATGAGTAAAAATCCAATAATTTTTGCAATGGCAAATCCAGAACCTGAGATATTACCTGAAGATGTTATGGATTGTCGAAAGGATGCAATAATTGCTACAGGTAGATCAGATTACCCTAACCAAGTGAATAATGTACTTGGTTTTCCCTATATTTTTAGAGGTGCACTCGATGTGAGGGCCACCACAATTAATCTAGAAATGAAAATAGCTGCTGCAAAAGCTATTGCTGAGTTAGCTAAAGAAGATGTTCCAGACGAAGTTGCTAATGCTTACCCTGGAGAAAGACCTCAGTATGGACCTGAATATATTATTCCATCACCTTTTGATCCAAGGTTAATAAGTAAAGTGCCACCAGCAGTTGCAAAAGCTGCGATGGATACAGGAGTTGCGAGAAGAGCAATAGTTGACATGGAACGATATTCCAACGAGCTATCAGCTCGGCTTAATCCGTCTGCAGGTTTGCTTCAAAAAATTTTTCAAGATGTCAAAGAAAACCCTAAAAGAGTTATATTTACTGAAGGCGAAGAAGAAGACATGATTAGAGCTGCTGCTATTTTTTTAAATAATGGAATGGGAATACCTATATTAATTGGCAGAGAAGAAATCATAAAAAATAAAATGAACGAAATGGGTCTAGACTTTTTTGAACAAATGGAAATACACAGTACTAGAAATAAAACTGAGCATGATAGATATGCAAATCATATATATGATCGATTGCAAAGAAAAGGATTTCTCAAGAAAGATTGTCTTGATCTTCTTATTAGAGAAAGAAATGTATTTGCTGCATGTATGGTATCTCTCAAAGAGGCTGATGCGATGATATGTGGATTGACGAGAAGTTATGCTGCATCATTAGAGAGTATTGAATATGTTTTAGATCCAATTCCTAACAAAACTATTCTTGGTATGACAGTGATGTTATGTAATGGAAGAACTATTTTTGTTGCTGACTCGAATGTACATGATATGCCAAATGCTATGCAACTTGCAAATATTACACAAGGAAGTGCCGAGGTTGTAAAAGAGATATTTGGAATTGAACCACGAGCAGCTCTTGTATCATATTCTAATTTTGGCAAGCCCTTTACTGAGAGATCTGTTTATATAAAAGACGCTATAAAAATTCTTAACGAAAGAAATGTGGATTTTGAATATGATGGTGAGATGGGGGCTAATACTGCACTTAATGAGAATTTAATGAAACTTTATCCTTTTTGTAAACTATCTGGTCCTGCAAATTTATTGATCATGCCAGCCATACATAGCGCAAGTATATCTACAAAAATGTTACAAGAACTGGGTGGTGGTAATTTAGTTGGACCCTATTTAGTTGGCTTTAAGGAAAGTATTCAAATTGCACCATTAGGTGCTAACGTTTCTGATATTGTTAACCTTGCAGCACTAGCTGCCTATAAAAATTAATTTTTTAGAAAAGTAACAATTTCATCTACAGCTTTTTGAGCTTCCGGAAGGAAGCCAAATATTTGCCACACATGCGGTAAATTTTTATAGATACTGAGTTGTACATTATTATTCCCTTTCTTCATTCTTTCTGCAACGTCTACTGAATCACTAAGTAATATTTCTATATTACTTACTTGAATTAAAGTTTCAGGAAAATTCTTATATTCTGCAAAGACAGGTGATATTAAAGGGTTATGATAATCTTCGTTAGGAGCATACCACTCTTCAACATTTTTTTTCATTGACTTGGCAGTATTCAGCCAGTCATCATAAGATAAGTAAGGATCAGTTAAAGAATTTTCTTTAATACTTCTACCTTCACCAGTTAAGTCCGTCCATGGTGAGAGCAGAAATGATTTACCAGGTAAATCTTCTGAAATCTGTTGTAGTTTTAGTATTGTTACTAAAGTTAAATTACCTCCAGCTGAGTCACCGCCAAAATAAATATTTTTACTTTTATAACCCATTGCACGAAGAGCTTGATAGCTTTCAATAGCATCCTCGATTGCTGCAGGATAAGTACTTTCTGGAGATAATGAGTAGTCAATGGCAAAAATTCTAATATTAGATTTTTTGGCTAAGCTTAGTAATAAATTTTGATGTGTTTCCGGAGATCCAGCAACATAACCTCCTCCGTGAAAATATAGGACGCATTTTTCAGAGTTAAAGTCTGAATGATAGAAGTCTAGGGTTCTTATTGAGCCTAATTTAATCTCATTGATTGAGATTTTGCTTTTCTTATTATTAAAGACGATTTGCTGTAAAAATTTTGCAATCACAGGCTGGTTAGAGTCGACATAACCTTTTTGATTCATCATTTTTCTAGCTTCTAAATATGAGCGGTCTTCTACAGGAGGCTGAACATTTTTTATATATCTTTTTAATACATAATTTAATAAATTTGATCTTATACTCATAGTTTTTAAATCTTATCCCAGATTATTTTAGCTATATCAATCTTATGAAGTCTTCTTATTTCTTGAATACAGGTCGGTGATGTCACATTAATCTCAGTTAAATAATTACCAATTATGTCAATTCCAACGAAAAAAAGACCTTCACTTTTAAGATAGCCACTGATTCTTTTACAAATTTTTTTGTCGTTAATGGACAGCTCGACTTTTTGGCAATCCCCTCCCACATGAATATTTGATCTTATTTCACCTTTTTTTGGTATTCTTTTTACAGCTGCAATTGGTTCCCCGTCTACAAGAATTATTCTCTTATCTCCATTTTTGATTTCTTCTAAAAATTTTTGGATGATAAAAGGTTCTTTATTTGACTTTAAAAATTTTTCAATAATCTGATTATAATTTTTATCCTTTATATCGAGCATAAAAATACTCTCACCACCGTTACCATACAAAGGTTTAATAATTGATTTACTATATAACGACGTAAACTTTTTAATTTCATTCACTGAACGTGTAATGATTGTTGGAGGTATAATTTCTTTGAACTGCAACATTGATATTTTTTCTGGCGCATTTCTAATACCAACGGGACTATTTATAAATTTAATTTTTTGCCTACACTGTTCTAGTATATGAAGAGACGAAATGTATTCCATATTATACGGAGGATCTTGTCTAATAAAAATCTTATCAAATATATCTAGGCAAACATGTCGGGTCTTTTTTAATTCTATAGAGTTTAAGTGTCGGGTTTTGAATTTTACTTCAGTAACAACTCCATAAACCTTATTGTTTTTATATGTAAGTGAATTAGGCAAATAAATGTAGTTTTTATTATTTCTATTCTGAGATTCACGAATAATTGGAAGTGTACTATCTGTCTCAAAATTTAAATTTTCGACTGGGTCAGTTTGAAATCCAATATTCATGAATATAACTAGTTTAATTGAGCTTTTATAATAATATAATCAATAACGCCCTCGACGCCATATACGTCGCTTGCAATATCAATTACCTTTTTTTGTTCATCTTCGCTTTTAGCGATGCCAATTATATAAACAACTTTATTAACTGTTTCGATATTATAGTTGAGTGAGTTAACTTCTTCCTCAAGTATCAGTCTACCAGATACTTTTGTACTGATTACAAGGTCATCGGCAAAATTAAAAATATTATCTGAATTACTTATTTGAAGTTCATTAATCACAGTCTTAACATCTTCAACACCCCATGCGATTCTTGTAGCTTCAATCTTTAGATCGATATTTTCAACAGTTCCGGTTAATAATACTCTTCCTTGAGAAACCTCAACATCCACATTAAAGAATAAGTTGCCACTTTGATCAAAATATGTGTTTTTAATAACAGTCTTAATTAAAGTATCGTCAACGAACTCTCCGATAGTTCTATCTTCTTTTGCAACAGTAATAACTTTGGCGGCGGTACCAGTTAATACTTGTGCACAAGCACTAAATAGATATGAAAAGCATAAAAATATTATTATTAAATATAGTTTTTTTTTGATCATAAAAATTAAATAATATAGCAGTTTTCAATTATTTCATATTTTTTATTAGTATTTGATATATTTCACGCTTAGATAAACCAAAATTTTGAGACAGATCTTTTGATATATATGAAATGTTTTTACCTTGATCTTGCAATTTTTTAGCAAGCATAATGATTTCCTGGCGACTTAAATCTAAATTTGTTTTTTTATATAAAGGTTCAATGATAAACGTAATTTCACCGACAATTTTTTCTCTTTTATCTAATTCTTTAATGACATCAGTAAGTGTTGAATTTATAATTTCCTCATATTTCTTTGTTAGTTCACGAACAAAAGTTATACGGCAATTTGTAATTTCGTTTTGAATTATTTTTAAAGTCTTGATTATTCGTTTTGGCGATTCAAAAAAAATCAATGGATAGAGACTGTTTTTGAGATTTTGAATCACAAAATTTATTTCTTTTTTTTGTCTAGGAAAAAAACCATGAAAAGAAAAAGATGAATTATTGAACGTTGATAGAACTATGCTAGCTGTTGTAGCAGAAGGACCAGGTATCGAGATTACTTTGAAGTCATTATTAACACATTCATTAATTAAATCTGAACCTGGATCTGAAATGAGTGGGGTACCAGAGTCCGATATAAGAGCAACTGAAAAACCTTTGCTTAATTTCGATATTATGCTTGGAATAATTTTTCTTGTATTAAATTTGTGAAAAGGAATTAGTTTTGTGTTAATACCGTATTTAATTGTTAATCTTTTACTAATTCTAGTATCCTCGCATAAAATTATGTCGACACTTGATAAAACTTTCAAAGCGCGAAGAGTAATATCGCTCAAGTTGCCTATGGGAGTTGATACAATATAGAGTGCACTTTGCAATTTTTCGTAATTTAATAAATCTGAAATATAATTTATATTTAATGGCATTAAATGTTATCAAGTAAAATAAAAGTTTTCATAGTCCTTACCACGGCTTTGTTCGTTTTTGCAAATTGTGAAACACCTCCATTAAAATCAAACGATTTTTTATCTTATAACCAATCTAATACTATAGATAGTGAAACAAATATAATAACGGCATTGGACGCAAATATGCTAAAAAAAAATAATGAGATGATTAATATTGGTATTATGCTTCCTCTAACTGGGAAACATTATAAAATTGGAAGATCATTATTAAATTCAGCGCAACTTGCTTTATCAAAAACTGATCAGGAAAATATACGTTTCCATATTGTCGATACGGGCAATGATGAAGAGTTAGTTCAAAATACATACAAATTAATTAATAAGGGTATAAAAATAATTATTGGTCCAGTTTTCACTAATAATTGCCTAATACTTAAAGACCTTATTGATGAAGAAGAAATTACTGTTATTTCTTTCTCAAATAATTCTCAGCTTGAAGAGAAAAATTATTACGTTTTTGGACTTACATTAGAAGATGAGATTAATAAATTACTAAATTATTCTATAAATCGAGGGCTTCATAAATACGCTGTTGTATTGCCTGATAATGAATTTGGTCAACGTGTGAAGAAAAAAATTGAAGAACAAAAAAACAAAGATAGTTCAATTTTTTTTAAATATGAATTTTACGATACAGTTAACCCTGACTTTTATAGAGTCTCAAGAACCATTAGCGACTATGAGACTAGACAGTTAAATCTTGAAGAAAAAATAAGGGAATTAGAAAAATTAAAAACAGACAATTCTCTAAAAGAAATCAAGAAATTAAAAAAGTTAGATACATATGGAGAACTTGACTTTGAAGCAATCATCATAATAACTGAAAAATTTAGTGACTTATCAAATCTTAATTCAATACTACCGTATTATGACGTCGACCCGAAAAATATACAATACATGGGTACTTCTGTTTGGGCACGTGAAATTGCTCTAAAAGAACCTGGTCTTAATAAATCGTATTTTAGCTCACTAGATATTTTAAGCCGAAAAAAATTTGAAAAAGATTATAGTGAAGTATTCAATGAAAAGTCACATTCTATTTCCTCATTAAGTTATGACCTTGTGGGCTTATTAAGTAGTTTAAATTTAAATGAACCAATTTTTAATAGTACTATTCTAAATAATAATTCTGGCTTTATTGGTATAAATGGATGGTTTCGATTTACTGAGACAGGAAAAGTAATTCGGGACCCAAAAATTTTTCAAATAAGAAATCAAAAATTTATTCCAATTAATTAATTAGACATTTTTTTTAAAAACTTCGACATTTTTCTAAACGCAATGGCACGATGACTAATACTTTCTTTATAACGAAATTTCATCTCCCCAAATGTTTTCCTATATCCATTAGGTACGAAAATAGGATCGTAACCAAAACCATTTTTTCCCTTTGGAGGAAATTGAATGCATCCATAAATTTTACCTTCAAATGCACGGTATTTACCGTTTGGAAAATAAATTGATAAAGCACAACAAAAGAAAGCTTTTTTTTGATACTTATGAATTAAATTATTTTTTAACATTTTTAATTCAATTTTATTCATCGCTAGATCAAAATCTTTTTTTCGCCCAGCCCAACGAGCAGAATAAATGCCTGGCTGATTTCCTAAAGATAAGATACAAAGTCCACTATCATCTGCGATGGATGGTATACCAGATTTCAAGGCTGCATTTTTTGATTTTATTAATGAATTTGCAATGAATGAGTTACCGTCTTCTCTTGGTTCATTTATATTAAATTTTTTTGCGGAATAAACTTTATAACCCATGGGAGTCAACAGTGAACTTATCTCTTTTACCTTTCCCTCATTATGGCTCGCAATTAAAATATCTTTCAATTTGATCTCGTATTTTTTTGCTGTTGAATTATGTCTTTTATGCCTTCTTTGGCCAAAAAAAACATTGAATTAAATTCTTCTTCAGAACATAATTTTTTTTCAGAAGTCATTTGTATTTCAACAATTTTACCACTTTCAGTAATAACAAAATTTGCATCTACATCTGCATTTTGATCTTCATTAAAATCAAGATCTAATAAAGGAACACCATTAACAATCCCACAGCTCACAGCTGCAAGATTTTCTCTGATGGGGTTATGCTTGATTATTTTTTTCTCTAGCAATTTTTTTATACAAAGTTCAAGTGCTACGTAAGCACCTGAGATGGAAGCCGTTCTTGTTCCTCCATCTGCTTGTAGTACGTCACAGTCAATAATAATTTGCAAATCTCTTATCTTTTCTAAATCTATCACTGATCTAATTGATCGTCCGATTAGCCTTTGTATTTCTTGTGTCCTTCCACTTTGTTTTCCTCTAGACGCTTCGCGTGTCATTCTTTCGGATGTAGATCTTGGAAGCATACCATACTCTGCGGTTATCCAGCCCATGTTTGAATTTTTAAGCCATCTCGGTAATGATGTTTCAACCGATACGTTACATAGAACATGAGTGTCACCAGTTTTAATTAAGCATGAACCTTCTGGATTTTCGTAATAATTTGGAATTATTGATAATTCTCTTAAGTTGTCAGTATTTCTGTTTTTTCTCATAATATATATTTAAATATACTATGTATTGACGAAAATAATATAGATCATTACATATTTAAAAAAACAAAACTTAAAATGCCTAAAAATAAAACAAAAAGTAGTTCTGAAAAGAAAAGCGAGAAATCAAATCAATTATCTCAAAAAGATGAAGAGAGAGTTCGCAATGATTTAGAGATAAAAATTAAAGAAATTGAAAACCAACTTTTAACATCATTAGCAGATAACGAGAATTTAAGAAAAAGGTTTGATCGAGAAAAAGAAGATCTTAGCAATTATGTTATTTCTAATTTTGCAAAAGAAATACTTACAGTCTTAGATAATCTGGAAAGAGCATTGCAAACTGTTGATACAGATAAAATTAGTCAAGAAGATAAAAATTATTCTCAATTAATTGAAGGTATAGAATTAACGGAAAAACAAATAATTAATGTACTTGAGAAGTTCAAAATTGAAAAAATTAAATCGATAAATGAAAAATTTGACCCAAATCTGCACCAAGCTATGTTTGAATTAGAAAAAGATGATATTGAAGAAGGCACTGTTGCAGAGGTTGTTCAAGAAGGTTATACAATTGGAGAAAGACTTCTTAGACCTGCACTTGTTGGTGTTTCTAAAAAAAAAAGTGAACAAAATCAGTAATATAAATCGAAATTATTTTTACAAATTCACTTAAATTAGTTTTTAACGGGGGGTTGTACTGAAAAATCGACTACCTATATATATCACATACAAAAAAAAGAGATATTTATGGCAAAAGTAATTGGTATTGATTTGGGTACAACAAACAGTTGTATATCCATAATGGATGGGAAGGACCCTAAAGTTATTGAAAATGCTGAGGGCTCAAGGACTACACCCTCAATTATAAGTTTTGATGGTGATAATGAAAAACTAGTCGGACAGCCCGCTAAACGTCAAGGTGTTACAAATCCAGAAAATACTTTCTTTGCAATAAAAAGACTTATGGGAAGATCTTTCGACGATCCTATGGTCCAAAAAGATTCTGAAATGGTTCCTTTTAAAATTATTAAATCAGAAAACGGCGATGCATGGGTAGAGTCGGGCTCAGAAAAATATTCACCTTCTCAAGTATCAGCTTTTGTGCTTCAAAAATTAAAAGAAGACGCTGAAAGATATCTGGGTGAAAAAGTTGAAAAAGCAGTAATAACTGTACCTGCTTACTTTAACGATGCTCAAAGGCAAGCAACAAAAGATGCTGGTAAAATCGCAGGTCTTGAAGTTGAAAGAATCGTGAATGAGCCAACTGCAGCAGCGCTCGCATACGGTTTAGATAAAAAAGATGGTAAAACAATTGCTGTATATGATTTGGGTGGAGGGACATTTGATATTTCTGTATTAGAAATTGGTGATGGAGTATTTGAAGTTAAATCGACAAATGGTGATACTTTTTTAGGAGGAGAGGATTTTGACTCAAGGTTACTTAATTACCTTGCAGAAGAATTTAAAAAAGAAAATAGCATTGACTTAACAAAAGATAAATTAGCTTTACAAAGATTAAAAGAGTCTGCAGAAAAAGCTAAAATTGAGCTATCCTCTACTTCTCAGACTGAAATTAATTTACCTTTTATAACAGCTGATCAATCGGGGCCCAAACACCTTAATATTAAAGTTACCAGATCAAAATTAGAAACCTTAGTTGATGATCTTATAGAAAAGACAATTAAACCTTGCGAAGCAGCATTAAAAGATGCTGGATTGAGTGCGGGTGAGATTGACGAAGTAGTACTTGTTGGAGGAATGACAAGGATGCCAAAGGTAATAGAAACAGTAAAAAACTTTTTTGGTAAAGAGCCAAATAAAGGTGTTAACCCAGACGAAGTTGTTGCCCAAGGAGCAGCTATACAGGCTGGTATTCTTCAAGGTGATGTAAAAGATGTTCTGCTACTTGATGTTACTCCGTTATCCTTAGGAATCGAAACTCTCGGAGGAGTATTCACGAAGTTAATCGATAAAAACACAACAATACCAACAAAGAAAAGTCAGGTATTTTCTACCGCAGATGATAATCAAACAGCAGTGACCATTAGGGTTTGTCAAGGTGAAAGAGAAATGGCAGCGGATAATAAGTTACTTGGAAATTTTGACCTTATCGGCATACCTCCCGCACCCAGAGGAGTTCCACAAATAGAGGTGACTTTTGACATTGATGCCAATGGAATTGTTAATGTTTCTGCGAAAGATAAGGGAACCGGCAAAGAACAGCAAATAAAAATACAAGCCTCTGGAGGATTAAGTGAGGATGAAATAGATAAGATGGTTAAGGAAGCTGAGGCAAATGCGGAGTCTGATAAAAAGAAAAGAGAAGATATTGATGCAAAGAACCAAGCAGATTCAATGATCCACTCTGCTGAGAAAAATCTTAGAGAGTTTGGTGACAAAGTAAGTGATCAAGAAAAGAATGCGATTGAAAACGACATTAAAAATTTAAAAGATGCTATTGCTTCTGATGATAGTGAAAAGATCAAATCCGGTCTTGAAGCTCTAACTCAATCTTCAATGAAATTAGGTGAAGCAATGTATAAATCTCAACAACAAGATGCTTCCCAACCAAGCGATCAAGAACAAGCTACTGGAGATAAGGCATCAGAAAAAAATGAAAAAGTTGTTGATGCTGAGTTTGAAGAAGTCAAAGAAGATAACAAGCAGTCGTAAGCGAGATAGCTTATGTCAAAAAGAGACTACTATGAAGTTCTTGGCGTTTCCAAAACTGCAGACGATTCTGAAATAAAAAAAGCATATAGAAAACTTGCTATGCAGTATCACCCTGACAGAAATCAGGGAGATGCAGATGCTGAAGTTAAGTTTAAAGAAGCCAGTGAAGCCTATGCAGTTCTTCAAGATAAAGAAAAGCGATCAGCTTACGATCAATTTGGTCATGCGGCGGTAGATGGTAACCAGGGACAGGGTGGATTCGGATTTGATTTTAATTCATCTGCTTTCCAAGATATCTTTGAAGACTTTTTTGGAGACTCATCTTTTTTTGGTGGCGGCAGTAATCGCAGACAAAAAGCAAACAATCGTGGATCAGACTTAAGATACGATATTACGGTAGACCTAGAAGAGGCTTTTAATGGAAAAAAATTCAAAGTAACAATCCCAACTCAAGTTCAATGTGAGTCGTGCTCTGGATCAGGTGCATCAAAAGGTAGTCAACCTATAACTTGTCAATCATGCGGAGGCAGAGGACAAATCAGGTCACAGCAGGGATTTTTTTCAATTCAACAAACGTGTCCAACATGTCAAGGAAGTGGTTCAACTATTTCTGACCCTTGTAACCCATGTAATGGATCGGGCAGAAAACAAAAATCTAAAAGTTTAATGGTCAAAATACCTAAAGGAGTTGATGATGGATCTCGAATAAGGCTCTCTGGTGAAGGTGAGGCTGGCCTGAATGGAGGCCAACAGGGCGATTTATATATATTTGTAAATGTAAATGAACATAGTATTTTTACTCGTGAAAATGAAAATTTATTTACTGAAATTCCAATTTCTATGGTCGACGCTGCTGTTGGTGGAGCTATTGATATTCCAACAATAGATGGCGGAAAAGCTAGGTTAAAAATACCCCAGGGAACACAAACTGGAGATCAATTCAGACTTAAATCAAAAGGAATGCCCGATGTTCGAAATGGATATTTAGGTGATTTATATGTTCAAGCAAAAGTCGAAACACCTGTTAATTTAAATAAAAAACAGATTGAAATTCTAAAATCATTTCAGGAAACTAGTGATAAGAACGAAAGTCCTTTAAGTTCAGCATTTTTTAAAAAAGCCAGAGAATTTTGGAAAAGAAAAGCTTAAAAAACTTACTTTTTCAAATATTTCAATTATCTTAATTTAATGAAGAAAATTAAAGTTGTTGTTACAGGCATAACTGGCCGTATGGGAAAACAAATTGCAGAACGAGTTTTACAAGACAACTCATTAATTTTATTTGGTGCAACTGAAAAAAAAGGACATAGCTCGATTGGCAGTGACGTAGGAAAATTATTGAAAAGTAAAAAAGTAAAAATAAAAGTTACTGATGATATCATTGCTCTATTTGCTAAGACCGACGCTGTTATTGATTTTACGTCACCTGAGGCAACAATAAATCACTCGAAGTATGCAGCCCAAGCAAGGATAGTACATGTCATTGGAACAACGGGCTTTAAAAGCCATCAATTAAAAAAGATTAGATATGCTGCTCAACATGCAACCATAATAAAATCTGGAAACATGAGCTTAGGTATCAACTTGATTGAAAAACTAATTAGTCTTAGTTCTTCTAGTTTGAATGATGAATTTAGCATAATGATCAACGAGACTCATCATAAACATAAAATTGATGCGCCATCTGGTACTGCTCTAATGATGGGAGAAGCTGCAGCAAAAGGTAAAAATAAAAATTTTGAAAATATAAAAAAAGTATCTCGTCTTAATGTTAGAGGAAAAAACCTTAAAAATAAAATTGTGATGTCATCATTTCGAAAAGGTGAGGTAATTGGTGATCACGAAATTATTTTTTCTAATGGGGATGAAAATGTGATCATAAAACATAGTGCTAAGGATAGAGGAATTTTCGCTAATGGTGCAATACAGGCAGTAAAATGGGGCGTTAGTAGAAAACCAGGATTGTTTACAATGTCTGATGTACTTGGAATTAGTTAAAAGTCAAAAAAATGATAAGGTCTGAAAAGGCAAAAAAAATAATAAGTATTTTAAACAAAATTTATCCCAAAACACCTATTCCACTTAATCATAAGAATAATTTTGAATTATTGATTTCTGTTTTGTTAAGCGCTCAATGTACTGATAAACGAGTAAATGAGGTAACGCCATTTCTTTTTAAGAAGGCAAATACACCTGCTAAAATGAAAAACATTCCTATTAACGTAATATATAATATTGTTAGACCATGTGGACTAGCTCCTCAGAAATCAAAAGCGATTTCAAAACTATCTAAAATTTTAATGAAAAAATTTGATGGTAAAGTACCTGAAAATTTTGAAGATTTAGAGTCCTTACCTGGTGTGGGACATAAAACTGCAAGTGTTGTCATGTCTCAAGGGTTTGGGCATCCTGCATTCCCAGTGGATACACATATTCATCGACTTGCACAAAGATGGGGGTTGACTAACGGTAAAAATGTAAAACAAACTGAAATAGATTTAAAAAAGATATTTCCTGAAAAATTGTGGAATAAACTTCACTTACAAATTATCTTCTACGGAAGAGAATATTGTGAGGCTCGAAGCTGTTACGGAATTGAATGTAAAATCTGCAAAACATGTTACCCTCAAAGAAAGAAGCCAATTAAAACAAAAAAAGCTTAGATACAGTCTACGAAAACGACTTTATATGTTTTAAGATTGCTGATAACCTAACTAAGATGTCACAAAAAAAAGTAGCACTTGTTATTGGTGCCGGTAGCAGTCTTGGATCAGCTATAGCAAGAGTTTTTGCCAGTGATAACTATACTACTGTAGTAGCAAGAAGAAATGGAGATGAGCTTGGACCACTAAAAGAAGAAATTGAGAGTAAGGGTGGAGAGTGCTTGAGTTTCAGTCTGGATGCCCGCAAAGAGGAAGATGTTATAAATTTCATTGAAATGATAGAAAATGAAATAGGGGAAATTAATGTAGCTGTTTATAATATTGGAGCAAATATACGCTTCAATATTTTAGAAACTACCTCGAGAAAGTATTATAAAGTTTGGGAAATGGCAGCTTTTGGAGCATTTCTCATGGGTAGGGAAGTTGCACGAAAAATGCTACCAAGAAAAAAAGGTACCATAATATTTACTGGCGCCACTGCAAGTGTAAGAGGAAAAGAGGGTTTTGCAGCATTTTCTGGAGCGAAACAAGCAAAGAGGGCTTTGGCTCAAAGCATGGCGAAAGAACTTGCACCTAAAGGCATTCATGTTGCTCATATAATTGTGGATGGGGCAATTGATACTCCTTGGGTTAACAAGCTTTTTCCTGAATATGTTAAAGAGAAGAAAAAAGTCGATGGTTTAATGAAACCAGATGATATTGCACAAAACTATTTAGTGCTACATAATCAACCAAAAAATGCGTGGACATTTGAATTGGATTTACGTCCTTGGGTAGAGACATGGTAGGTAAAGAATACGATATTGTTGGAATTGGGAATGCAATTGTAGATGTTATCTCAGACGTGGATGATAAATTTCTTGAACAACAAGAACTGAGAAAAGGATTAATGTCACTTGTTGATTTAGACAGTATTAAATCTTTATCAAAAAAAATTGAAATAAAAGCAAATGTTTCTGGTGGATCAGTAGCTAATTCTATTGTGGCTCTAGCTCAAAATAATATCAACACTGCATTTATTGGCAAAGTTGGCAACGATGAGGTAGGTGACTCATTTATTAAAGGGTTGAAAAATGAAAAAGTTGTATTCGAAAACTCTGCACAGTCAGATGAGAGTGAAACAGGAAGATGTTTGGTAATGGTAACTCCAGATGCACAAAGAACAATGAGTACTTACTTAGGAATTTCACAGAAACTCAATGCCAGTGATGTTAATGATGATGTAATTGCTAACTCAAAAATTACTTATCTAGAAGGATATCTATGGGATCTTGATGACGCTCAAGAAGCGATTAAAAAAGCGATAAAAATTTCTAAGAATGCTGGCAAACTTGTTGCTTTTAGTGTGTCTGACATATTTTGTATAGAGCGATTTCGAGACAGTTTCTTAAGTCTCGTAAACAATGAAGCAGACATTATATTTGCAAACGAAGAAGAAATTAAATCACTATACGAAAAAAATCACCTTGATGAGTGTTTAGAAATATTGAATAAAAAAAATAAAATTTTTGCAATAACCCTTGGCGAAAAAGGTGCAATGATTGTCAACCAAGATAGAAGAATTCTTATCAAACCAGAAAAAATTGAGAGACTTGTTGATACAACAGGAGCTGGAGACTTATTTGCTGCGGGATTCTTACTTAGTTTTTTAAAGAATGAAAGTATGGAAAATTGTGGTGCAACTGGAGTAAGTTTTGCGTCTAAAGTGATACAAATATATGGAGCGCGATTATGACCAAAAAATCTATTATGATTACAGGTATTTCAACTGGTATTGGAAGGGGAACACTTGATTATTTTGTAAGTAAGGGCTTCCACGTTTACGGAAGTGTTCGCAGTACTAAAGATGCAAATAGACTTAAAAGAATATATAAAGACAAATTAACAACGATAATTTTTGACGTAACGAAACTGGCGCAACTGAAAAAAGCTGCAGCATTTATAAAAAAAGATTTAAATGACTCTAATCTTCTTGCTTTAGTTAATAATGCAGGTACTTCTTTTCCAGGTCCCTTATTAAGACAATCAGTAAAAGATTTTGAAAAGCAAATTGATATTAATTTAAATGGTGCATTTAGAGTTATTAAATATTTTGCACCTTTATGTGGAGCTGAAAAAAATAACAATTATAAAAAAGGTGTTATATTTAATATTAGCTCGCTCTCAGGCAAAATAGGCATGCCAGGGCTTGGTGCTTATACTGCATCAAAACATGGATTGGAGGGATTGAGTCAATCACTAAGAAGAGAACTGTTAAGATACGGGGTTGACGTTGTTATCATTGGCCCTGGGCCGATCAAGTCTGAAATTTTTAATAAGGTGGATAAAAAATTTCTAGAGAGTCTCAAAAAATCTGACTATGCAAAGGCTGCAAAATTAATACCTAAAAGAAATAAAAACGCGCTCAAAATAGCTTTTCCTGCCATCGAGGTTGGCAAACTCATATTTAATGCTCTTCATAACCCAAATAGAAAAACCAGATACACTATTACTCCAAATAAAATGATGTACTGGACTGTTCCAATGACTATCAGTGACAGAATGTTAGACCGAATGATCCAAAAACGCTCAGGTTTTTAGTAGATTTTCAACTTTATTAATGACTACTTCTGTTGGAATAAGATTAATATCTTGACCACCAAATTCCTTGGATGAGATAAAGTGCACATTTTCAAAATCATCGTTAATAAATTTTTGTGGACTAGTTGGTCCACATAACTTTAGTAGTGGACATAAATTTGTAGATAACATATTTGATGTTCCACTATCATTACCTATAGCGCAATCTAGAAATTCTGTGGTAGCCATTACTATCTCAACCCCAGTCACATCAGTAATGAAGTCCTCAGGGAAAATCGCTGTCTTTGATCTTTCAAGTATTTGCGATTTTAGCCCCTTTTCTGAAGGACCAAGGAAAAATACGGATTTGATTCCTTTTGACTCAAAATGCTTAACTATTGTTAGGTACGCATTTAAGTGCCATATTTTTTTTTCTTGCCCAGCACCAGGAGCGTAACCAATATACTTTTCATTACTACTAAATAATTTTGAAACTTTTTGTTTAAGTCGTTCTGGTATATCAAATTTAAATTTTCTTTCTTCTGTGAATGTGGAGATTAAATCAAACATTTGTATTATATTACGTACATAAAAAGGATGCTTAATAATTTTTTTCTCAGGTCTTACGTCTGAGAATATCCAATTAGCTGTCGCAGAGATAAAATTTTTTGATTTAATTCTTTTAAGCGCAATTGTTCTTGGAACAGCATTTTGAGTATCAATAACAATATCAAATTCGTAATTTTGAAAATCATACTTATCTGAAATATTATTCCAAAAAAAAGGACTCAGATTTGACTGGCTCCAAATTACATCAATATAATCTGAGACAAATGATTTAAGTATTGTGTCATAAACAGTTTTAATTTTGTCAGTTGCCCAATGTATTTCATGTTTAGGAAATCTATTTCTCAATTGATATACTAAAACGAGTTTTAAAATACCGTCACCAATTTGCTCGCCATTACTAAAAATCAGAATTTTTTTCATTCACTCAATTTTTAGTTGAGTTCTCAGATACTTGAATTATTAACTTTCCTTCATTCTCACCAGAGAACAATTTTTTTATTGCTAAACCAGCGTTTTCTATATCGGGTATTATATGGTTTTTATATTGAATTTTACCTTCTTTCATCCATTTAGTTAAATCAAGATATGCTTCCATATAACGCTTGAAGTAATCAAAAACTATGAATCCTTTCAATTTAATTCTTTTTACTAATAGATTTCCCCAAGCTGGCCCAGATGCTAAAGACTTAGAATTATAAACAGAGATTAAGCCGCATAAACTTATTCTTCCATTAATATTCATCCGAGTTAAAACTGCTTCAGTTATTGACCCACCAACATTTTCGAAATAAATATCTATTCCATCAGGACATTCTTCTTTAAGACGTTGACGAAGATTATCAGTTTTATAATTTATTGCGGCATCTATTCCTAATTCACGAGTGAGCCATTCACATTTACTATCGGAACCGGCGATACCAACAACTTTACACCCTTTAATTTTACCTATTTGGCAAACTATAGATCCAACAGCACCTGCAGCAGCTGAAACAACTAATGTTTCACCTTGCTGCGGATCTGTTACATCCAATAAACCAAAGTATGCGGTAAGACCCGTCATACCTAATACACTCATATAACTGTCAAGTGGAAATCCTGTTCCTTGAGGGATCTGCCTTACGCCTTTTCCATCACTTATAAAGTATTCCTGCCAACCACCCATGCAGTTAACAATCTCTCCTTTTTTAAATTTATCATTTTTACTTTCTTCAATAATACCAATTGTTCCACCCCTCATAATATCTCCTGTCTTCATAGCATCAACATACGATTTTTGTCCACTCATCCATCCTCTATTTGCTGGATCTAAAGAAAGATATATGTTTCTGATTAAGACTTGGTCATCTAACAGCTCTGATACTTCATTTTCTTCTAAGACTAAGTCCCCTTCACTAATATCGCCAACTGGGAAATTTTTTAAAATCCATTGTTTATTTTTCATTTTCATCTCCCATCATTTTTTTAAAATTTATTTGTGGCATATCCACACTAACACATGTTGATGTTGCTGTTACTACTGTCCTATTATTTTGTTCTAACCTTCCCTCTAAAAATACAATATTTTTTCCTGACTTAACAACATGACCGTAGCCAATTACCTTTCCTGGCTTAGTTGGATATAAAAAATTTGTTTTAAGTTCAATAGTAGGTGGTCTTTTTTTAAAATGGTTTTGAAAAATAAAGGCTAAAGCTGTTGCATCATCAACCATGCCGCTCACAATTCCTCCTTGAACATCACCAGCAGGATTACAAAACTTTTTGTCAACATCGAACTCTACTTTGATATTACCAATTTTAGTATCAACCTCCAGCACAGTCATATTAAATAAATCAAATAATTTATTCTTATTAAATAGCTTAATGAGATCGGAATCAGACATTTGTTCGTTCATATCAATTATTTATATTCTTGTTTTTCACGAAAAACCATAGGTCCCAAAGGTCTTCCTGCGAGTAAATGAAAATGTAAATGTGGTACCTCTTGATGGGCATCCTTACCTGCATTGGCAATTAATCTGTATCCTCCACCACCAGAACTTTCACTTATGCCCAGCATATCAGCCACTTTTGAAATAGCTTTGTTAAATCCTACAATTTCATGGTCAGAAGCATTTGCGCTAAAGTCATTTATATCTACATATTCACCTTTAGGAATTATTAAAGCATGTGAAGGAGCTTGAGGTCGAATATCTCTGAATGATAAAACATAATCATCCTCATAAATTTTATCGCAAGGTATTTCACCCCTTAATATTTTAGCAAAAATATTTTCTTTATCGTAAGCCATTAATCTTTAAAACCTGATTTACCTTCCCTATTTTCCAGCTCTTCATAGACCTGATCAGGAGTAATATCGAACTTTTTTAGTAATACTAACAAGTGATAAATTAAGTCTGCTGACTCGTAAATAATCTGTTTTACATCGTCTTGCTCGGCTGCTTCAACGGTTTCTAATGACTCTTCTTTTAATTTCTTAATACATTTTTCTTTACCTTCTGATATTAGTCTCGCTGTATAAGACTTAGAAGGGTCATCGCCAGAACGTGATACAATTGTATCAAATAACCTGACCAGTACATCAATTTTTTTACTACTCATTCAACTCCTTCAACGATTGCAAATAACCTATCTTTATCTTCACCTAATATTTTTTTTGCATTTTGATAATCATCTGAATTATAAGCTTGTTTAGCTAGATCAAAAGTTTCATATTCAACTATGACATTTCTCTCAAATTCTCTGCCTTCCATAGTTATATTTTTTCCGCCTCTAACTAAGAATCTACCATTAAATTTTTTAACTGTCTCAGTTGCAAGCTCTTTGTATATCTTTTGCTTATCTGGGTGCAAATCATTCACTTTTACAATCCAATACCCCTTCATGATTAAATCCTAACTGCTATATTTTGCTCAGCAAGATATCTTTTAACATCATTGATACTATATTCTCCAAAATGAAAAATAGAAGCAGCTAATAACGCGTTAGCTCCTCCAACAATTACGCCATCCAAAAAATGTTCTAATGTACCTACACCGCCTGATGCGATTACGGGTATATCAACGGTTGATGTAACATTGCTTAATAAATCATTGTCAAAGCCCATTTTTGTTCCGTCCCTATCCATTGAAGTTAACAGTATCTCACCTGCACCAAGATTAGCCACTTCTTCACAATACTTTACTGCATCAATTTCAGTCTGTTTTCTGCCTCCATGTGTGAATATACTCCATTTATGATCACCAGTTTTTTTTGCGTCAACAGCGATTACAATTGTTGAAGAACCATATTTTTTTGATGCTTTCGCAACTAAATCAATATTTTCAACAGCAGCTGTATTTATCGAAACCTTATCTGCTCCATAGTGTAGCAGACGGGAAATATCATCTAAAGACCTTACCCCGCCCCCAACTGTAAGAGGAATAAAACAATTTTCTGCGGTTTTTTTTACGACCTCAAACAACGTTTCTCTGTCATCACTAGAAGCAGTAATGTCAAGAAAACATAGTTCATCAGCCCCCTCAGCATTATAAATTTTTGCTTGCTCAACTGGATCGCCAGCATCAACTAAATCAACGAAGTTTACACCTTTTACGACTCTTCCTTGATCAACATCTAAACAGGGTATGATTCTTTTTTTTAACATTTCAATTAAGTATTTTTAGTGCCTCAGTAATATCAATATTATTGTCATAGATTGCTTTACCCACAATCACACCCTTAATCTTAGAGTAATTTTTCTCTTTCAAGTGAATTATATCCGAGATGTTTGAAACACCACCTGATGCAACACATTCAAAATTAGTTTGTCCCATTACATCCTCAAGCAATTTAAAATTAATCCCTTCTTTCATCCCATCCTTCATAACATCTGTACATATAATTGAATTAATATTCATATTTTGTAAACTATTCAAAAAATCAGAAACATTTAGTTCCTTTAATTCTCTCCATCCTTTTGTAGCAATTTGATTTTTTTTTATGTCAAGAGCAATTGATATTTGTGATGGATACATTTTTACAGAGGCCTCTAAGAATTCTTTATTATCGTAGGCTGATGTTCCAAGAATCACGTTACTGATACCTATGTTAATTAATCTTTTAACACTCTGAATATCTCTAACTCCACCTCCAAATTGAATTTTAAGATTTGTATTTTTTTTAATATCTTCTACTGATTTAATATTTTCAAAGTTTCCGGTTAAAGCACCATCTAAATCAACACAGTGTAAATATTCAATTCCTAAACCCTCAAATATTTTTGCTTGATCAAGAGGTGATGTATTATAAATCGTTGAGTCTTCAAAATCTCCTTGTCTTAACCGAACACATTTACCTTCCTTTAAATCAATGGCTGGAAATAAAATCATACAGTTTCCCATTTAAGGAAATTATCTATTATTTTCTTTCCATTTTTATGACTTTTTTCTGGATGAAACTGCGTCCCAAATATATTTTCTTTGCATACGGCGGCTGTTATTGAATTTGGATAGTTTGTAGTAGCAATACAATGATCAGCAGTTTTTGTTTTAAAGTAGTAACTGTGTACAAAATAAAAGTCTGTCCCTTGCAAGATATCATTAAATAATACATGCTTTTGCGAAATGATTTCATTCCATCCCATATGAGGAATTTTGCAATCGTCTAACGCGTCTAATTTAATAACCTCTCCTGGAATCCAGCCAAATCCCTCACATTCTCCAAATTCATATGATTTCTCAGCTAGCAATTGCATACCAACACAAATTCCCATAAAAGGTTTTTTCTCCTCAATGACCATTTTTTCAAGACTTTCGTATAAACCATTAGTTCTCAAAATTGCATTTTTACAATCCTGAAAGGCTCCCACTCCAGGAAGAACTATTTTGTCAGCTTTCTCAATGTCACTGGATTTGTTGGTTACTATAATTTCAAAAGGTTTGGATAATTCATTATTGACTGCCTCAAATGCTTTATGTACTGAATGTAAGTTTCCTGAACCGTAGTTAATGATTACTAAATTCATTTATTCATTAGCTTAATAGTATCAACAACTTCCTCAACATGATTATTAACTTTTACTTTTCTCCACACTTTAATTACTTTACCTTTTGAAATAAGAAATGTAGATCTTTCAATTCCCTTATAGGTCTTACCATACATACTCTTAGTTACCCAAGTTCCAAACTTTTCACAAATTTTTTCATTTTCATCTGAAAGAAGATCAAACTTTAATTTATACTTATCAGCAAATTTACTTTGTTTATTTACTGGATCTTTTGAAATACCATAAACTTTTACTTTCAAATTATTAAACTTGCGTAAACTGCTCTGAAAGTCACATGACTCTTTTGTACAACCAGGAGTATCAGCTTTAGGATAGAAGTATATAACTGTGTCTTCCTTGGTAGGAAGTTTGATTTCATCACCGTTCTGATTCTTAAGTTTAAATAATGGTAACTTTTGACCCTCTTTAATCATTCTTATAATTTTCCTTTTGTTGAAGGAATGTTCTTTTCTTCGCGATCGCTTATAATAACAGCATTCCTAAGGCTTCTTGCTAAAGCTTTAAAACATGATTCAATAATGTGATGATTATTTTCTCCATAAATATTTTCGACATGTAGAGTTGTTCCACTGGCCTGTGCAAATGCTTGAAACCACTCTTTAAATAATTCAGTATCAAAGTCACCTTGAGCTGAAGTTATTTTTGGAGCACTGAATTTCACTTTCCAAATTAAATAGGGTCTATTTGATAAGTCTAATGCAACCCGTGATAATGTCTCATCCATCGGAATATAGGAATGTGCGTAGCGAGTAATTCCCTGACGATTGCCAAGTGCCTTGGTTATACATTCTCCAATTGCAATACCTGTATCCTCAGTAGTGTGGTGATAATCAATATGGGTATCACCCGTTGCTCTTACTTTTAGATCAATCAGTGAATGTTTGGATAGCTGTTCCAACATATGATCCAGAAACCCAATACCTGTATCAATGTCATATTTACCTGTACCATCGATATTGATATCGACAGCGATTGAGGTTTCTTTCGTTTCTCTGTTATAAGCAGCTTTTCTCATACAAAATCAACTGGGTTTCTATCAATAAATATCTGAATTATCTATAAAAAACATTATTTTTCAAAAAATTAGGGCCTTGAAGTTGATAAATAAATGTCCACATAATAGATGTAATGAATAATAATCAAAATCCATCATGGCATGGAACCACTATTATAAGTGTCCGAAAAGGAAATCAAGTTGTTGTTGCTGGGGATGGTCAAGTAAGTTTAGGTAATACTGTAATAAAAGGCACCGCCCAAAAAGTTCGAAAAATTGGAGATGGAAGTGTTATTGCTGGTTTTGCCGGCGCTACAGCTGATGCATTTACTTTATTTGAAAGACTTGAAGCAAAACTGGAAAAACACCCTAAACAATTGACGCGAGCTTGCGTCGAACTTGCGAAAGATTGGCGAACAGATAAGTACTTAAGAAGATTAGAAGCTTTGCTAACTGTTGCCGACTCTTCTACTTCTCTTTTAATCACAGGTATGGGAGACGTACTGGATCCTGAGGGATCTATAATTGGTATTGGTAGTGGTGGAAATTATGCATTGTCAGCTGCTAAAGCATTAATCGATACGGATTTGTCTGCTGAAGAAATAGCGCTCAAGTCGCTTAAAATTGCTGGTGAAATTTGTGTATTCACTAATAGTAATATCACCTTAGAAAAGATTGAGTATTAATCAATGCAATCATTTTCACCTAGAGAAATTGTCTCCGAACTTGATAGATACATAATTGGTCAAGACGACGCAAAAAAATCTGTAGCTATTGCTCTTAGAAATCGATGGCGAAGACAACAACTTTCTGACGATATGAAGGAAGAAGTTTTACCAAAAAATATTCTTATGATTGGTCCTACTGGTATAGGAAAAACAGAAATATCAAGAAGGCTGTCAAAACTTGCTCAAGCTCCGTTCATAAAAGTTGAAGCAACTAAATTTACAGAAGTTGGTTATGTGGGTCGAGATGTTGAGTCAATCGTTCGTGATTTAATTGAGATAGCGATTACGATGGTTAGAGAAATTAAAAGAAACGAGGTCAAGGCAAAGGCTCAATTAGCTGCAGAAGAAAGAGTGTTAGATGCTTTAGTTGGCCCTGGAGCAGGACCTACTACGCGCGAGAGCTTTAGAAAAAAATTAAGGAACAACGAACTTGATGACAAGGAAATCGAAATAGCTGTTCAGGATACCGGATCTTTTCCAACAATAGACTTACAAGGTGGGCAAGGGGCAGGCATTGGAATGATCAACCTTAATGACATGCTAGGAAAAGCTATGGGTCCAAAAACGAAAAAGAAAAAGACAACTGTCGGTGAGTCTTATGAAATCCTGGTAAATGAAGAGTCAGATAAATTAATAGATACAGATCAAATTATTAATGAAGCTAAAAGATCTGTTGAAGATAATGGAATAGTTTTTATTGACGAAATCGATAAGGTTTGCGCAAGATCTGAGCGTGTTGGAGGAGATGTTTCTCGAGAAGGAGTTCAAAGAGATCTCTTGCCTTTAATTGAAGGAACTACTGTAAATACTAAACACGGTACTATAAAAACAGATCATATCTTATTCATAGCATCTGGAGCATTTCAACTCTCAAAGCCTTCGGATTTATTGCCTGAATTACAGGGCAGATTACCAATAAGAGTTAGCCTCAAAGCGCTGACACAAGATGATTTTAAAAGAATTTTAAAGGAACCAAAGTACAGCTTGATCAAACAGTATGAGGCGCTTCTAAATACTGAAGATGTAAAGATTAATTTCAGTGAAGACGGAATTGATGCAATTGCGACACTGGCTGTTGACATTAATTCGACAATTGAAAATATTGGTGCAAGAAGACTTCACACAATTTTAGAGAGAGTGCTTGAGGATATTAGTTTCACAGCTGCAGATAAAGGTGGTGAAAAAATTACAATTGATGCAGAGTATGTTAAAAATAATGTCAGCGAATTGTCGAAGGATACAGATCTTACAAAGTATATTCTATAGTAATGACATTAAAAAATAGCAAATCTCACATTAACAGAATCAAAGTCCGTTACTCTGAAGTTGATTGCCAAAAGATTGTTTATAATTCACATTACCTAACTTATTATGATATTTCGCTCAGTGAAATGCTTGACAGCTTGTTTGATCAATCTAGATACGTGAGTGAGACAAATAATGACTTTCACACAGTGGGTGTTGAAATGAATTTTAAAAAACCAGCAGAATTAAATGACAACCTTGAAGTTTATACTTCAATAAAAAAAATAGGAAATTCCAGCATTAAATTTTTTCAAGAAATATATAAATCCGAGACTAACGATCTTTTAAATGAAGCATACATTACATGGGTTAATACTGAACAAACCACTATGAAATCTGCATCGCTTCCAAACGAAATCAAAGAAAAATTAAATAACTATTTAATTGATTAATCCGAAGTGGCGACTAACAACCAATTTGAACCTTTGCGGTTGCTGTACTTTTCAAAAGTCCAGATATCTGTGATTTTTTGCACTTGATTCAAACTACCAGAAATAACCTCGTCTTTGCTATTTTTGATGCACGTGATCATTTCAGATATAAACCTTACACTTACTTCCATCGGATTTTTCTTTAAGTCTTTATGAACAATTTCCGATTTTTCGATTCCGATAAAATTAAATTCAACAGTTTCATTTTTGCTATTTCTTTCATCAATCACTGAAGAAAAACTATTCATGACATCTTCTGACAGAAGAGATTTTAATGCATCCTTGTTACCGTTTTCAAAATTTGTCACAATCATCTCATAAGCATTTGATGCCCCTCTTAAGAAGTCGTCGTTATCAAACCAACTATCAGTAGTTGAACTTGACGATTTTTCTGGTCCTATCGGGATAACTTTTTCAGTCTGAGACTGACGTGGAGCCTCATAGTTGTAAGAAGTTTTATCGGTTTTTTCATGCCCAGTTCTTTTACCTAAGACACTACGCAACCTTAGGAGCACAATACCAGCAATGATTGCAAGGATTAGTATGTCAATATATTGAAAGGCTTCACTCATATCTGTACTTTATTATAGAATACTTTATGTAGGTATTTAAACTAAAGTTTCAACATTTATAGCTATTTTGTTTTTTTTATTAGTAACAGTTTTTATACTTATTCCTATCATTGAGATAAGCCTTTTTATTGAGATAGGTAGTAATATTGGCTCCTTTAACACCATTTGTCTTATATTTTTAACAGCCATTATTGGTGTTTATTTTGTTCGTCAGCAAGGGTTAAGTACCTTTCAACGACTAGCAAATCAAATACAGAAATTAGAAACTCCAATTCAGACGGTCGGTGAGGGACTTGTCATTTTGTTGTCAGGAGTCCTTTTAATCACTCCTGGCTTTTTTACAGATGCAATTGGATTTTTAGGTTTGATTCCATTCACAAGAATTTTTTTTATAAAGTTGGTAGCAACATTTATTCTTTCTCGTTATGGTGTTCATAAGAAAAAAGCAGACGATACAATTGAAGCCGATTACTTTGAAATCGATGAGTCTGAAGGAGATAACAAATAAATGGATGTAAGTGCTAAAATTATTACTCAATACGTAAGAGATTTATCCTTTGAAAATCCAAACGGCCCTGCCTCATTCCAATCAGGAAGCGAACGCCCTGCCGTTAATGCCAATGTAGATGTCAAAGCAAAAAATAGAAAAGATACAGATATTTATGAAATTGAACTAAATGTGAATGTAGCTGCAGTACGTGAAGATAAGAGTCTTTATATTATTGATTTAAAATACGTTGGTCTCTTTGAAATTCAAAATCTAACCGATGATATTAAAGAAGCGTATCTATTGGTTGAGTGCCCTCGACAATTATTTCCATTTGCAAGAAGAATTATATATGATCTACACGCAGACGGTTCGCTCCCACCGTTAATGTTAGACCCTGTTAATTTCGCTGAACTTTATAAAAACCGAAAGCAAAAAGCTAATAACTAATAAGCTTAGGTTTACCATTTCTGATTTTAAAAATAGGCTCTATACGAGGAATTTCATTCTCTTCTTTATTGTTCATTGCTTTTAACAGAGAATTCGCATTAGAAAAATCTTTTATAAGTTCGAGGTTTTTAATCGTAGGCATTATCATTGGGTAATTTCCGGTATTATATAGATTTAAAGCTGCTTGAGGATTTATCCATTGACTTTCAACTCCCTCTGAACCGTCATGAATTGCTTCTTGATGTGTAGTTCTCGCTACAAAAAATCTTGTGCTATATCTTCGTTTTTCGATTTTTGGCGTTATCCAGTGTGAAATATATGCAAGTTCATTTGTAGCGAGAGAGAAATTAAGTTTGTCTAGAAGTTCATTAAAAACACAATCACCACTTAAAAGCTTTTCTTTATATTGGTTAATTATCTTTAACTCATTGTCTGTAAATTTAGTTTTTTGCTTACTTCCATCTGTTTCGTTGACTAACAATATTCCACTTTCTTCAAAACATTCTCTAATACATGCAATCCAATAAGCGAGACCATTAGTCTCGGTTCCCAATCGTTGGGAAGCTGTGACATCGTCTAGTAAGTGGCTGTATCTAGCATAATTTTTGGCATCGTCAGCTTTATCAATTTTTCCTCCTGGAAAAACCCAGGCACCACCAAAATTAGTTTTCATTGACCGTTTAATCATAAATACTTCAACCTTATTATCATGATCGCGAACCAGCATTACAGAGGCAGCAGGGATTGGTTTATCCTGAGTTTCTCGTTTTTTGTGAAGGGTATGATTAATTTTATATTCACTCATTTAAATATTTATTTTTTTCCAAATTGCTTTTTCACCTAATGTTTTAATAAAATTCTTATGTTTTATTTTTTCTTCATCAGTTAATCGTATAGGCAAAGACCTATCTTTTAGCTTGGCAATATCAAATTTAGACTCAGCAATCTCAGTCTTTTTTTGAGTGTCTAAATTCAGACTGGGTTCCCGCGCATCCATTAACTCAATATAAACTCTTGCTAGTAACTCCGTATCTAGAGTTGCTGAGTGTTTTTCTCTTTGTTTGTTATCAATAGAGAAACGTCTACACAGTGCATCTAAGGACACACTTTGTCCGGGGAATTTTTCCCTGGCAATCGATACAGTGTCAATTTTATTATTTTTTATGGACTCTCTACCACACATATTAAGTTCATAATTTAAAAATCCTAAATCAAAGTCTACATTGTGCGCGATGATTGTAGCATCACCGATAAATTCAATAAATTCGTTAGCAATTTTATCAAAAAGTGGTTTGTCTTTTAAGAAATCATAACTCAAACCGTGGACCTTAAAAGATGTCTCAGGTACATCTCTTTCGGGATTAATATATTGCTGGTAAGTCTTTCCAGTTGGTAAAAAGTCAATAATTTCAATAGCTGCTATCTCAATTACTCTATGACCATCTGATGGTCTGAGGCCTGTTGTCTCGGTATCTAAAACAATTTCTCTCATTTCTTGTAAAAGGCATTCCATGCCTTAGGATTAATTAGTTTTATTCTAGACACAACATCTTTTACTTCAAGTTTTGTCTCGTCTAGTGTTTGATCAGTTGAAATTATATAGTCTGCTTTCTTTAATTTTTCTCGATCTGGCATTTGTTGATTCTTTATAGAATTAAAAATTTCCAGAGGGACTTTTCTTTCTGAAACAACTCTTTCTTTTTGTTTTTCCTCTGATGCTGTAACCACAACAGAAACATCGATATATTTTTCACCACCCGTTTCAAATAATAAGGGAATATCCAGTATGCATCCTGGGCTACCGTCACTTATTAATTTCTCAATATATACAATTTGGTACCGCCTTGTAGCTGGATGAACTATTTTTTCAAGATCTCTGAACTTCATAGGTTCTTTATTAAGTATATCTCTAAGCGCAATTCGATTTACTTTCCCTTCTGATTTTGTTCCAGGAAAAGACTCTTCAATTTTATTAATTACCTCTTCATCATTTTCATAAATATAATGAACAGTATCATCTGCATTGTAAAGACCAAAACCATATTCAGTAAACATCTTAGCCACCGTAGATTTTCCCATGCCAATAGATCCTGTTACGCCTATCAACAACATTACATGCTCTCCAACAGTGATATTAACTCATCACTAGCATCAACTTTAATTTCGTGCCATATCTGAAAAGAGCAAGCCGCCTGTTCAATTAGCATGCGTAATCCGTTTTGAACCCTTAAACCTTTTGCTACAGCTTTTTCTAAAAAACTCGATCGCTTAGGATTATAAATTAAATCATAAATAAATGTCTCCGTTTTTATATTTTCAAAACTCAAAATATTATTGTGCTCTCCTGCCTTTTGCCCGAGGCTAGTTGTGTTAACAATGAACGAAGAGGAGTTGGCATAGTCATCAAGCTCTTCTGTCCCAATGGGACTTGAGTTTATTGATAAATCATTAAGTAAAATCTCAGCTTTTTCAGTAGTTCTGTTAAATAGTCTCACATGGCCTCCCAATTGGTTTAATGCGTAAACTACAGACCTAGCGGAACCACCGGCCCCCAAAACAAGTGTTTTTTTATTGGCAATGTTTTCCTCTATTGTTTTTTTATCTAGAGAATTAATAAAACCAACGGCGTCAGTATTATCTCCGTTTATTTTGTCTGAACCTAAAGTAAGGGTGTTGGCCGACCTAAGTTTTTTTGAAACGCCAGACGTTTCATCACTTATGTTAAAAGCAATCTCTTTCAGTGGAACAGTAACGTTTAATCCTCCAAAGCCATCTTGTTTTAAACTATTGATCTGCTCTTCAAATGTATTTGGATTCACATTTATTTTTTCGTATGGCTTTATGTCCAGTCCTAGTTTTTTGATCCAATAATTATGGATAGCCGGTGAAAGACTGTGATCGACTGGGAATCCTATAACAGCCGTTTTATCAATGACCATTATTTTTAAACAACAATCCGTTGTCCCATAAAAATTGAGTTAATGGCATCATTGATAATCCTTGTATTGAGAATAAATCGCTTCCTACATGCTCGAATAATTTAATGCCTTCTTCTTCAATTGCATAAACGCCAACCAAGCCAAGTATTTTTTCATCAACACTCTCCAAGTACTCTTTGATAGTTTTTTCATTAAGGGTTCTCATTTTCATTTTGCCTCTATCTACATATTTCCAAATAATGTTGTTTTCTTTGGCTACGACTGTGGTTGTTATAAGTGTATGCTCTTTGCCACTCATGCTTTTTAGTTGTTCATAAGCTTCATCAAGGTTTCTTGCTTTATTGACCAGTTTTCCGTTTAGGTCTAGTCCTTGGTCCGAGCCTATAACCAAACCTTCATTCGATATGGATGCCTTCAAAGCCTTCATCTCGGCCAGCTTTGTAACAATTTCTTCAGGCGACCTTTCAAACATGGATAATTTAATTTCATCCTCATCAACGCCATGATCAACTGTTTTGAATTTTATTTTTGCATTTTTTAACAGTCTTGAGCGTGTTTGGCTTTTAGAGGCTAGTATTATTTGTGTGTTCATAAGCTATTAACAAACTGGGTAATTAGTGTGGATATATATTATATGTTTACTGTATTTAAACATTTACAATATTTTGGTCTTTTTATCCTATATTTTCTAGCTTTTCATCCACCTGTGGATAATGATTAAACTATAATTCTACCCTGTGAACAATATAAGGAACAATCTAAATATCCTTGTTATATGTGTGTATTGATTTGTGGGCAAATAAGAGGTTTTTATATATACACATCATCACAGGTACATAAACTAATACTACCTTATATATATATTATATGAGTATTCTTATAGAAACACTAAAAGGCAACAAAACAAAAACTCCCATTTGGTTAATGAGACAAGCGGGAAGACATTTACCAGAGTACATTAATATTAGACAAAGACACACAGACTTAATGGAAATGTTTCTTAATCCTGACGTGATAGCTGAAATCTCACTTCAACCAGTAAAAAGGTACGGACTTGACGCCTGCATAGTGTTTTCAGATATACTTATGATACCTTATGCATCTGGATGTGATGTCAGTTTTAGAGAAGGTATTGGCCCTCAGGTAAAATTCAACGATAAATTTAATTTTAAGTCGCACAAGCTGGACCCGGTTACAAAGGGTATAGAAAACATAAAAAAGATATCGAGCACCCCTTTGATAGGCTTTGCGGGCGGGCCCTGGACAACATTATTATATTGTTTATTTGATAAAGAAGAGAGGTCACAGATAAACGAAGACCTAATTAATCGAAACAAAAAAAGAATAGACGATCACATCGATGAACTCACGGGTATAATTTCTAATTACGCAATGCAACAAGTAAACGCCGGCATAGATGTGTTTCAAATATTTGAATCTGCCGCTGGTGATCTTAACGATTATCTCTTTGAGAAATGGGTTGTAAATCCAACCCTGAAAATAGTAAAAAAAATCAAAAACAAATCCGATATACCAATAATTGGATTCCCTAGAAATGCCAATATAAGCGGTTATAAAAATTACTCATTTATTAACCAGCTCGATTGCATTTGTTTAGATTATAATTTTAATTTACGACAACTTAACTTATTAAATCCAAATATCTCATATCAAGGAAACCTACACCCAAAACTTCTTTTAAATGGAGGCGATGAAATGGATAGAGGTCTTGAAGAAATATTACTTGCCTTTCGTGATTACCCGCATATTTTTAATTTGGGTCATGGCGTTCTTCCTGGGACGCCAATAAATAATGTAGAGAGACTTGTACAAAAGGTAAGAAACAACTAAAAGAAAAAAATGAAATTTGTTGGTACACAAGACTATGAACACGGAAGACGAAAAAAAATTGGAGTTCTTATTTGTAACTTGGGGACACCAGAAAGTTATCAAACTCGCGACGTACGAAGTTTTTTAAAAGAATTTTTATCAGACGGCAGGGTCATTGAAATTCCAAAGTTTATTTGGTGGTTCATTTTAAACGGAATAATCCTTACTTTTCGTCCAGCAAAATCAGCAAAGCTTTATAAGTCAGTATGGACAGACAAGGGATCACCACTTCTTGTTTACTCTGAGAGAATATTAGAAAAGCTAAAGAGAACCGTTACAGAAAATATAGAAATTGAACTAGCGATGCGCTACGGGAAGCCCAACATGGAAAAAGCACTTCTTTCACTTAAGGATAAGAATTGTCAAAGTCTTATAATTCTCCCCTTGTTTCCTCAGTATTCGGGAACAACAACGGGTAGTGTTTTTGACGAGGTAACCCGAGTTCTTTCAAAGTGGAGATGGGTTCCTGCTCTTAATTTCATAAACAGCTACCACGATCATGAAGGTTATATATCGGGCTTGGTAGCAACAATAAAAAATAAAATCTCTAATCACATGCCACAAAAAATAATTTTTACGTACCACGGCATACCTAAGAGAAATTTCACATTGGGCGATCCCTACCAATGCTTTTGTCAAAAAACTACACGCCTAGTTGCTGAAAAATTAAACTTAAAAGAAGAAGAATACATTACAACTTTTCAATCTCGTTTTGGACCAGCAGAGTGGCTGAAGCCTTACACAAGTGAAACTATGGAACGACTTCCTTCTGAAGGCATAAAGGACATCATGGTAATTGCTCCGGCTTTTAGTGTTGATTGTCTAGAAACAATCGAAGAAATCGATGAAGAAAATAAAGAAATTTTTTTAAATGCAGGTGGTAATAAATTTCATTATATACCATGTCTAAATGACTCAGATGAGCAAATCAATTTTATTAATACACTGTTGAACGAACATATTTCAGTAATGTAAAATACCATGGAAAAGTACTTGATTATATATTCAACAACAGACGGTCATACAAAAAAAATTTGTGATCACATTGTCAGCATCCTAAATGACTCATCTCATACAAAACTCATAAGTTTAAATCAGGCATTTGATGAAAATCTCATGATGTTTGATAGGATAGTTATAGGCGCGAGCATTAGATACGGAAAACATAAGAAGGAACTTTACAAATTTATAAAAAAAAATATTTCAGTACTTGAAACTAAAAAGAACGCCTTCTTCAGTGTGAATGCTGTAGCAAGAAATTCAGAGAAGTGTACACCACTGACAAACCCCTACACAAAAAAATTTTTAAAGCTTTCTCAATGGAACCCAAAGGAAATATCTGTGTTCGCTGGCAAAATCGACTATCCAAGATACGGTTTTTTTGACAAGCACATAATTCGTTTTATTATGTGGCTAACTTCAGGACCTACCGACTTGTCTAATACATATGACTTTACAAATTGGAAAAAAGTAGAGCAATTTGCTAAAAAGGTATCAGAAATTTGATAGTTAGAATTTAAATATTGCTATATTTTATTCAATAATTTCAATTATTTAAATTAATTATTCCAACATATCTACCCTATTTAATAGATTTATTCCTTGCTATAATAAAAAATTAAAGTTAGAAAACGTTCTCTTTTACACTTTCCAAAAAAAAAAAATTAATTCTATATTCAAAAAGTATGAGCTTAAAACTAAGAGAACTTAAGAAAAAAACTCCACAAGAGCTTCTAAAATACGCTGAAGAAACCGGTGTTGAAAACGCAAGTTCTATGCGAACTCAAGATATGTTGTTTGAGATACTTCGATCTCTTGCAGCAAACAAGAAGGATATAGATGGGGAAGGTGTTCTTGAGGTCTTACAAGATGGTTTTGGTTTCCTTAGATCAATGGAAGCAAATTATTTACCTGGTCCAGATGATATTTATGTTAGTCCCAGTCAGATCAAGAGATTTGGATTAAGATCGGGGGATACAGTTGAAGGACCCATTAGAGCTCCTAAAGAAGGAGAACGATATTTTGCTTTATTAAAGATTGATACAATCAATTATGAGGCTACTGATAAAAGTAGAAATAAAATTAACTTTGACAACCTAACACCTCTATATCCCGATGAACAAATTAAGCTTGAAACAGAAAAACCTGACAAAGATCAAAGCGCACGAGTAATTGATTTAGTTTCACCCATTGGTAAAGGTCAAAGAGCTCTCATCGTTTCACCTCCAAGAACAGGTAAAACAGTATTGCTGCAAAATATTGCACACTCCATTACAGATAATCATCCTGAATGTTACTTAATGGTGTTGTTAATTGATGAACGACCTGAGGAAGTAACAGACATGCAACGCTCTGTGAAGGGTGAAGTAGTGAGTTCAACATTTGATGAACCAGCATCACGTCACGTGCAAGTTGCTGAGATGGTCATTAATAAAGCTAAAAGATTAGTAGAGCACAAAAAAGATGTTGTCATCTTGCTCGACTCTATCACGAGATTAGGTCGTGCATACAACACAGTTGTTCCAAGTTCAGGAAAAGTTTTAACTGGTGGTGTTGATGCCAATGCACTGCAAAGACCGAAGAGATTTTTTGGAGCTGCAAGGAATATCGAAGATGGCGGTTCTTTAACTATTATATCTACTGCCTTAATTGACACAGGAAGTAGAATGGATGAAGTTATTTTTGAGGAATTTAAAGGTACAGGTAACTCAGAAATTATATTGGATAGAAAAGTCGCCGATAAGAGGATTTATCCAGCGATTGATATAACCAAATCTGGTACTCGAAAAGAGGAGATCCTTCTTGATAAAGATGAGCTGCAAAAAATGTATGTTCTAAGACGTATACTTAACCCAATGGGTACTATGGATTCTATCGAATTTTTGCTCGGTAAACTGAAAGAAACCAAAGATAACGCTGATTTCTTTCAATCAATGAATAAGTAATCGAAACAACAATTACCCTTCAGTCTTTAAAAGTGAAAAAGCTGGTTGATCATTTGTATGACAATGTATCCCACCTCCAGCTGCCCAAGAGCTTAACACGTCTACTAAATGCACATCACGATTCGGAAAATATTTCTCTATGCGAGATTTTGCTGGGATGTCAGTATCCGGATTTCCAAAACTTGGCACAATTACAAATCCATTCCCTACTAACCAGTTCATGTAATTTGTATCAAACACTTGACCATTGAATTGAACATAACCTTCTATAGGTTCTCTTATTACATTAAACCCTGACTCTTGAATAACTTTAGCCGCCTTATCATAAATCTCAGCATCATTACTACTTGGTTGACATAATGACTGCGTTGTACATTGAACGACAACGACAGTCTTTGGATCTATAAAGCGTGCAATGCCATCAGTGTGTCCTTTGGTAAGATCTCCGTCCGGAACACCCTCAATAAAAATGACTTTAGATACACCGAAGTATTTTTTAAGATCAATTTCTGCTTGCCGTTTACTGTAGTTTAAGTTCCTGCTTGGGTCACTAATGGTACTCCAGTTTAATATAACTGTATCTAATCCATTAAATTCTAGGTTACCTCGTTCATGTACTATGTCGACGTGATCTACAGGCAAATCTAAAATCTCACCAACTCTATTTGGAACTTCATTATCTAAAACAAAAGAGACATCTGAACCAAAAGCACCACCCCATGCATCAAAATTCCAATTTTGAATTCTTAGCTCATTATCATTAAAAACATAAACAGGCCCATTGTCTCTCATCCAAGCATTATCATTGGGCACTTTATGCCAGTAAATATTGTTTTGCAGTGGGTCTGAGTCTACATCTAAAATGGACTTTTGGGCTTCTGCATAAATCTGATCTGAATGATAGAGAATGTGTAATTTTTCGTATCTTGAAATGATATCAGCCATCTTCGCAAAAGTTGGTTCATAACTTTTTTCCCAAAAACCTGGCCATTGCATCCATATTGCCTCTTGGGGTTCCCATTCAGCTGGAACACGTGTAACCCCATGCGTTGCTTCTTCAGCGGCTTGAATATTGATATTCATCATAATAAATATCAATGTAAGGAAGAGAAACCAAATTTTACTTTTCAATTTTTACCTATTACCCTTCAGCCTCTAAAATTGAAGACAGTCTAAATTTTTTTCTTAATTTTTGTGAACCCCCAACATTTTTGAGATCGATTATAAAATAAAATTCGATTCTTTTTACCTTGCACTTGGAGATAAGCTTTGCTGAAGCTATAGCTGTACCACCGGTTGCAATTAAGTCATCAATTATTAAAACCCTATCTCGTGAAGTTATCGAATTACTATGAATTTGGATTTCGTCGTTGCCGTACTCAAGAGAATATTTTTGCCGCAGAACTTTTCCAGGAAGCTTTCCTTTTTTTCTAATCGGAACAAAAGGAAGGCCCAAATTAAAAGCAACTGCAACGCCGAAAATGAAACCCCTTGCTTCAACGCCTGCAACTTTAGTAAATTTCTGCTCACTAGCATATTTTGAAATTTCGTTAATTACTTCGTTAAATAATTTTTTGTCATCAGTAATGGAAGTAATGTCTTGAAAAAGAATTCCTTTCTTTGGAAAGTTGGGAATTACTCGAATATTTTTTTTTAACTTATTTGTGAGTCTTTTGTTCAACGTCTAATAATTTCTTTTTTGTTATAATCCCACCGACCGATGTAAACCCTGTAAGCTTGCCGTTTCTGGATACGACTCGGTGGCATGGTACCGACATCATTAAATTATTTCGCCCTAGAGCTCCGCCAACTGCTCGCGGTGATGTCCTTAACTTTTTGGCTATTTGACCGTAGCTTGTAGTATGGCCGTAGGGAACACATCTCAAATGGTTCCAAACCCGATTTTGGAAACGAGTTCCCATCTGTCTTGTAGGAAAAGATAGTGATCTTCGCTTGCGTGTTAGATAGGAGTTAATCTGAAAAGCTGCTCGAAGTAATAGTTTATCTTTAGTGTTGGTAATGGCTTTTCGAGTTAGGCTAATACCAGTAATTTTATTATTTTCTGAGATAATTTTAATATTGCCAATCAATGATTTGAAAACATAAGAACTCATGTATACATTAAGGTATATCATATGGATGCATTAGAAAATATTATTTCAAGAAATTCACCAAGAGTGCTCTCGGAGCCTCTTCCATCAGATGAACAGATGCAGCTTGTATACAAAGCAGCCTTACGAGCACCAGATCATGCCTGGTTGAGACCATCGAGGTTCATTGAGGTTACAGGCGATGGAATTAGAAAATTATCTGAAATATTCTCTCAATTTGCTAATGATCATATTGCAGGAGGTGATCAACAAAAAGTTGAAAAGTATAAAAACGCACCTTTCCGAGCACCAATGATAATAATCTTAATATCCCATATAAAAGAACATCCAAAAGTGCCCGAGATAGAACAAATTATGTCAACAGCAGCTGCAGCACAAAATATTTTATTGGCACTCAGCGCTCTTAAATTTGGAGGAATGTGGAGAACGGGTGCTTTAGCTCTAAATGAAAAAATCTCCTCTTATTTAGGACTTCGAGAAAATGAGAAAGTCCTTGGTTACTTATACGTCGGCACACCAGAAGGATCTGAAAAAAGGATACCTGAATTAGAATTAAGCGACTTTGTGACTAAATGGGATTAATCATCTAGATTAAACGGCAATCACATAGTTTATTATGACAATATTTGCACTATCAACAGCAAGCGGAGTTGCAGGTCTGGCTGTAGTTCGTGTATCTGGTCACTTAGCGCTTACAGCTCTTAAAACTATTTCTCGCAAAAGTCACTTCGATCCAAATGTTTTAACAAAATCAGAATTTTATGATCCAGAAACTGGCAATTTAATTGACAAGGGTCTTGCTGTATTTTTTTCGAAGCCTAAAAGTTTTACAGGTGAAGATGTTGTCGAGTTTCATGTGCACGGTGGAAGTACTACAGTTCAACTTTTACTTAAATCACTTTCAAATATTGATCAGTTGAGACTAGCGCAACCTGGTGAATTTTCAAAAATAGCATTCATCAATAATAAGATGGATTTAACAGCAATTGAGGCCATGGGTGATTTAATAAATGCGCAAACTGAAATACAACACAACCAAGCACTGTCTCAAATGAATGGCTCACTAAACAAACTATATTTATCGTGGAGAAAATCTTTAGTAGAATTAGTAGCGTATCTTGAAGCAGATATAGATTTTGCTGAAGAAGACATTCCTGAAAATGTTCTCAATAATATTAATTCAAAAATTGAAAAACTTTTAGATGAAATGAATGAACATTTGAAACAACGTAATCAAGGAGAGATATTAAGGGATGGTTATAAAGTTGCTATCATTGGGTCTCCAAATGTTGGTAAATCAAGTTTGATTAACTCACTTGCAAATCGTGACGTTGCCATTGTGTCTGATAGGGAGGGAACAACAAGGGACGCTATTGAAGTTCGATTAAATATAGCTGGATTTCCAGTCATTTTTACAGATACGGCTGGTTTAAGAGACACAGAAGATGAAATTGAAAAAAAAGGAATTGAGATAACGCAAAATAAAATTAAAGAAGCAAATTTAGTCTTAGAGTTATTTGATGATCCAAATAATGTTAAACTATACGAGGATCGTCTTACAGTTTTAAATAAATGCGACTTGCATAACAATTTTAAACAAGAAGGCTGTATAAATATCTCAGTTTTAGGAGGCAAAGGTATTGATAATTTAATCAATAAAATTGCTGAGCAGGTATCAAATAAATTTATAGGTTACACAGACACTATACCTACAAAGACACGCTATATATTAGGCGTTCAAAATTCTGTGCAAAGTTTACTAAGTGCACGAAGCATCGATTTAAAAGTTAATTCTGAACTTATGGTTGAGGAGTTAAGATTAGCTATTCAAGAAATTGGAAAAATAACCGGCCATGTAGATGTTGAAGAATATTTGGAAGTTATCTTTAAAGATTTTTGTATCGGTAAATAAAAAAATAATTGATTGCAATTAGTTTAAGTTAATTTAATTAACTTATTCATGTCTAGTTATGATGTTGTAATAGTCGGGGGAGGTCATGCTGGCTGTGAGGCTGCGACTACATCTGCACGTGTTGGTGCGAAAACCCTCTTGATCAGCCATAAATTTGATACTATTGGAGAAATGTCTTGCAATCCTGCCATTGGCGGTCTTGGTAAAGGTCATTTAGTAAGAGAAATCGACGCACTTGACGGAATAATGGGGCGAATAGCTGATTTATCAAGCATCCAGTACAGATTGCTTAATAGAACAAAAGGCCCTGCAGTAAGAGGGCCAAGAGCTCAATCGGATAGAAAGCTCTATAAAAAACATATGCAAGAGGAGATTGGAAATACAACAAATCTCGATCTCTTATTTGATCCAGTAGAAGATTTGATTTTTGACAATGATAAACAAATTGCTGGTGTTACTTGTGCGAGTGGCAAAAAAATATCGACTAAAAAAGTTATCATTACAACTGGGACATTTTTGAATGGGTTAATTCACTTAGGCGACAAAACTATCCCAGCTGGAAGACACGGTGATTCAGCTTCAATTGGGCTTGCAAACTCACTCTATAAAACTGGCTTTAATATTGGACGTCTAAAAACTGGAACACCAGCAAGACTTAATAAAAATACAATAGATTTTACTAAACTCGAAAAACAGTATGCAGATGATGAGCATTCTTATTTCTCATTCTTAACCAAAAAAACTCATAATGAACAACTGCCATGTCATATGACTTATACAAATGAGTCTGTTCATAACATTATTCAAAAAAATATAACAAAATCAGCTATTTACTCTGGTAAAATAAGTGGAACAGGGCCTAGATATTGCCCTTCTGTAGAGGACAAAGTGGTTAAATTTGCAGATAAATTGAGACATCAAATATTTTTAGAACCGGAAGGACTTGATAGTGATTTAATATACCCAAATGGTATCTCAACATCACTGCCACCAGAAGTGCAGAATGAATTTATAAGTAAAATCAATGGTTTAGAGAATGCTAAAATAGTAAGGCATGGTTATGCCATCGAATATGATTTTATTGATCCACAAGAACTTTATCAAACATTAGAAACAAAAAAAATAAAAGGTCTTTACCTTGCTGGTCAAATTAATGGAACTACAGGTTATGAGGAAGCTGCAGGGCAAGGACTTGTGGCAGGTTTGAATGCAGCAATTTCGCTCAATAATAAGGAATATGTTTTTTCAAGAAATGACTCATATATTGGTGTTATGATTGACGATTTAACACTTAAAGGGGTTACAGAACCCTATAGAATGTTTACTTCAAGGGCAGAATACAGACTTTTATTACGAGCAGACAATGCTGATCTAAGGTTAACTGAGACTGGATATAATTTAGGTCTTGTAGGTAGCAATCGATTTAAAAAATATTCAGATAAAAAAGAAAATTTGGACAAATTAAATAATATTGTTAAAAATCAATACGTTACACCAAATGCGCTTTCAAAGATTGGCATTCAAATTAACCAAGACGGCAAAAAAAGATCAGCTTTTGATTTACTAGCTTATCCCAATATTGATATGGATAAAATTGATAAAATTTTTGGTTTAAATCTAAAGAAATATAGCAGGGAAATACTTGATCAAATATCAACCGAGGCTCACTATAAAGGTTATATAAAGAAGCAAGAAACTGAGATTATTTCACTTACTAAAGAGGAAAAAGTTGAAATTCCAAATAATATTAATTATGGACTAATTCCAAGTTTATCAACAGAAATTGTTGAAAAACTAACAAAAATTAAACCTAAAAATTTGTCCCAGGCATCAAGAATTGATGGTGTGACACCTGCAGCTCTAAGTGTTATTTTATCTTACATAAAAACCAAGGTAAAATCTCAAAAATTAGCATAAAATCAACTTATGATTGATTCGCCCGAGGCTCTTAAAGAGCTTTTGCCAAATGTTTCACGTGAAACAATTGAAAAATTGTCGAAATATAAGGAAATGATTTTAGCTGAAGATCAAAGTTTAATATCCAAAAATGATATAAATTCTCTATGGAAAAGGCATTTCTATGACTCTCTTAGAATATTAGAGTTTATAAAAAGTAATGATAATGACATTATTGATATCGGGAGTGGTGCTGGGCTCCCAGGTGTACCAATATCAATAGTCTATGGTGGGAAAAATAGAATTTTTTTGTGTGAAAATAGGACAAAAAGATCATCATTTCTAAGAAAATGTATCGCTAATTTAGAGCTTATAAATACAGAAGTGATTCCCACCAAGGCTGAAAAGATAGAAAATAGAAAGTTTGATTTTATTTTAGCAAGGGCAGTTAGTCAATTAAATCATTTATTATCAATAAGTTATAAACTATGCAAAAAAAATACTACATTGCTTTTACATAAAGGTGTAAATATAGATAGTGAATTAATTATAGCTACTAAATGTTGGAATTTCGAATATAAACTCCATGAAAATCCAAAAAACAAGAGATCATATATTATAGAGATAAAAAATATAATAAAATCAAGTACTTAATGAAAAATAAAATAATCGCTATATCGAATCAGAAAGGAGGAGTAGGTAAAACCACTACAGCAATAAACTTATCCACAGCCCTAGCTGCTTCTGGGGAAAAAGTATTACTTATTGATCTCGATCCGCAAGGCAATGCAAGTACAGGCTTAGGTATTGACTATGAAAATCGTCAAAACTCTATTTATGATGTACTGTCAGGAAATACTTCAATTGATCAATCCATAAAAAATACATCTATTGATAATTTATTTATTATCCCATCAACTGTTGATCTCTCAGGCATCGAACCTGAATTAGCAGATGTTAGTGATAGAGCTTTCACTTTAAAAAAAATATTAGAGAGTGAAGACATTAATAATTTTAATTATATTTTTTTAGATTGTCCTCCTGCTTTGAGTTTATTAACTGTCATGGCCATGACTGCAGCTAATTCTATTATTGTTCCTTTGCAGTGTGAATTTTTTGCTCTCGAAGGTTTAAGTCAATTAATTAAAACAATAGATAGGGTTAAACAAAACTTAAATCCGAGTCTTTCTATTGATGGAATAGTTCTAACAATGTTTGATGGAAGAAATAAATTATCTTCTCAAGTTGCAAATGATGTTAGGTCTCATCTGAAAGAACAAGTTTACCAAACAATTATTCCAAGAAATGTAAGAGTATCTGAAGCACCATCATTTGGTATGCCTGCATTAATTTATGATCAAAATGCATCAGGTAGTCAGGCTTATTTAAATTTAGCTAACGAAATAATAAAACAAAATAAAGAAAAAGAGGCCGCTTAATGAAAACTAACATTCCAAAAAAAGGACTAGGTCGAGGACTATCATCTCTAATGGGCGATACCAATATTAATTCAACTGATAACACAGTAAAAAGTTCTGAAGTTACAATTTCAATTGCTGCATTAAAACCCAGTCCTTCTCAACCAAGAAGGTTGTTTGATAAAAATAGTATTAATGAATTGGCCGAGTCAATAAAATCAAAAGGCTTAGTTCAACCAATATTAGTTCGACCTTCAAAGACAGATGAAGATTCATACGAGATCATTGCTGGTGAAAGAAGATGGAGAGCTGCTCAAATAGCACAGCTACATAAAATCCCTGCAGTTATCAAAAATTTAGACGATGTTGAAGCGCTTGAAATTGCAATTATTGAAAACATTCAACGTTCAGACTTGTCACCTATTGAAGAAGCAGCTGGATATAAAAGATTAATTGACAATCATGGTCATACCCAAGAAGTTCTCTCTGAAATTGTTGGAAAGAGCAGAAGCCATATTGCTAATATATTAAGACTATTAACTTTGCCTCAATCAATTCAGGATATGATTTCTGAGGGAAAAATTTCTTCGGGCCATGCGAGAGCCATAATGAATAGTGCTTTCCCAGAACAACTTGCTGAAAAAATAATAAACGAAAATCTCAGTGTAAGAGAGGCTGAAAGCCTTGCTAAAAGTAGAAAAAGTACTGTGCAAAAGATAAAATTAAAGGATCCAGATACAATTGATTTAGAAGAAAAAATATCTGAAAAACTTGGTTTAAATGTTTTAATCAATCACCGTGGAAAAAAAGGTGGTTATATGAAGATTGAATACAAGAGTCTAGATCAACTAGAACTTGTTTCTCAAAAATTGAAAAATTAGTTATTGATAATATTGACTTCCTCTATAGGAAATTTCAGTGATGAATCTCTCACAAATTATTTTTGCTAAGTTACTATCTGACTTACATTGTACTTCTGCGTCCAAAAGATCAGACAAGTTTTTCTCAATGATTTTTAGTGGCCATTTTTGACAATGAATTTTAAAGCTATCTTTTTCCTTCCAGAAAACAGGGGGTTTTAAGTTTTTAATTGCAACTTCAAAATCTGCACCTTGTTTCATATGTATTTTTGTAGCTTGAATACGTTTTAAATAAATTATTAAACTTCTTATAACTGCAATCGGA
>CABZHO010000003.1 GCA_902525595.1 uncultured Pelagibacteraceae bacterium | reverse complement strand
TTTAATTAATTTTTGCAAAGATAGAATTGCGAGTTATAAAAAGCCTCAATCGATTGACTTCATCGATGAAGTACCTAGAAACGCGAGTGGGAAAGTGTTAAAAAAGGTACTCAGAGAACCTTATTGGAAGGGTCAAGACCGTCAGGTAAGTTAGGCTGTGGCCGTACCTCCGACTGTCAAATTTTCAATTAACATTGTTGGCTGTCCAACACCAACTGGCACACTCTGACCATCTTTTCCACAAGTTCCTATTCCAGTATCCATTTTAGAGTCATTGCCTACCATTTTAACTCGGTTTAATACATCAGGACCATTTCCTATCAATGTAGCACCTTTTACTGGATTTGTTACTTTTCCATCCTCAATTTTGTATGCTTCTGTGCAGGTAAATACAAATTTTCCACTCGTAATGTCCACCTGACCCCCGCCAAAATCAACTGCATATAAACCATTTTTAACAGTCTTTAGAATCTCCTCAGGGTGACGATTGCCTGAAAGCATATAGGTATTAGTCATGCGAGGCATTGGAAGATGGGCATAACTCTCTCGTCTGCCGTTACCCGTAGGACTAACTCCCATTAATTTTGAATTCAACCTATCTTGCATATAGCCAGTTAATATTCCATTCTCTATCAATGTCGTACAGTTTGTTGGAGTACCTTCGTCATCAACACTTAATGAGCCCCTGCGAGAGTCAATCGTTCCATCATCAACGACTGTAACTGACTCATCAGCAATTTTTTCACCCATTAAATTAGAGAATGCAGATGTTTTTTTTCTATTGAAATCACCCTCTAGACCATGTCCTATTGCTTCATGTAATAATACACCTGGATATCCAGGCCCTAAGACGACATCCATTTCACCAGCAGGTGTATCAACTGAAGTGAGATTAATCTCAGCTTGATTTATCGCTTCATCAACTTGGTTTTGCCAGTGCGAAGACTCAAGAAATTTTGTATAATCAATCCTACCACCTGAACCCCTGCTTCCATTTTCTTGCCGACCGTCTTTTTCAAGAACGATGGAAATGTAAAGCCTAACTAATGGACGTAAGTCTTCAATCATGATGCCACCAGGTCTATAAATCCTCACTGCTTGCCATTCTCCGTTTAGTGAGGCTGAAACTTGTTTTACATTAGGGTTTTTAGAACGAGCATATTCGTCAATTTTTTTTAACACATCTACTTTTTCAGAGAAATCCGTTTCATTGATAGGGTTAACTTCTTGATAAAGTTTTCTATTAGTTTTTGAGAAGCTTGCATTGAAGTTTGCATTGTTGTCTTTGGTGATAAAATTTACAGTGTCACTTGCTTTCTTTAAGGCCTTTTCATCTATATCGGATGAGTGAGCGTAACCCGAACTTTCTCCAGCAATTGCCCTTAAGCCAAATCCTTTTGATGTATCAAATGATGCACTTTTTAATCTCTGGTCGTCAAAGACAAAACTCTCGCTTTCACAGAATTCCATAAACAGTTCTCCATCATCTGCTTTATGCAAAGCGTCTGAGACTATATTGTCGACTTTTGTATTGTCTAAATTGCTGCGGGAGAAGAATAGGCTATCGTTAGAGTGATTCTTTATTTTCTTGCTGTTCATAATTTATAAAATATTGTATTTGATTTATTATTACAAAATATATTAAAAAACCCTGAAAACTAGTAAAAATTGCGTCAAACTGTCGCAAAATTATGAGTAGTTAATAGCATTTTAAGCAGTATATATTACCTAGTAATTAATCAGTAAAATTCAACAAAATATTAAATGACACACATCTCAAAAATATTGTTTTTTTTATTTGTTTCTACTTCAGCATTCGCTAATGAGGGTATTTCAGAAAACTGGCAATTAAGTTTCCAACAACCTGCAACCGACTTAATGTCAGATATCATTTCTTTTCACAGCTATATTCTTATGCCTATTATCACTGGCATATCCTTATTGGTTTTAGGTCTTTTGCTCTATATTATGTTCAGATTTAACAGTAACCGCAATCAGGTAGCCTCGACAACTACACATAATACGACGATTGAGATTTTATGGACTGTTATACCTGTTATACTTCTAATTATTATTGCAATCCCGTCATTTAGACTACTATATGTTTCGGAGACTATTCCTAAAGCTGATTTAACAATTAAAGCAATTGGTAATCAATGGTATTGGACATATGAATATCCAGACTTCGATGACATATCTTTTGATGCCAACATGCTACTCGAACACGAACTGTTTGACCCAAAATTAAGATTGTTAGAAACTGATACTCAAATAGTGGTTCCAGTAGATAAAGTTGTTAAACTTCAGATTACCTCAGCTGATGTATTGCATGCTTGGACGATACCTGCTTTTGGAGTTAAAATGGATGCAGTGCCTGGAAGATTAAATGAGACGTGGTTTAAGGCAAATAAAGAAGGTATTTATTATGGTCAGTGTTCTGAACTTTGTGGTCCAAAACATGCATTTATGCCAATTAATGTAAAGGTTGTATCAGATAAAGAATTTGAGGAATGGTTAAACTATGCAAAATCTGAATATGCATCTATAAAAGTTGACTATTCGAAAGACACATTTGAAATAGCCAAAAAAATAGAATATTTTAAGTATAGGAGATAATTTTAAATGGCAGATATAACAGCAGATCAAATAGATAGTCACGATCATCATCCAACTGGTTGGAGAAGATACCTTTATTCTACTAACCATAAGGATATCGGTACATTGTATCTAATATTTGCAGTCATAGCTGGCTTAGTGGGAACAGGAATGTCTGTTTTAATGAGAATGGAATTAATGTATCCCGGTGATGGAATTTTAGGTGGTGACCATAACCTCTATAATGTTCTCGTCACTAGTCATGGACTACTGATGATTTTCTTCATGGTTATGCCAGCCATGATAGGTGGATTTGGCAACTGGATTGTTCCATTAATGATTGGCGCACCAGATATGGCATTTCCAAGAATGAATAATATCTCCTTTTGGCTTTTACCAGCCTCATTAATATTATTAATTGCTTCGTTGTTTGTTGAGGGAACTTCTGGTGGACCGGGAGTAGGTGGCGGCTGGACAATCTATCCACCACTATCGGCAAACTTAGGCTCTCCTGGACCGGCTGTTGACCTAGCAATATTTTCTTTACACTTGGCTGGAGCCTCATCAATTCTTGGAGCGATTAATTTTATCACTACAATTTTCAATATGAGAGCCCCAGGAATGACTTTGCATAAAATGCCTTTATTTGTTTGGTCAATACTGGTTACTGCAGTTTTATTGCTATTATCATTACCTGTTTTAGCGGGTGCCATTACTATGTTGCTTACAGATAGAAACTTTGGAACTGCCTTCTTTAGTGCTGCTGAAGGTGGGGATCCTGTACTTTTCCAACACCTTTTTTGGTTTTTTGGGCATCCAGAAGTATACATCCTTATTCTTCCAGGCTTTGGTATCGTGAGTCACGTTGTAGCAACTTTCTCTAAAAAACCTGTTTTTGGCTATCTTGGGATGGCGTATGCTATGGTCTCTATTGGATTCCTGGGATTCATTGTTTGGGCGCATCACATGTATACTGTTGGTATGGATGCAGATGTGAAGGCTTATTATGTCTTCGCAACTATGGTTATTGCTGTACCTACAGGGATTAAGGTTTTTTCTTGGATTGCTACTATGTGGGGCGGTTCTGTAGAACTCAAAACACCAATGTTATGGGCTATAGGCTTTATTTTCTTGTTTACGGTTGGGGGTGTTACCGGAGTAGTTCTTGCAAATGCGGGTATTGATCATTCGTTACACGACACTTATTACGTTGTTGCGCATTTCCATTACGTATTATCAATGGGTGCAGTTTTTGCAATATTCGCTGGATTTTATTATTGGTTTGGAAAAATGTTCGGCAGAAACTATTCGGAATCTCTTGGAAAATTACATTTTTGGCTTACTTTTATTGGCGTAAATATTATATTTTTCCCTCAGCATTTTTTAGGATTGGCTGGAATGCCAAGAAGATATGTTGACTATCCTGACGCATATGCTGGTTGGAATTATATATCTTCAATTGGTTCATTTATCTCTGTTGTTGGGCTGGCTGTATTTTTCATAATGTTAATACATGCTCTAACAAGAGTTAGAGATTGTGCTGACAATCCATGGGGTGAAGGTGCAACAACACTTGAGTGGACGCTATCATCTCCACCACCTTTTCACCAGTTTGAGGAGCTACCAAAGGTTAAGTAGAAATTACAATGGCAAATATTACCTCAGTTTCTAATAAACAGGAATTCGGGCTGAATAAGCACGTCCTCAAAGTAGCTCAATACATTTCTCTTTTAAAACCAAGAGTAATGTCACTATCTATATTTACAAGTTTTGTTGGCATGATAATAGCGCCGGGTAATTTAAGCATTGCCACAGGCTTTCTAGCCATACTTGCTATTTCAATAGGATCTGGGGCATCTGGCGCTTTAAATATGTGGTACGAAAGAGATACTGATAAGTTGATGAACAGAACTAAAGACAGGGTATTACCAAGAAATAAAATAAGTTCTAATGGCGCTCTTATTTTTGGACTTTTGCTCTCAATTTTTTCCGTTGCCTTACTATTTTATGCATCAAATATTACAGCGGCTAGCCTTCTTCTGCTAACGATAATTTTTTACATTTTTGTTTATACAATCTGGTTAAAAAAAAGAACGCCACAAAATATAGTTATTGGTGGTGCCGCAGGTGCTTTCCCCCCTATGATTGGTTGGTCAGTAGTCACTGGAAGTATTTCTTATGAAATATGTTTACTATTTTTGTTAATTTTTCTTTGGACACCTCCCCATTTCTGGTCTCTGGCACTCTATAAATCTAGCGATTACAAAAATGCGGGCATTCCAATGATGCCATTAGTTGTCGGAAAGCATAAAACAATCAACCTCATTATACTATATTCGCTTACCCTCTTGCCAATAACACTAATAATGAGCTCTTATTATTCATTATTTTTTGGTACTTTATCAACAGCGCTGAGTGGAATTTTTATATATTTGGCATTTGATTTACGAAAATCATATCTTCAAAAAAGATTATTTGAGAAAAAGGCACAAACGCTTTTTTATTTTTCAATCATCTATTTGTTTAATGTATTTTCTATACTTTTAATAGATAACTTGCTTTGGAATATTTCGTGATGAATAAAAATACAAAGAGAAAAAACTTGATAACAGCATTAATTCTTGTTTTTTTTGTAGCTCTCTTCTTTTCTTATACAGTTTATCAGTTGAGTAATATTTAAATGAATAACACTAAATTTGATAATAGTAATACTACAACTGCCCTCTGGCTTATAGGTATCGTCCTTGCGATGATTGCATTAGCATACGCGTCGGTGCCGTTGTATAACTACTTTTGTAAAGTTACTGGTTTTGGTGGCACACCAAGTATTTATTCAGCAGAAAGTATTTATTCCATTGATAAAACAATTGATGTTAGGTTGGACTCTAATCTTGGCTCTACTTTAGATTGGCAATTTTATCCTGAGCAAAGAGTGCATAAGATAAAGATTGGTGAAAATAAACTTATCAATTACGTAATTGAAAATAATACAAATCAGACACTGAGCGGGACTGCTGTATATAATGTTTCTCCAACAGAGGCAGGAAAATATTTTAACAAGATTGAGTGTTTCTGTTTTCAAGAAACGATGCTTAAAGCTAATGAAACAAAAATTATGCCAGTCTCATTTTTTATTGATCCTGAAATCGAAAATGATAAATATATTGCAGATTTATCTGAAGTGACTTTGTCCTATACCTTTTATGAAAACAGTGATACATAAATTGCCATGAGTTCAGAAAATTCCAAAAGATCTCACGAATATCATTTAGTTGACCCAAGTCCATGGCCGCTTTTTGCATCAATAGGTTCTCTAATTGCATGTATAGGTGCTGTGATCTATTTTAGATCGGGTGATTTATGGATGATGTTAATCGGTTTAGCTATTGTCATCTACGTAACCTATATGTGGTTTAGGGATGTAATTATCGAAGGTGAAAATCAGGGCCATCATACGCCGGTTGTACAAATAGGCCTCAGATATGGGATGACTTTGTTCATTGCATCTGAAGTAATGTTTTTTGTTGCCTGGTTTTGGGCATATTTTAACGCCAGTCTCTTCCCAACTGAGCAAATTGGCTCTGTTTGGCCACCAGCTGATATTCACTTAATGGATCCATGGCACATACCATTAATAAATACTCTAATTCTTCTTTTATCTGGAACCACAGTAACATGGGCTCATCACGCGCTCTTAGAAGGTAATCGTAAAGAATTAATCCAGGGTCTTTGGTGCACTGTAGGTTTAGGAGTTATCTTTACAGGTTTCCAAGTATATGAATATATGCATGCAGATTTTTCTTTTTCGGGGCATATATATGGAGCAACATTTTACATGGCCACAGGCTTCCATGGTTTTCATGTTCTTGTCGGTACTATTTTCTTAATTGTTTGTTTAGGCCGTTCAATCGCAGGCCACTTTAAATCTGATCATCACTTTGGATTTGAAGCTGCTGCTTGGTATTGGCACTTTGTAGATGTAGTCTGGCTATTCCTTTTTGCTGCAATTTATGTCTGGGGCTCTTATTAAGTTAAAATAGTCATTTGATTAAAAATCTCTCTTTTCACTTCATTTTTACTTTTACCATTATTTTCTTATTAATACTTGGGTATTGGCAAACGCAAAGGCTAGAGTGGAAAAATAACTTAATTAATTCAATACAACAAAATTATTCAGAGTACTTAGAAGAATTTCCTTTTCATGTAGATAATTCAAATGAATATGAGTTTATGAAAGTCATTACTAGTGGATATCTAAAATTTGAACATACTATGTATTTTTTCAGATCTAATTTGAATGGCGCCTCTGGTTTCGAATTAATCGTACCGATGCAAACGGAGGAAAATAAATTTATATATGTAATTCTAGGTTGGATCCCATACGACGTAAAGCAAAACTTTGATATATCTTCATTAGATAATTTTGATTTATTTGAAGCTGAGGGTGCATTGATATATTCGAAAGAAAGAAAACCTTTAATTCCACAAAATGATTATGCCTCAAATGTTTGGTACTTAATGAACACAGAAGAAATGGATCAGTATCATAAAATATCATCAAGTAGGTATTTGATAAAATTGCTTGATCAAACTAGATTTCAAAACCTTTTAATCGAGTTTGAGCCATCTAATATAACAAATAACCATCTTCAGTATGCAGTTACATGGTTTCTTTTATCAATTGTAATAACAGTAATGTACATGTATTACATTAGGCGAGGAGCTAAGAAAGATGAATTATAAAAGTACAAGAGGAAGTAAAAAATTTAATTTTAAAGATATACTATTTTCTGGTCTTGCTGAAGATGGAGGATTATTTGTGCCAATTAATTGGCCTCAAGTAAATCTTAAAGAAATTGAGCAAAATATAACTTATTCTGATTTAGCAACCAATATAATCAAACCTTTCGTTCAAGATGAAATAAGCATTAAAGACCTCAATAACTTAGTTGAAAACGCATATTCAAATCAATTCTCCAAAGGTGAAATCATATCATTCAAAAATTTAACTGATAATGAGGTTATTGTTGAGCTATTTAATGGCCCAACCCTGGCATTCAAAGACTTCGCAATGCAATTATTAATTCCTCTATTTGATTATTATTTAGATAAAGAGAAAAATAAACTTAATCTTATTGTAGCAACTTCTGGTGATACTGGTTCTGCAGCAATTGATGCAGTAAGAAAAAGTAAAAATATAAATATATTCTGTCTTTTTCCAAAAGGGAGAATTTCTGAATTTCAAAGAAGACAAATGTCAACAGTTACAGAAAAGAATATATTTCTATGCGAGATAGATGGAACATTTGATGATTGTCAAAGAATTGTAAAGGAAATATTGAAGGATTATAAATTTAGTGTTCAAAACAAAATATCTGCAGTCAATTCAATTAATTGGGCTAGAATTATTATTCAATCAGTTTATTATTTTTATACTTATATTAAATTCAATAACAATATTGACAATAAAGTAAATTTTTCTGTTCCTACAGGAAATTTTGGTGACATCTATGCAGGATATGTTGCCTATAAGATGGGTTTACCAGTAAACAGATTGATAATTGCAACAAATGAAAATGATATTCTAGATCGTTTTATGAAATCGGGAATATATAAAACAGATACAGTTGTAAAAACTACGAGCCCCAGCATGGATATTCAAATTGCAAGTAACTTTGAAAGATTACTTTATGAAGTATTTGACAAATCTGAGAAATTAACTGCTTCTGAGATGTTAAAATTTGAAGTAAACAAAACTCTCAAAATTAATAAAGATAATTCTAAGGATATTCTTAGTGTCTTCTCTTCTTGTAAAACTACAATGGATGAAATTGAGAAAATCATAAAAGATATTTATCATAGTTTTGGGTATGTTTTGGATCCACACACAGCAACTGGACTAAATGCTTCAAGAAATCATAGCGATAGCCAGCATTTAAATTTTATTTTATCAACTGCTAATCCAATAAAGTTTTCAGATACTGTTGAAAAATACTTAGGAAATAAATTAGATTTATTAAGTAATTTCAGTAATTTATTTTCTTTAGATGAGAGAATTTACAAAGTGGATAATACTATACAAAGTTTGAAAGACTTTATAACCATTAACAAATTATAATAATGTCATTTCTAACTACATATTACCCAAAAAAATTAAATTTCGAAATAAATGGTTTTAAGATTTATTTAAGGCCACCAGACTATAAAGACTGGAATGAGTGGTCTGATTTGAGGGAAAAAAATGAGACATATTTAAAGCCGTGGGAACCAAGTTGGTCTCCCAATGAATTAGCGCGTAGTTCCTTTGTAAAAAGGGTGAGGTATTTTGAAAAATTAGCTATTCAAGAAAGAGCTTATTCATTTCTAATTTTTGAAAGAGATAATAAGAATTTAATTGGTGAAATAAATATAAATAATGTTCAACGTGGAGTTGTACAGTCATGCTCGATCGGTTATTGGATAGCTGAGAAAAGAATGGGTAATGGCTTTATGACTGAAGCAATTTCTTTAATTAAGAAGTTTATTTTTAATGAATTAGAACTTCATCGAATTGAAGCTGCATGTTTACCAAGAAATTTACGTTCCCTTAACACATTAAAGAGTAATGAATTCGTAAAAGAAGGTTTGGTAAGGAAATATTTAAAAATAAATGGAAAATGGGAGGATCATATTCTTTTGTCTTGTATTAAAGAATCGAATGAATAGTATCTAATTATGTCAGTCATGCCAGGTGATAATATCCCAAGTCAAAAACTTGTAATAATGGATAAGGAGAAAGGTCCTCAACCATTCTCTTTAGATGAATTTTGTAAAGAAAAGAAAATAGTTTTATTTGGTGTTCCAGGCGCTTTTACGCCAACATGTGCAAGAAATCATCTACCAGGATATATTGAAAAAGCTCAAGCCATAAAAGACAAGGGTGTCGCTGAAATACTTTGCTTCGCCACTAATGATATATTTACTATGACTGCTTGGGAAGAAATGTCCGGGGCTATAGGTGAAATAGTTTTTTTATCTGATAGTAAGGCTAAATTTTCAAAATTATTAGGTACAGATTTTCCAGACAGCTTTGGAACATCAATCAAAACAAAAAGATGCTCGATTCTTATTACAAATGGTGTCATCGAACAATTTTTTGTAGAAAGTGAAGATGGCGTTGTTGATGTTAGCAGTGCCGATCATATGCTTACTTGTCTCTAGATTATTATCGCAGAAGTTGCTAATTTATCGGCCATTTCATTACCAAAATCACCAGAATGTCCTTTTACCCACTGCCATTCTATGGTTCTATTTGATACAAGTTCATCAAGTTCTTGCCATAATTCCTTATTTTTTACTGGTTTTTTTTGTGACGTTTTCCAATTATTTATCTTCCAATTCTTTATCCATTCCTGAATTCCCTGCATAACATATTTTGAGTCTGTAAAAATGACTAACTTAGTTTCATTATTAACATATTTTAAAGCTTCAATAACTGCTTTTAATTCCATTCTATTGTTAGTCGTACTTTCTTCTGAACCACTTAATTTCACACTTTCATTATTAAGTTCAATATAAACACCCCATCCACCATTACCTGGATTGCCAGCACATGCTCCATCGGTATATACATGTATTTTATCAGAGACCATATTCGCTTGCTTTTTTTACAGTCTGGTGAAATTTAAGTTTTAATAAATATTCATTTGGATTTTTTTTTAAAATTAATTCACTATCAGTGTGAGTATGGAAGTCAATTAATCTTGTTAGTAAATATCTTAAAGCCGATGCCCTAGTAAGTAGTGGTAGAGCGTCAACTTCTTCAATTGAAAATTTTCTATATTCATTATAGCTCTTCAATAGATATTTAGCTTTTGTTGGATTAAACTCATTATTGTTTAACTCAAAACACCAAGCATTTAAGCATATAGCTATTTCATAAGCATAAAAATCATTGCAAGAAAAGTAAAAATCAATAATACCAGTCAGTTCGTTTCCATCAAAAAAAATATTATCTGGAAAAAGGTCTGCATGGATAATACCTGATGGTAAATTTTTATTAAGTTCCTTATATAGAAAGTAATATTCCTCATTTAAAAATTTAATTGTCTCAGTTTCCAAGCTATTCAATGACTCAAGTTTTTCTAATAGTTTTTGCAATTTGAAGAAGCCTAATTCATTTTCTCGGATTATTTTAATTTTAGCCGATTCATTATGCATTTTTGCCACTGTAGCCCCTAGTGATGAACAATGTGAAGGCTGTATCTGATCAATTGATTTTCCAGACATAAAGGATGTAATTACCGCGTGCTTACCATTTAATTTATTTGAAAAATTATCATTTTGATCTTTGATAACTTCAGGGCATTTAATATTAGCGCTATTTAAATGATTCATTAGGTCAAAGAAAAAAGGTAGGTTTTCTTGGTTTGTTCGTTCTTCAAATAATGTTAGAATTAACTTTCTTTTTTCTGTCTCTAACAAGTAATTTGAGTTTGAAGTCCCACTTTTAATTCCATTAAATCCAATAATTTTTTCAATATTATATTTGCTTAAGAAATCACTTAATTCTTCATTCGTTACATTAGTATAAACAGCCATGAGATATTTATATCTCAATAAAAGATAATTAAATAATAAATTATGATTTGAGTTTATTTATTTGATTTATAGACTGACTTATTAGCTTACTTGAGCCTTGTTCAGTTAAGTTTTCATCAATAAGTTGTTCAGCAATATTAATTGAATTGAGTACTATTTCTTCATTGACTTTAGAAATGGCAATTTTTTCTGCCCGTGAAATTTTCTCTATTGCTTGCTGCTCTGCTCTTTTTATAAATTCTTGAGCCTTCTTTTTAGAAGTGGTTTCGTGATTTTTTGCAATCTCATTTGCTTGATCAATTATTTTTTTTGCTTCTTCTTCTGCTGACTGAACTTTTCTTTCATACTCAGCTAAGTGTGAGTTTGCTGCCTCTTTTAATTTTCTAGCTTCATCTAGTTCGTTTTTTATTTTATTAATTTCTCCATCCAATAAATTTGCAATCATTGAAGGAGCCTTGATTACTAAGCCAATAACAATAAATATAATAAACGCAATTAAAACCCATGATGATGGATCAGAAAAAAAAGAAGACATTATATTTTAGCTTTCATTTTAATTTAATTTTTTTAAGATTTGATCGTCATTAGGTATTTTATCAAGATATTTGATTGTAATTTCTTTAACAGTTTCTAATGTTGCATTTCGCACCTCATTTATGGAGTCCTTCTCTCTTAACTTAATCATTTTTTGAGAATTTCTTATCATTTCAGCGATTTTCTTCTCATTTTCTAACTTTAAATTTTCAAAGTAATCGTTCATTTGGCTTTTAGATTCCGAAATTATATCACTTGCACTTTGTGATGCTGAACTCATTTGCTCTTCATATTTCTCAAGTATACTAGTCGCTTCAGAGTTAAATTTTTCAGCTTCATTAATATCATTAGATATTTTGTCTTTACGTTCTTCGATTGTGGTACTTAATTTAGGTATAACTACTCTCCACATAAAAATATAAAGTATTGCGAATGTTATAACTAACCAAAATAGCTGAGACGGAAATGTTGTAATATCCATTTGCGGAAGGCCAGCAGAACCCTGACCTTCAGCTGCAAATACGGTATGACTAGATAGCAATAAAATAAAAATCTTAATAGGAATTTTCATTTATTTATCCAAAGAGAATTAAGAATGCTATCACAAGTGCAAACAAAGCAATCGCCTCGACTAGAGCAAATCCTAATAGCACTTGACCGAACGCTTGTGGTGCCGCTGATGGATTTCTGAAAATACCTGAAACATAAGCTCCAAATACAGTTCCAATTCCAGCACCTGAACCCGCAACACCAATTGTTGCTAATCCAGCTCCGATAAGTTTTGCTGCTTCTACTTCCATTTTTTTTGTCCTTTCTTTTGTTAATAATTAATGATCCGGATGAAGGGCATCATTTAAATAAATACATGTTAAAATTGTAAATATATAAGCTTGTAAGGCCGCAATTAAAGTTTCTAGGGCGTACAAAACTACGAGAAAAATTAGTGGTGCAAAACCAAGAAATCCTAACATGACAGTAAATCCTGCAAATATTTTTAAAATACTGTGACCAGCAAGCATATTAGCGCATAGTCTTACAGAAAGACTGATTGGCTTTGAGAGATAAGAAATTATCTCAATAGGAACAATTAATGGTGCTAAGAAAATTGGAATTCCTGAGGGGTAAAATATTCTTAAGTATCCAAGACCATTCTTTACAAAGCCAATTATTGTAACCGCAATAAAGATTAATCCTGCAAACGCAAATGTCACTATAAGATGACTTGTGACTGTAAAGGTGTATGGAATAAGACCAATAAAGTTACAAAAAAAAATGAACATGAAAAGCGAAAAAATAAATGGAAAGTAAGCACGCCCTTGGTCGCCAACCTGGTCTCGAAGCATGTTAGCTATAAAATTATAAGATAACTCTGAGAGCATTTGCATTCTATTTGGGATAATTGATCTTCTTGATAATCCAACTAGAAAAAGCATAACTGTTGTTGAAAGAGCAAATACCATAAATAATGATGAATTTGTGAAAGATAAATCTAGACCACCTATTTGAATATCGGCAATTTTCGATATTTCAAATTGATGAATAGGATCTATTGGATTACCAGCTGCCATGATATTATTTTTTAGTGATTTTGGAGACTTTTTGCAACCCTAAAAACGTTCATAATACCTGCTGCACTTCCCAATAAGAAAAATACAATTATGAAAAATGGTCGGGTATCAAAATAATTGTCAATCAAGATACCAATCCCCAAGCCAACAGCCATGGCTGCGACAATTTCAACCACAACTTTCATAATCTTCCCAAGAGGTTTAGGGGCTTCAACCACAGGCTCTTCTATTTTTTCTTTCGCTTCCTGAATTTTCTTCTTTAGTGAGTTTAAATTCTCATCTGGGGCTTTTATCATGCAACAGCCCCAATTTCCTCAGCTTTCTTCAGGTCAACAGAGACGATTTGACTAACACCTCTTTCTGCCATTGTCACTCCAAACAAACGATCCATTCGTGACATAGTAAGAGCATGGTGAGTAATTATTAGAAATTTAGTGTTTGTTTTTTCAGTTATGCTATCAAGAAGTCCACAAAATCTATCAACGTTTGCATCGTCTAGCGGCGCATCAACCTCATCTAAAACACATATTGGTGATGGATTTGTTAAAAATACTGCAAAGATTAATGAGAGTGCCGTAAGAGCCTGTTCACCTCCTGACAGCAGGGACATCGATTGTAATTTTTTACCTGGAGGACTGACCATCATTTCTAATCCAGCTTCAAGAGGGTCATCAGCGTCAACCAGTTCCAAATGAGCTTTGCCTCCATTGAAAAGTTTTACAAATACATCTTTAAAGTGTGAATTAACTGAATCAAACGCTTTTAGCAATCGCGTACGTCCTTCCTTATTTAAATCCTCAATTGATACTCTCATTTTTTTTATGGCATTTTCTAAATCATCTTTTTCAGTAGTCATTTTTTCTAGTTCATCGTCAATTTCTTTTGTTTCAAGATCTGCCCTAAGATTGACAGCACCCATAGTTTCTCTTTGTTGTTTTAATCGATCTAATCTTATTTCAGTTCGCTCTTGATTTTTTCTCATAGTATCAAGATCCTCGTTGATTGAGAGTGTATTGATTAGGTTACTAGGTAGTGAATTAAATTTATCTTGAGACTCAATTTCTAACTCTTTTAATCTTGACTCTGCAAGTTCTTTTGTTGCCTCTGTTCTACCTTTTGACTCTCTTATATTTGCCAAATCATTTTGAGCTTTTCTCAAGTTTTCTTCAATTTTTTTTAGTTCATTGTCTGCTTCAGCCAGTCTATCAGAAGCAAATTGCCTTTCAGTTTCTGCAAAACCTTTTGTCTCAATAAGTTGTCCTCTTCTTTGAGCAATTTCTTCCGGTCGGCTAGAAATTTTCTCAAGTTCAGCTTCAGATTTTATTTTTCTTTCGGATAGTTTATTTATTTGATCCTGACTTGAATTAATTGTCTTGTTCAATCTCTGGAATTCATACATCCAATCACTTTGTTTTTGTTCCACATCTTTTTGTCTTAACTCCTCTCTAAGTTGCAATGAGAGAGTAGCAGCATTCTTGGCATCATTGTTGGCTTTATCATAATTAATTTTAGCATTCTCTGATGCTTTGTTAGCTTCAATCACTTTTTGATTAATTTTGTTATAATCGTCGTAAAATCTTTTACTAAAAATCTCTGTCCAGTTAGCAGGGTTATCATAACCCTCTACATCTCTAAGAGTTGATGATCTTGATTTAAGATTTTCTGAATTAATTAGCGTATTTTGCCATTCGTCTCTTCTAGAATTTTTTATTTGATTATATTGTTCTATTTCCTGATCTAAATTAGAGATTTTTTCTTCAAGACTATCTTTCTCTGATTTTAATTGGTCAATTAATTCATTGCTTATTTCAGCGGTTTTTCTATCCTCGTTATCTAAATCTCTTCGAGCATTCAAAGTAGCCAGGTCTTTGGTTGCATCCTCTAATTGAAACTGCTCTCTTTCGCTATCGCTAATAATTTGTTGAATTGAATTTTCTAAATTTCTTTTTTCATCCTTTATTCTCTCCTCTTCTTGATCTAGCGTATCTCTTTCAATATTGATACGATTTAGTTTTGCCGCTGCTTCAATTTCTTTTTCACGAAGAGGTTTTATTTTTTCATTTGCTCTAAGTTGCTCGCTAGTTGCTTGAGTTACTTGTAACGTGTATTTCTGTATTTGCGTCTCACTATCTTTAAGGTTCTCGTCGGATTTCTCGAAAGAATCTTTTAATGTTGACCACTTCAAAAATAAAACAATTCCCTCTAATTTATTTATTTCTGAAGAGATTGAACGATATGTCTCAGCTTGTTCAGCCTGTTTTTTTAAGCTATTGATTTGATTAGTCAGCTGCTTCATCAAATCTTTTACCCTTTGAAGATTTGTTTCTGCACCTTTTAACTTTAGCTCAGCTTCGTGTCTCCGGGAGTGAAGACCAGAGATACCTGCAGCTTCCTCAAGAACAGACCTCCTATCAATTGGCTTCGCATTAATAAGTGCTCCAACACGGCCCTGACTAATAAGAGAAGGTGAGTGTGCGCCAGTGGAGAGGTCAGCGAACAATCTTTGAACATCTCTAGCACGAACATCTCTTCCGTTAATTTTATAATCTGAGCCTTTTTCAACTTCAATTTTTCTTTTAATTTGTATTTCTGTTTGGTCGTTAAATTCTGATGGAGCTTTACGCTCTTCATTGTCTAAAAATATTGTTACCTCAGCATTATTTCTCGCGGGTCTATCGGCCGTTCCTGAAAAAATGACATCTTCCATTCCAGAACCTCGCATACTTTTCGCAGAAGTCTCACCCATACACCACCGAAGTGATTCAACAACATTTGATTTTCCACATCCATTAGGACCTACGATACCGGTTAAGCCACTTTCAATTACAAGCTCTGTTGGATCTACAAAAGACTTAAAGCCTAGTATTTTAATTTTTTTAAATTTCATTATTTGACTAATTTATCAATTATTTTCTCAAATTTTTTAAACGGCATATTGCCTTCGTATAATTCACCATTAATCAAAAATGAAGGCGTTGAAGTAATATTAAAATTTTCTACAGCATCTATTCTCATTGTTAAAATATAATCTGTTATGTCGTCATCATTAATACATGCATCAATTTCATCTATAGATAATCCAAATAATGATCCATACTGTGATATCGCTTTTGTACTATTCTCAAGTACACGATCACTTTGATTAGTTACAATCCATTTTTTCTGATTTTGAAATAATACTTTATCTAATGCAAAAAAATCTTTTGCATCAACACAGCGCAACAGTTTAAAAGCGTTAAGATCAACAGCATTAAGTGCAAAAGGTCGTAATTCAAATCGAACTTGACCTGAGTCTATGTATTTTTCTTTTAATGCAGGAAACACATCATTAGCAAAGTCTGCACAATGACTACACGTCAGTGATCTATATTCAACAATTGTAACTGGAGCATTTTCTTCCCCTATGAACATGCTATCAAGATTGTTACTCGCTGAGATAGCCCCACTGGTTAAAAAAATGGCCCAAAATAATATAAAATAAATGAATCTGCTTATCATTGAAAAAACTACATTTTGCTGTTTAATAAAATTTAAATACAACATGTTGATTATAATAAATTTTTTTGAATTTAACAGTCTTAATAGGGAATAAGTTAATTCTTAATTTTGTTAAAATTAGGATTTAATTATCTTAGAAGCTAATTTCTCGAAGTTTTTTTTCAGTTCTGGATAGTGTTCTAATTCATCATAAATCTTATGATTGTCTTTAACTAATTTATTTAATGTATTGAATTTAATATGTTTTTTTTCTTTATCTTGTAATAATTTTGCCTGTATTAGCTCAATTTTGTTAATTGCCTTATAGCCAAAAAAAGAATTTATCTCATTTATAATTTTTGCTTTTTCGTGATCGAATGCAAAAGCTATACTCCTATCAACTTTGACGACAAGAGTTCCAGTCTTGTTAGAAGATGATTTACTCGCTTTTAGACGAACAGGGACCGTCACATGATCAAACTTGTTGCCAACAATTCTTTTCCAATTTGAGAGCAGTTCAATTTCAAAAAAACCTCTTGTCTCTAAAATTTTCTTTACCTTGTTAGGCAAAAAGTTTGATAAAATCTGAGGACCATTTAGTTTTTTATATGACATGCTGAAGAATAACACGAAAAACAATATTAATGATGAATTTTTTTCTACTAGTTTGATTAATTGGTATAAAAAAAATAAAAGAGATTTACCTTGGCGAAAAAATGTAACATCTAAAGACTATGCCTATAGGGTTCTGATAAGCGAATTTATGCTTCAGCAGACTACCGTCTCAACTGTTATACCGTATTTTAATAAATTTATTAAAAAGTGGCCGTCAATTAAAAAATTGTCTAAAGCAAATTTAGATGAAGTTTTACTGAGTTGGCAAGGTCTTGGTTATTATACTCGTGCCAAAAACTTATTAAAAACCTCTAATTTTGTATGCAATCAATATAATGCAATTGTGCCAAGCAGTTTAAAAAAGTTAAAAGAACTTCCAGGTATTGGCGATTATTCAGCTGCCGCTATTAGATCAATTGGCTACAATAAAAAAGCTGTTGCAGTCGATGGTAATGTTAAGAGAGTGATTGCTAGATATTATGGCTTAAAAGGTACTTCAAAAGATAACAGTGAAATCATAAATCAAATTGCTTCAAGAATTTGTCCTGATAGATCTAATAGAGTTTACACACAGGCAATTATGGAATTAGGTGCAATAATTTGCAAACCCCGAAAGTATAATTGCAAAAAATGTTGCTTGAAAAAAAACTGTCTATCTTATAAGCAAAATATTGTTCACTTAATTCCTAGTAAAAAAATAAAATTATATAAAGAAAAGCTGAATTGCATATCATTTTTAATACTTGATCAAAATAAGTCTGTACTTATGAAAAAAAGGAAAGATACAAAATTACTTGCTAATCAATGGGAACTACCCTCCACTAATTGGGTTAAGAAGCCGCCTAAATTTTCAAAAATTTATACACCGTTTCCAAAGTCGAATTGGAAAAATACAAACTTTAGATTAAAACATATATTTAGCCATCTTGAGCTTGAAAATGCTGTATATATTAGTGAAAAAAAAATAGGGGAAGTATCTAAAAATTTTAAAGATTCAGAATGGATAGATAATTGCAATATAAAAAAGATCGTCGTAACTACGATGACGAAAAAAATACTTAAAAAATTTAATTTAGTTCAGACCTAAGTTGTTGTCTCAGAATATCTATTGGTTTCAATTCACCTTCAACATCAAAATGCCAGAAAGTCCATCCATTACAAGCTGAGGCAGATTGTACTTCAGCTCCTATTTGATGAATTGAACCAGCATTATTGTCACTAATTACTGAGCCATCAGCTCTTACTTTAGCCTGATATTTTTTTCTCTGATCGTAGAGAATTGTTCCAGGCTCAATCAATTTTCTTTCAATGAGCCACCCAAAAGGAATTCTTGGCTCTGTTTTTTTAGATTGAGAAATTTCAAGTGTGTTGATTTCATAACTTCTTACTTTTTCAATTCTTTTTTTTGCGGAGACTATGTAGTCATTATTCTTTTCAATACCAATGTAATGTCTTCCTAATCTCTTAGCAACTGCACCAGTTGTACCTGTTCCAAAAAAAGGATCTAATACGGTATCCCCCTGGTTTGAAGATGAAATAATAATTCTGTGTAATAATCCTTCAGGTTTTTGAGTAGGGTGTACCTTTTTTCCATTTTCATCTTTTAATCGTTCATGTCCGTTACAAATGGGTAAATACCAATCTGATCTCATTTGCGTATTATCATTGAGTGATTTCATTGCCTCGTAATTAAATGTATATTTTTTTGAATTTTTATCTTTGCTCGCCCAAATCAGTGTTTCGTGAGCATTTGTGAACCGCTTCCCTCGAAAATTTGGCATGGGATTTGCTTTTTGCCAAATAACATCATTAAGTAACCAAAATCCAAGATTTTGCATTATAAAACCTATTCGAAATATATTATGGTATGAACCTATTACCCAAATGCTACCTGAAGGTTTTAAAACGCGTCTTGCTTCTTTAAGCCATTCTTCTGAAAAATTGTCATACTCTTCAAAGCTTTCAAATTGATCCCATTCATCATCCACTGCATCAACTTTAGAATTATTTGGACGGTACAAATTTTTATCAAGCTGTAGATTATAAGGCGGATCTGCGAAGATGAGATCAACACAGTCATTAGGAAGTTTTGTTAACTCTGCAATTGTATCACCGCAAATTATTTTATTTGTCTTACGTCTAAAGCGTTCATGGACCGATTTCATGAAGGGTAATATGATTCAAAATGATTCTGTGGTCAATAATAATTTAGAATCAATAACTTATTAAATATTCTTAATTCAATATCTTGTGTATTGGACTGAATGATTTTCGATGTATAGGGGTAATCCCGTACTTTTGAATTGCTAAAAGGTGCTCTTTTGTTCCATATCCAGAGTTTTTTTCAAATCTATAATCAGGATAAATCTTCGAATAATTTAACATCAATTTATCTCTATGATCTTTAGCAATAATAGAGGCAGCTGCAATTGAAATAGATTTATGATCTCCTCCTTTTATAGGCAGTATATCAAGCCCGATATTTGGAGCATAAATACCATCTACTAAAACTATTTTTGGGATTTTTTTTAAAGACTCAATTGCGCGTTTCATGGCTAATAATGAGGCCTGTAAGATATTGATTTTGTCTATTTCTTTCACACTACTTGAGCCAAAGGCAAAAATACTGTTCTTCTTTATTTGTTCAGCAATAAATGACATCTTAGTTTTTGTTATTTTTTTTGAGTCTTTTATTCCGTTCGGAATATTTTGCTTATCTAATATAACAGCTGCAGCAATCACAGGACCAGCGAGAGGGCCTCTGCCTACCTCGTCAACTCCAGCCAAAGGCTCGCAATATCTAGTTTCAAACCCGATAAGACTATTTTCGTTATTTCCCAAGTTAGTTTTTAACTCTACTCTTCAAATTTTTTAAATCTTCCCAAGAAAATTTCTTTTGGGCTGGTTGTCTCAATAAAAATGCAGGATGAAAAGTTGGCAGCATTGGATATTTTTTTCTATTTATTTCTATATCAAACCACTTGCCCCTGATTTTTGTAATACCTTCTGAATTTTTGATAAGTGCGTACGTTGCTGTACTTCCTAATAAAAGGATTGCGCTCGGATTAATAATTTCGATATGCTTCTTTATCATTGGGAGGCACATATTAATTTCATCGTCTGTAGGTCGTCTATTATTTGGTGGTCTCCAAGGGATGATATTAGCGATGTAGACTTTGTCCCTACTTAATTCAATCGCATTTAGCATCTTGTCTAGAAGTTTTCCACTTCTTCCCACAAAAGGTTTTCCCTGTATATCCTCGTCATGACCAGGAGCTTCCCCAATAAGCATAATTTTTGATTTAGGATTACCGTCTGAAAATACCATATTAGTCGCACTCTTATGAAGTTCGCACTTTTTATATTCGGACATAAAAGCGCGAAGTGATTCCAATGTTTTTATTGAGCTAATAATTTCCTCATCTTCTTTTTGCGAATTAGTATCAACATAGAGAGCGGTATTTTCCTTAACTAATTTTTTTGAAATTTTTCCATACCTATTTTTTGGCTCAATTCCAACAATTTCGTCAACACCACTATATTTATGGTGTCTCAACTTTTTAACAGTATTTCTTAATTTGTCGTTATTCATAAACAAATTGAATTATAATCCTTATAAACTAAATATATAAGTAATTATGGATACTAATTCTCAAAGAGAATCAATGGAGTACGATGTTGTCGTTGTAGGCGCAGGCCCTTCAGGCCTGTCAACTGCAATTAAATTAAAGCAGTTAAACTCGGAAATTAATGTTTGTATTGTTGAAAAAGCTTCGGAAGTAGGTGGGCATATTTTGAGTGGTAATGTCTTTGAAACCAAGGCGCTTGACGAATTACTCCCTGATTGGCGAGAAATCGATGGATGCCCGTTAAAAACAAAAGTAACTAAAGAAAAATTTTTATTTTTATTCGAAAAATCGCACATTACTATTCCTTCTTTTTTATTACCTCCTGTTCAGCACAATAAGGGTAATTATATCGCAAGCCTTGCAAATATGTGCAGATGGCTAGGACAAATTGCTGAAGGTTTAGGTATTGAAATATACCCAGGCTTTGCAGCTTCAGAAGTTTTGTATGATGAAGAGGGTAAAGTCAGAGGAGTTGCTACGAATGATATGGGGTTAGATATTAATGGTAATAAAAAAGAATCCTATGAACCAGGTATTGAATTACATGCAAAAGTAACAGTTTTTGCTGAGGGTTGCAGAGGACATCTTGGAAAACAACTAATCAATAAATTTGAATTAGCTAAGGATTCGGATCCACAACAATATGGAATAGGTTTAAAAGAAATTTGGGAAGTTCCTGAAGACAACCACGATGAAGGATTAGTATTTCATTCAGCTGGATGGCCAGTTGATAACAATACATACGCTGGCAGTTTTGTTTATCATGCGGAGAACAGGCAAATTTATTTGGGTTATGTAGTAGGACTTGACTATAAAAATCCTTATCTTTCTCCTTTTGAAGAATTTCAGAGATTTAAAACTCATCCCTCGATCAAAAAAATGCTTCAAGGAGGTAAACGTATTTCTTATGGGGCAAGAGCATTGATTGAGGGCGGTCTTCAGAGTCTTCCAAAAATGTATATGCCCGGGGCGTTGCTTATAGGATGCGATGCAGGAACATTAAATATGCCAAAAATCAAAGGAACCCACACGGCAATGAAAAGTGGAATGATTGCTGCTGAAACAATTATTGAGCATTTATCAGACAAAAAAGAAGATTTATCCAATTATGAAATCAAGTTCAAAAAAAGTTGGGTCTATTCAGAGTTAAAATCAGCCAGAAATGTAAAACCATTTATTACAAGGTTTGGTATGATGTTAGGCATCATATTGACTGGTATAGATCAACATATTTTTAGAGGAAAATTGCCTTTTACATTAAAACATAAGCATGCAGATCATGAAACACTGAACAAAGCAAAGGATTCAAAAAAAATTGAATATCCTAAACCAGATGGCATTTTAACTTTTGATAGGGCAAGTTCAGTCTTTATGACTGGGACATATCATGCTGAAAATCAACCTGTTCATCTTCAGCTAAAAGACAGTAGTCTTCCGATCACTTATACGCTAGGAGAATATGATGAGCCTTCACAAAGATATTGCCCAGTTGGGGTGTATGAAGTTCATAAAGACAGCGAGGACTCTAATCCCAAGTTTGTAATTAACAGTCAAAACTGCATTCATTGTAAGACTTGCGATATAAAAGAGCCTTCACAGAATATTAACTGGGTTACCCCTGAGGGTGGTGGAGGACCTAAATATGCCAATATGTAATTCATACTCTATATGCGATTTAGATTAATAACTTTATTGGCATTAATATTTCTTTTTCAAAATGTAGCATTAGCATCTCACCTATCAAGCCCTAAAGTAAGCGATTATTTACAAGCGAAGGTTTCAGACAGTATAAATGATTACAAATCAACCATAAAATTCTATCAAAAATTACATAAACATAATCCACGCGATACAGTAATAATAAATAAATTATTAATGGTGAGTATTCTTGATGGAGACTTACTGAATGCGAATGCATATGCTTTTAGACTAGCAAACGTTAGCTGTTCACCATCAATTACGACGAGTTGTGTAAAAAAACAATCCGACATTAGTCATTTAGTTAACGGTATATCATATTTAAATTCGTATAAATACGATCTGGCTGACCAAAGTTTTTCTAATATTTTAAATGGCCAATTATCAAGCAAGACATTCGTTGCTTTGTTAAAAGCCTGGGTATGGGTAAATAAGAATAATCTTGAGAGAAGTATGGGAGAGATAGATACAATTGGGTCTAATGAAGATTTGTATTTAGCTCTTGTTCATAAAGCACTTATTTATGATTATGTTGATCAGACTGATGTCGCTTTGATTTATTATGAGCAAGCTATGGAAATGCAAAGAGATTTGTATGTGTTAAATATGTATTACAATTTTTTAAAACGAAATAATTTTTCAAATCGAATAAATAGCTTTCAAGATAGCTACCTCAAAAATTATGATACAGATTTTCAAAAAAAATTTTTAAACGGAAATAGAAATAGAATTTTACAGAACCCTTTACATGGTTTGGGAATAGTTCTCTTTAACGCACAGGGTATTCTAGATTTAACAAATCTTGATTTGGCTCATGTGCTCTATCAACTTTCAATTGAGACATCTCCAAATTTACATGAGATCAAGTATGTATTTTCGTCATTTTTAAATCAGCTACAAGAACACAAAAAAGCGAGACAAATACTTAAGCAAATTCCCAAAACTCATTATTTGTCAAATTATGCAACCATTCAAATTTCAGACTCATATGGTTACCAAGATGACAATGCATCTGCAATTTCAAATTTACTAAACTACTTGCAAAATGACAGTAACTTCGAAATTTCTCTCTCACTTGGCAATTATTATCGTTACGAAAAAGAATGGGAAAAAGCTCTCTCTGCTTATAATAAAGCCCTCATTATCGGAGAAGAATTTAATAAGAAAGATTTGTGGGAAATATATTTTAATATAGGCATAGTATACGAAAGATCAGATAAATGGGATTTGGCTGAGGTCAATTTTACTAAAGCGCTCAATATATCATCTGAACAAGCTGATGTTTTGAACTATCTCGCTTATTCTTATATTGATAAGGGAATAAATCTGGCTGAGTCAAAAAATATGATAGAAAAAGCTCTAATGTTAAAACCTAATGATCCTTATATAGTAGATAGTCTTGCATGGTATTATTATAAGATTGGTGAATATGAAGAGGCTTTATCGATTTTAGAATTTTCAATGGAAATTATGCCCTACGATAGCACTGTTAACGATCATTACGGTGATATACTTTGGAAGTTAGGAAAAGAAATAGAGGCAAGATATTATTGGAATAAAGCAATAAATTTTGATAAGGAAAATATCTACTCAGATAATATAAGATCAAAACTTCTAATAGGAATTTAGAAGAATTGACAGTACCAATAAAATCTTATGCAAAGATTAATCTTTTTTTGCATATCATTGATCGCCTTGAAAACGGATATCACAATCTTGATACAATTTTATCTAGAATAAATTTATATGATGAAATTAAAATTCAGGACAGTAATAATTTTAATATTAGATATGAGGGCAAATTTAGTCCTATGATAAATGTAAATGATAACGTTACGTTACTGTTCAATTATTTAATTGAGAATGAATTTATTAAAAATAAAAATTATAATATCACTATCACAAAAAATATACCTGTTGGTTCAGGACTAGGAGGAGGTTCCTCAAATACTGCTGCAATTCTTAATTACTTAAAAAAAATAAATATACTTTGTGATAGTCAATGCATTCATGTCGCAAGAGCACTAGGTTCTGATATAGAATTCTTTTTAGAGGATAAACCAGCAAAAATTCATGGAAGAGGTAATGTTGAAACAAGGATTAAGATTATGTCAGACATGTATTTTTTAATAGTTTATCCAAATATACTTCTAAGTACTAAAAAAATATTCTCAAAGAATAAAAAATATAGGGCACAAAAGTTTATTTATAACGAACAGATGACACTCAAGAACATTCTATTAGATACAGCTAATGACTTGGAAGATTCAGCTTTATCTGATCAGAGAGAAATTCAGTCTGTAAAAAACTTTTTTCAAAATGATAAAAACTGTCAATTTTCAAGAATGACTGGAAGTGGCTCAGCTTTTTTTGGATGCTATCAGAGTAAAATAAACTTAGAAGAAGCAATTTCTATTTTGAATAATGAGCAGCCTAGCTGGTGGTTTTCTCAAGCTGAATTAATATAAACATTGCAATATTTATTTGTTAAACTAAATAATTAATTAGTATTGGGGCGTGGCCAAGCGGTAAGGCACCGCTTTTTGGTAGCGGCATTCGGAGGTTCGAATCCTCCCGCCCCAGCCACTTTTAGAGGTAAAATTATGAGTAACTTTTTGAACAAATATAAATCCGTTTATGATGTGTTTTTGGATAACTGGGCTTATCAAAATCATTTTGTATCATACTTAGAGTCGTTGATGAGACAAGAAACGATATTGCCGACACATGTTAAAGAAATGATCTTTGCTTACGTTTCAGGTTTAAATGGATGTAACTACTGTAAAAATATTCATGCAGAAATATCAAAAAAAATTTTGAGAGATAATAATGACACAAATTTTTTAACCGATATTGAGCAATCTGAAATAGAGGAAAAGTATAAGCCAATACTTAAATTATCTCATAAAGTTAATGAAGATATTCATTCAATATCTGAAGACGATGTAGAAGCAATATTACAATATGGGTTTGAAGAAAAAGTCATATCTGAAATAATTTCTATTTGTTCTGCAGCTCAATTTATGAATACAGTAGTCGTTGCGCATCAAATTAAACCTCTTGATCAAGTCCAAAACATTGCATCAGCAAAAATGATGATTGATAAGGGATATGATGGCCTAGCAAACTTTATGTTAAAGAGGCGTAATAAATAATTAGATAAGCTTAAGCAGACTTACTCCAACATAAAAAGCAACAACTGTTAGTATAAATGTTGTTGTAACGTAAATCAGTGAAGATAAAATCTCACCACTACTAAATAATTGATAGAATTCTATATTGAATGAGGAGAACGTAGTAAAGCCTCCACAAAATCCAACAATTAAAAACATTTTTATATTCTCTGAAACGTCAAGTCTCTCAGCTAAATAACTTGATAAAAGCCCAATTAAGAAAGCACCAATAACATTTACAGCGATTGTTCCAAAAGGAAATGCAACTAAGAAAAGTTTATTAACTTGCTCAATCACGAGATAACGAATAATGGCTCCAAATCCACCACCTAAAAAAACTGAAATTAAAATACTCACTGGCTCAATCCTACTAAATGAGCAATTAATCCATAGTGATCGCTTGGAAAAAACTTATTTTTTTGATTACCGATTATTTTGCAATCAATAGGATAACCTAATCCATTTGGTCCAGATTTTCCAAGAAACACATAGTCAATTCGCCTGTCCTGTTCCAAAGTTTTCTTTGCCCAATTATTTTCGTTAGACCAAGTGTATCCAGGATCATCTCTATTTACTAATTTCCAGGCATCTCTTAGCACAATATCATTTATAGGTTTGGTTAGCCCAGTTATTGTTCTGATTTCATCACTATCAGGATCTGCATTAAAATCCCCGCACAAAATAATTGGAAATTTAGATGGTTTGAGTTGGCTCATATATTCCATAATTTGCTTTACCTGTCTCATTCGTTCTGGTTGGTGTTCATATTTGTAATTAAGGTGGGTACAAAAAACATTTATGCTGATCTTATTTTTATATTCTAATTCCAGATGAAGTAGAAACCTCTTCTCATCTTTATCTGGAGTTGTATTAAACGAGATTTTTTTATGAGAACTAATTGGAAATTTTGTAATTATCGCGTTTCCAAATGATACGCCATCAAATTCAAAAGATTTTTCAAATATATAATTGTAATCAAGCTTATTAGCAATTGTTCTAGCCTGACTTTCATCTTCTTCCTCCCACACTTCTTGTAAGCATAAGATATCAGGATGATTATTTTCAATTTCAGATAAAATTAATTTTTCTCTAAACTTATAATCTTCAAACTTCCACCAGAGATTCCATGTAAGTATTTTAATGATTTCTGTGTCTAGACTGATTGTATATGCATCAGGATCCGGAAATGATTTATCACTCATTATTAGGGAAAAGCGACCATAATTGTCTCGGCTATATAAGCAGGTTTATCTTGTCCTTCAATTTCAAGAGTTGCTTCACTGATTACTTGTGTACCTCCATTCTCTAATTTATTTACTTCTTTAATCTTGACTGACATCCGTACACGTGAGTCCACTGGCACCATATTAATAAATCTTACCTTGTTGAGACCATAATTAATTACCATTTTCGTACCAGTGATAGTCCAAATTTTTCCTGCGAGTGGTACACTTAAAGAAAGACTTAAAAAGCCATGGGCAATAGTACTTTTAGTTGGAAGTTCATTTTGAGCTTTTTCCTCATTTACGTGAATCCATTGGTGATCGTCAGTTGCATCAGCAAACGTATTTATTCTTTTTTGATCAATAGCCATCCAATCAGAATAACCCATATCTTTACCTTGATAATTTTCTAAATCCTTTACATCTACACTCTGCATAGTATACCTCCAAAATAATTAATTATTCTCAAAGATATTATCTAATAAAAGAGAATATTGAAGTTTAATCATGAAAAATATTCGACTAGCAACTGAAGCAGATACAATAAATAAATTAAATCTACTGAATATGGTTTTTGGTCCGGGGAGGTATGCACGGTCGGTATATCGGTTACGTGAAAAGTATCCATATGAGAAAAGTTACTCATATGTATCATTGAATTGTGATGAACTTGCCGCATGTATTGATTATTGCCCTACAAAGCTTAACGGACAATATAACGGCTTACTTTTGGGACCATTAGCGGTTAATCCCAAACTTATAGGTCATGGTTACGGAGTAAATTTAGTGGAATATTCCCTCAAAAAAATTGAATTAAATTCTAATTACTCATTTATAATTGTTGTCGGAGATATAGATTATTACAAGAAGTTTGGTTTTAATAAAATAGGTAAAAAATTTGAGTTTTATGGCCCTGTTGATATAAATCGCGTTTTGATGAAAAAATTGAAGGCCGAATTAAACTCAATTAAAAAATATAAATTTTCGTAAATTATGACTGATCAACCTGTAAATTTAAAAGGATTAGAGACAATCTATAGTTATAGTAAAAAAAATAGTAAATCATACCCCCCAGTAGAAAAATGGAATCCTCCATTTTGTGGAGATATTGATATGAAGATTCTAAGAAATGGGAAATGGTTTTATATGGGTTCAGAGATTAAGCGACCAGCAATGGTAAAACTTTTTTCAAGTATTCTTCGGCTTGATGAAGATGGAGACTATTACTTAGTAACACCAGTTGAAAAGGTCAGAATCCAAGTAGAGGATGCACCATTTGTTGCTGTTTCTCTTGACAAGATCGACGAAAGTGGACAAGACAGTTTCTTATTCAAAACAAATCTAAATGAAGAAGTTGTATTATCAAAAAAAAATTCACTAATTATTAAAATTGATAATAATGAAGAACCATCACCTTATATTGTTGTACGAAAAAACCTTCGTGCGCTTTTATCACGTTCAGTCTTTTATGAATTAGTAGACCTTGCAGAAGAAGAGGTTATTAAAAACAAAACTTACTTAGTGATAAAAAGTATGGGTGAAACTTTCAAGATTCATGAAGTCAAGAAATAATGACTAATTTTGACAGGCTAATTGAATTATTTGCCGGCTCAGATCAAATATCCCATAATTATTTTGATAAACTAACAACTGATTTATTTACTAGAAAGCATCATCCCTTAGCAAAAGAATATAAAGATAAAGTTAATTTAAGACCATCTGCGGTTTTGGTGCCAATTTGTAATTTTGATGACGAGATTAAGATTATACTTACCAAGCGACCCGATAAACTGAAGGATCATGCTGGTCAAATAAGTTTCCCAGGCGGTAAAATTGAAAAAATGGACTCATCTCCCATTGATACAGCGCTGAGGGAGGCCAAAGAAGAAATTGGTTTGAATTCAAAAAATGTTCGAGTTATTGGAAATCTCGATGTGTACATAACTGGTACTGGATATAGAATAATGCCAATTGTGTGTTTAGTTTCTGATTACTCTTCCCTCAAAATCAACAAAAACGAAGTAGATGAAGTATTTTTCCTTCCTTTGAAATTTTTGATGGATAGTAGAAATCATAAAATAGAAATTGCAACTTATGAAGTTGATAATAAAAAATATGATTACGATTATTACGTATTACCATACAAAGATTACCATATTTGGGGTGCAACAGCTGGCATGCTTATTAATCTTTATCAAATTTTAAAATAATATAAATAAGCTAGATAATGAAAAAGTTTTCATCAATATTAGAAGTTAATGAGGTTACAAAAATATTTAAGATCTTTAATGATCATCAAAAAAATTGTATTTTTGCAGTTGGTGGTTGCATTAGAGATATATTTTTAGATAAAACAATAACAGATATTGATTTTGCAACATCTTTAGAGCCGGATGAAATAACAGAACTTCTTAATCGCAATAATATTAGTTTTCTCGATATCGGTATTGATTTTGGAACTGTCACAGCAATTATTAATGATAAAAAATTTGAGATTACCACGTTTAGAAAAGACACTGAAGCCGATGGGCGTCACACTAAAGTGTTATACTCAAGAAGTATAGATGAGGATGTTTTAAGAAGAGATTTTACTATTAATGCAATGTACTTAGGTGGCAATGGTGACCTGTTTGATCCTTTGGAAGGTCAAAAAGATATTGAAGGCAGAAATGTTCGCTTTATCGGCAATCCTGATAAAAGGATTAAAGAAGATTACTTGAGAATATTAAGATACTTTAGATTTTTAGCGTTATTAGATAAGTCTGAATCAGATGAGGCCATTATTGAAATCATTAAATCTAATATAGATGGTCTTTCTGTTGTCTCCAAAGAAAGGCGGTGGGACGAATTAAGAGCTATTCTAAATCTTCCTAATCCTAGTATTGCAATATCGTCTATGAGTAAAATTGGGCTCATGGATAAGTATTTTAATCGCACAAATATAAATGATGCTTTTAGTAATTTAATAGAGATAGAAAGTCGCATAGGTATTAATCCTAATCCAATATTGAGGTTGAGTCTGTTAGCAAACAATTCCTTAGAAAATGCAAATGATTTTATAAAAGATCTACCTTTATCAAAATCGGACTCAGTTGAGTTATTAAAATTGTGCAATATCAATAAAAAAGTTGTGTCTTACATTTCTATGAAAGAAGTAAGATATTTACTTTATTCATTAGGACGAGATGAATTTCAAAAACAAATATTGATTAAGTGGGCTGTTGATACCAAAAATAAAAATGAAGTGAACTGGCGGTCGCTTTACGAAGTTTCTCAGAGTTGGACAAAACCGATTTTTGATATTTCTGCCAGGGATGTAATTAATATGGGTATTTCCCAGGGTCCGATAGTCGGTGAAATTTTAAAAGATGTTGAAGACTGGTGGGCTGAAAATGATTTTATCGATGATAAGTTTTCCTTGATTGAGAGATTAAAAGCTATTGTTCAATCAAAAAAATAGAATGGCTATTTATATATAATTCTTTTTACTTCGTAGTTTTTTTCTCCTCTTGGCGTCGTGACTGTAACAAAATCACCTCTTTCTTTTCCAATTAATGATTTTGCAACAGGTGATTTGTAGGAAAGTAATCCTGACTCAATATCTGCTTCATCGTTACCCACAATTTGAAATTTTGTTTTTGAATTACTATCTATATCTTCAACTTCTACAGTTGCTCCAAATACAACTGTTTTTTGATTAGAAGGAATATCAGAGATATCAATTATTTCTGCATTTGCTAGCAGAAGTTGTATTTCTTGAATTCGTCCTTCAATATGGCCCTGCTCTTCTTTTGCAGCATGATATTCAGCATTTTCTTTTAAGTCACCGTGTTCTCTTGCTTCCGCAATCGCTTGTATAACTTTTTGTCTTTTATTATTAATTAAATCACTTAGCTCATCTTGAAGTTTTTTTGCACCATTTGATGTAATTGGTTCTGTATCCATTTAAATTTATTTCCACTTAGCGTTCGGTGGCATAGACATTAAAATTGCTTCAACGTTACCACCAGTATTAAGTCCAAATTTTGTACCTCTGTCAAAAAGAAGATTATATTCTACGTATCTACCACGTTTCAATAACTGATTTTCCTTATCTTTCTTCGTATATTTTTTGAACATTTTTTTCCTTATAATTTCTCGAACTAAGTCATTAAACGTTAAGCCAACATCTCTAACAAATTCAAAGTCGCTATTCCAATCATTCATTTTATAGTCAAAGAATATTCCTCCAATACCTCTAATTTCTTTTCTATGCGGCAGAAAAAAGTATTCATCACACCATTTTTTGTATTTTTTGTAATATTTTTTATTGTGATCATTACACATTTTCTCCAACTTTGAGTGAAAGTATTTTTTTAATTTAGTATCTTGCATGCAAGGGGTGGCATCTATACCTCCTCCAAACCAGTTTTTGCCTGTTATAATATGACGAGTATTAAAATGTAGAGCAGGAACATGTGGATTAACGGGATGTAAGACGACTGAGACACCAGAAGACCAAAATGATCTTTTCTTTTCTGTTCCAGGTATTTGATTTGCAAAATTTTTTGGAAATGTACCTGTCACATTTGAAAAAGCAACTCCACCTTTTTCAATTACGCTACCTTTAATAATTCTAAATTCACCTTTTTCCCATTTATTTGATTTAAATTTTGCTCTTGAGTCATATTCTTTTTCTAAATCTATTACTGTATTACATATTAAATCTTGCAAATCTTTAAACCATTGCAAACATATTTTTTTCTTATTGATCATTTAAAATAGCTTAAGTTGCCTATGAGCTTCAGATATAACAATTGCTGAGGAAACAGCAACATTTAGTGATCGTGACTTTTCATTCATTGGTATTCTAATCACATGGTCGGATTGTTCGTGAACATATTGTGGAACACCGGCGCTTTCTCTTCCAACAATCAAGTTATCAGAATCTTTGAATTTAATATCATAATGATTTGTCCTCCCCATTGTTGAAAGAAGGATTTTTCTCCCTTTCCTAGATTTAATATAATGCTCCCAATTATCAAATTCATTAAGGTTAATATGTTCTTTATAATCCATCGCAACTCTAGCCATTGATTTTTCTGTCATCGCAAATGATGCAGGGTGAATTATATCAAGATTGATATTAAAACACGCACAAATTCGAATCATTGCACCTGTATTTTGAGGAATATCAGGTTCAAATATTGCTAAATTCATGAGAAGATATTTTTTTTAATAATATTATTGAAATATGCGGCATCTTGACACAATTTTTTGAGCAGTTGCATATTCTTTTTTCCTTAAAAAAGCTTATTTTACAAGTATATTAACAATTAAATTTTAGGATATCTAAATTGTCTGAAAAGCAAGTCACGAGAAGAAATTTTTTGTATGTAACTACGGGAGCATTCACAGCTGCAGGTGCAGCTTCGATAGCATGGCCTTTCATAGATCAGATGAACCCTGATGCTTCAGTTAAAGCTCTTGCATCGACTGAGATAGATCTGAGGCCAATTGTTCCTGGTCAGAGTATTACAGTTCTATGGAGAGGCAAACCAGTTTTTATAAGAAGAAGAACCCAAGAAGAAATTAATGAGGCGCAAATGGTATCATTAACTGATCTACCAGATCCACAAGATGACAGTGAGAGGGCTTTAAATCCTGAGTGGTTAGTCATGGTTGGAATCTGTACACACCTAGGATGTATACCTCTAGGACAAAAAGGTGATTATAATGGATGGTTTTGTCCTTGTCATGGGTCACACTATGACACCTCAGGAAGAATAAGAAAAGGACCAGCACCTACAAATCTAGAAATTCCTGAATATGTATTTTTAAATGATAACACAATTAAAATTGGATAAATAAAAATGAGTGATAATTACCAACCAACATCAGCAGTAGGTAGATGGTTTAACGACAGACTACCTTTATTAAATTTAATTTATGGACATCTGTTACCATACCCAACACCAAAAAATCTTAATTATTGGTGGACGTTTGGGGGTATATTAACTTTCTGTCTGCTTACTCAAATAATCACAGGCTTGGTTCTAGCAATGCATTATGTTGCCGATGCTGATCAAGCTTTTGCAAGTGTCGAACATATTATGCGGGATGTTAATTATGGATGGTTGTTAAGATATATTCATGCTAATGGCGCATCTTTATTTTTTATGGCGGTTTATATACATATGGCTAGATCGCTTTTTTACGGTTCATACAAAGAACCTAGAGAGCTCATCTGGATCATTGGTGTCTTCATTTTCTTACTAATGATTGCGACGGCATTTATGGGCTATGTGTTGCCATGGGGGCAGATGAGTTTCTGGGGAGCAACAGTTATTACCAATCTTTTTAGTGCTATACCAGTAGTCGGTGAGTCGGTTACAAATTGGTTGTGGGGAGGTTATGCTGTTGGAAGTCCTTTACTCACAAGATTTTTTACACTTCATTATCTTATGCCATTTTTAATTTTTGCTCTTGTAATTTTACATGTATGGGCGCTTCATGTTCCTGGAAATAACAATCCAGAAGGTATTAACGTTGTGCAGGGTTCGCAAGACACAGTACCTTTCCACCCTCACTATGTTGTAAAGGATTTGTTTGCACTTGTTGTATTTATGATAATTTTTGCTGGATTTGTATTTTTTGTACCAAATATACTCGGACATTCTGACAACTATATTCAGGCAAATCCATTACAAACACCTGAGCATATTGTTCCTGAATGGTATTTTTTACCATTCTACGCAATACTTAGATCTGTTCCAGATAAACTAGGAGGTGTAATTTTAATGGTTTCAGCAATCGCAATTCTTGCCTTCTTGCCATGGTTAGATACTTCAAAAGTTAGGTCAGCTAAATATAGACCTTTATATAGGCAATTTGTGTGGCTATTTTTTGCGGATGTAATACTGCTAGGTTATTTAGGTGCACAGACAGCTGATGGTTTATATTTAATAATTGGTCGTATTGCTACAATATACTACTTTGTTCATTTTATTGTTATCATGCCATTACTTGGTTTCATTGAAAAAACAAAACCACTACCTAAAAGTCTTAGTGAGCCTGTTTTAACTAAAGAAGAAAGAGATATGAAAGCCGCCGCAGCGGCAGTTACGTAAAATTAATGAAAGTGCACAATAATTTTTTTTTAATACTTTGTTCATATCTCTTATTAGCAACATCTATTGCTTTTTCTGCTGAATTAAAAGAACCTATGCACCCAGATTGGTCATTTGAAGGACCTCTTGGAAAATTTGATAGAGCTTCACTACAAAGAGGTTATCAAGTTTATACTGAAGTATGTTCAGGTTGCCATTCAATGAATTTATTAAGCTATAGAAACTTAGTCGAAGAGGGAGGGCCAGAGTTTTCAGATTCTCAGGCAAAGGCAATGGCCGCTGCCTTCGAAGTCCCAGGAGTACCTAACTCAGATGGAGAAATCGAAATGCGGCCTGCAATTTTGTCTGATAAATTTGTAAGCCCTTACGAAAATGAACAACAGGGAAGGGCTGCTAACGGAGGAGCTTACCCTCCTGACCTATCGGTGATGGTAAAAGCACGTCATGGAGGAGCAGACTATATTTATTCACTTTTACTAGGTTATGTTGAAGCGCCAAATGACATAAAACTTGATGATGGCGTCTATTACAACAAGTATGCTAAAGGACAAAAGATAGCGATGCCTCAGGTTTTGTATGAGGATGGAGTAGAATATACTGACGGAACCATTGCAAGCCAAGAACAAATGTCTCGTGATGTAACAATGTTTCTTACTTGGGCAGCTGAACCTAAGCTCGAGGCTAGAAAAAGAATTGGTTTTAAAGTAATTTCTTATCTTTTAATTTTATCAGTTTTACTCTACTTCACAAATCGGCAGATTTGGAAAGAGTCATAAAAGTTCTGTAATCCATCAGACTGCGCTAGCGTGGTTCACAATTTCCTGTCATTTGATGAAAAAATACCAATAATATAATTTATTGAAATATATACTTTATTAAATAAATTATGAATGAGCCTATTCTTCAGTTTAAAAAAATTTCTAAATCATACGGAAATGTATTAGCCAATAATCAAATTTCATTTAATATTAAAAAAAATTCTGTTCATGCATTGTTAGGTGAAAACGGTGCGGGTAAATCTACATTAGTAAAAATTTTATACGGCTTACTTCAACCTGATGAAGGAGAAATACTTTTTAATGGGAATATCTTTAGTACTAAATCTCCTAAAGAATCTATGGCAAAGGGCATAGGGATGGTTTTTCAACATTTTTCTCTTTTTGAATCTTTGTCAGTAAAGGAAAATTTGATTCTAGGTTTGAATGAAGAAATCTCATATGGAGCGCTTGTAAAAGATATTTTAGCAATTTCAAAAAAATATGGCTTAGAATTAGACTTAGAAGCTCCAATAAATAGTTTGTCTGCAGGTGAAAAACAAAGAGTGGAGATCGTAAGAGTTTTATTGCAAGAACCAAAGGTTTTGATCATGGACGAACCTACTTCAGTATTAACTCTTAATGAAACGAAGTCACTTTTCAATACTTTGAATTCACTTATCAATGATGGAACAACTATAATTTATATCACGCACAAATTAAACGAAGTAATTGAATTTTGTAATGATGTGACAATATTAAGAAAAGGAAAAGAAATAGAAACATCAGAAACAATTAAGTTTGACAGTGACTCCTTAGCAACAAAGATGGTTGGTGAAAGAATAAATCCTTTGCACCGAAATAATTTTATCTCAAGTGATATAATAAAATTTCGTGTAAAAGATCTTTCTTGTAAGTATAACGATCCATTCCTAACTGATCTAAAGTCTATAAATTTTAGTGTCTCTAAAGGGGAAATTTTTGGCATTGCCGGAGTAGCAGGCAACGGGCAAACCGAATTGATGCAAGTATTAACAGGAGAGGATATTAGAGTTCAATCTGGAGAAATAATTTTTAATCAAAAAAAAATTACATTTTCAAAACCACAGGAAAGAAGGGATATGTCAATAGGTTTTGTACCTGAAGATAGATCAGGTCACAGTGCAGTTCCCGAGTTATCACTTGCCGAAAATGTTTTACTTTGCCAGTTTGCTAATAATAAATTTACTAAAAATGGAATAATCAACAATAAAAGTATTTCAAAATATGCTAACGAGATTATTTCAAAGTTTAATGTAATGACTGAAGGTGATAGTTCAAAAGCCTCGAGTTTATCTGGTGGAAATTTGCAAAAATTTGTTATTGGAAGAGAAATACTGTCTAAACCAGAACTGTTAATCATTTCACATCCCACATGGGGTATTGACGCAGGGGCAACTCAATATATTCGTAATGAGCTTATAAAATTATCTAACCAAGGAACGTCAATTATTATAATATCTCAAGATCTAGACGAGCTTATACAACTCTCAAACAGAATAGCAGTTATTTATAATGGAGAATTATCTAATTCTTTAGAAACTGACTCATTAGATATCAAGAAAATAGGACTTCTTATGGGAGGACAAAGTGAATAGCTTCATTCCCAGATTAGAACTCAGAGACCAAAATTCAACAATTATGAATTTTATGTCTCCAGTGCTAGCTATTATTTTAACATTAGCTACAAGTGCAATAATTTTTTTAATAATGGGGTTTAACCCTATTCAAACTCTTTACGTATTTTTTGTTTCTCCTATTTCTACGCTTTCAGGTTTATCAGAACTTTTGGTTAAAGCAATTCCCCTAGCGCTAATTGGCACAGGACTTGCTTTTTGTTTTAAAAATAAAATTTACAATATTGGCGCAGAAGGTCAGCTTACTATGGGAGCAATTTTTGGTGGCGGAGTTGCAATATATTTTTACGACTCGAATGCATATTGGCTCTTAACAATGATCTTAATTGCAGGATCGATTGGTGGAGTCTTATGGGCATTAATCCCGGCATATTTGAAGATTAAGTTTAATACAAATGAGATTCTTACAAGTTTAATGTTAGTATATATTTCGTTGTACATACTTGATTATTTAGTTGTCGGACCATGGAAAGATCCGCTTGGTTTTAGTTATCCAAAATCAAGACCTTTTAGTGAAGCAGGTCGTTTACCTATCATTTTCAACGGATATAGAGTGCATGCAGGTCTTTATGTTATGCTTACTCTTGTTTTTTTATCATGGTTCATATTTTCAAAAACACTGATAGGTTTTAAATTAAAAGTTTCAGGTCATAGTTCAATGGCTTCGCGATTTGCAGGTTTCAACCAAAATTACTTAATTTACCTTGGATTTGGTGTTTGCGGAGCTTTTGCCGGTCTTGCAGGTATAATGGAAGTAAGCGGGCCAATAGGACTTTTATATAGAGATATATCTCCAAATTACGGATTCACTGCAATTATTGTTGCCTTTATGGGAAGACTTCATCCTTTTGGAATTCTACTTTCATCTTTAATAATTGCTCTAACTTACTTAGGGGCTGAAGACGCGCAATTATTTTTGCAAATCCCCTCAGCAGTAGGATTTGTTTTTCAGGGTCTTATACTATTCTATTTATTGGGCTCTGAAATACTAATTAAATATAGATTAAAATTTATATGATAAATTTTGAATTAATTATTGGAGTAATTGAAATTGTAATGATCGCGACAACTCCGTTAGTTTTTGCAAGCATAGGTGAGCTTGTTACTGAGAAGTCAGGTGTATTAAATTTAGGAATAGAAGGAATAATGCTTGTAGGTGCTGTTATGGCATTTATTACTTTAGTAACAACAGGAAGTTACATCATAGCATTTGGAATTTCATTATTATCCGGGGTGCTAATGTCAGTTTTGTTTGCATTTTTTGTTCTTATTCTCATGTCAAATCAAATAGCCACAGGACTTTCTCTTACAATATTTGGAATTGGTCTAAGTTCTATGCTTGGTAAAGAATTTATTGGAATTCCAATTGAAGGTTTAAATCCCTGGTACTTAGTGATTCTATCTTTTCTTATTGTTTTCTTGGTAAGCTATTTTCTCAATAAAACTAAAAATGGCTTGGTTTTAAGAGCTGTTGGGGAGTCCCATACTTCTGCACATGCTCTAGGATATAATGTAATTTTAGTAAGATTTTTATCTATAATATTTGGTGGTTCTATGTGCGCGCTTGCTGGATTTTATATTTCGATTTGTTATGCGCCAATGTGGCAAGAAGGTATGACTGCTGGAAGAGGGTGGATCGCACTTGCAATTGTAGTTTTTGCAACCTGGAAACCAAGGAATGTATTAATTGGTGCTTACATTTTTGGCGGAGTAACTATAATTCAGATGAATCTTCAAGCTATTGGGTTAAGATTACCAGCCCAATTATTTAGTATGGCACCTTATGTAGTTACATTAATTGTATTAGTAATTATTTCGAGTAATCAGCTACGAATTAAATTAAGCGCTCCAGCATCTCTAACAATTCCTTTTTATAAAGGAAGATAAATATCCACAATATTTTTACTAAAACTGTTGTCTAAAATAATACTTTATTTACCATTAATTTTTATTTAATGCATTGAGGTAATCTAAAATGAAAAGTTTGTTTGCTTATATATCTGTTCTCTTTTTAATATTTTTTGGTAGCGTTTTTGCTGATCAAAAAAAAGTTGGCTTTATTTATATTGGTCCTCCAGGTGATCACGGCTGGACGTATATGCATGATCAAGGTCGGCAGTACATGGAAGATACATTAGGTGACAAAGTATCTTCAACATATATTGAAAATGTTCCTGAGAACGCTGATGCAGTAAGAGCAATAAGAAAATTAGCTGAATCAGGTCATGATCTGATATTCACGACATCATTTAATTATATGGATCAAACAATGGAAGTGGCTAAAGATTTTCCTGATATAAATTTTGAACACGCAACAGGTTATAAACGTTCAGATAACATTTCTACATATTCTGGAAGATTTTATGAAGGTAGAATGATTGAGGGACATATTGCTGGTAAAATGTCAAAATCTAACACAATAGGATATATAGCTTCTTTTCCAATTCCTGAGGTTGTAAGAGGTATTAATGCTTTTTATCTTGCCGCATCAAAGGTTAATCCTGATATAAAAATGAAGATTATTTGGGTTTTTACATGGTATGATCCTGGTAAAGAAGCAGATGCTGCAAATACTCTTATAAATCAAGGTGCAGATATTATTGTGCAGCACACAGATACATATGCTCCTTGTCAAGCTGCAGAAAAAGCCGGTGTCTATGCATTTGGACAAGCTTCTAATCAAGAGTCATTTTGTCCTAATTCGCATTTAACTGCTATTGAAGATGTTTGGGGTCCATACTATGCAGAAAGGGCTCAAGCCGTAGTTGATGGATCATGGTCATCTCAAGATACATGGGATGGAATGCAAAAAGGTATGGTTGTTATGTCACCATATAATGAGTCATTAATGTCAGCTGATCTAATTGCGGAAGCTCAAGCAATGGAAGAAGGAATTAAAGACGGATCATTACATCCATTCACAGGTCCAATTTATGACCAAGAAGGAAAGTTAGTAGTTGAGGATGGAGATGTTGCTAGCGATGGTATGCTTCTCGGTATGAACTTTTATGTTCAAGGGATTGATGGTGAATTGCCATAAGTGTTGAACTTATAATTTTTATATTCGTGATACATTAATGAGCAAAGATTTATATGTCACATGGGATGAATATTTTAAAAAAATTGAGGGTTTAGCAAAAATAATTCATTCAGACGGGTGGGATTTTAATCAAGTTGTTTGCATAGCGAAAGGTGGCATGTGTGTCGGAGATATAATCTCTAGGATTTATGACGTTCCGTTGGCGATTCTTTCTGCTGAGTCGTACAAGGGCGAGGGTATAAAAAATAAAAGAGGTGGTATTACATTTTCCAGAGATTTAACAAAAACTACTCCTAACCTTGGTTCAAAAGTGCTAGTCATCGATGATTTGGCCGATTCAGGTATTACTCTTGAAAAAAGTATTGAATGGCTTGAACGATCTTACGGTTTTTATTTTAGTGAACCTGTCAAAACTGGTGTGTTATTTTATAAATCAGTTTCAAATTTCAAGCCTAACTACTATGTTGATTATCTCGATGATTCACCATGGATCCATATGCCTTATGAAAAATATGAGACTATTAGCCCTGCAGATCTTCGCTAATTATTGAAAAGAAAATGCATTACATCACCGTCTTGAACAATGTATTCTTTGCCTTCGCTTCTCATTTTCCCAAGCTCTTTTGCTCTGAGCTCACCATTACACTCTAAATAATCAGAATACGAGATAGTTTCAGCTCGTATAAATCCTTTTTCAAAGTCTGTATGAATTTTTCCTGCTGCTTTTGGTGCAGTCGTTCCTTTCTCAATAGTCCAAGCTCGGGTTTCTTGTTCTCCTGCAGTAAAGTAAGTAATTAAATTAAGTATAGAATATCCAGCTTTGATAACCTTATTTAAACCAGACTCATCAAGTCCTAGACTTTCTAAATAATCTATTTGATCTCCTTCAGATAATGAAGAAATTTGAGACTCAATTTCTGCTGAAATTTTAATCAAATCTGCATTTAATACATTCTCTAACTTTTGCGTTAAATTATTTCCATTATGCATAGAGCCTTCATCAACATTACATATATAAATAGTTGGCTTGACTGTTATTAGATTAAATTCCTTTATTTGGGGCAAAATTTCATTAAAATCTTCTTTAGAAATTGCAGGTTGTCCTGATTCTAAGTGTTTCAAAAGGGCATTCAATGAGTCATTTTTAAGTTTTGCTTCCTTGTCACCTCTTTTTACAAGTTTCTCTAATCCCATATTTACTTTTTCTAATTGCTCAATATCAGATAAAATTAACTCAGTATTTATTGTCTCTACATCGTCTACTGGATCTATTTTATTATTCACATGGGTAATACTTGAGTCTTCAAAACATCTTACAACATGAATTATTGCATCTACCTCTCTGATGTGAGCTAAAAATTTGTTTCCCAGTCCTTCACCTTTTGATGCACCTCTGACTAATCCTGCAATATCATAAAAGCTTAAAGATGTTGGAATAGTTTTTTTTGATTTTGCGATATTCGTTAATTTTTCTATTCTTGTGTCGGGAATAATTACAGTACCTTCATTCGGTTCAATTGTGCAAAAAGGATAGTTCTCTGCTTCAGCTGCTATTTTTTTTGTTAATGCATTAAATAGTGTAGACTTTCCAACATTTGGTAACCCAACAATACCACACTTAAAACCCATAATTGATTATTTTAGATTATTAATAAATTTTGATTTATCGCCACTTAGTAAAGTACTTATATTATCTGTCATTTTAATATTTAATTTATTTATAACCTCAAGTTCACTTTTTTTAAAATTACTTAAAACATGTTTATTTACCAAATCTCGACTACCTGGATGATTTATACCTATTCTAATTCTATTGTAATTTTTTCCAATTTTAGCATCAATTGATTTGAGTCCATTGTGACCAGCTGAAGAACCACCTAATTTTATTTTTACTTTGCCTAAAGCAATGTCTAGATCATCATGAACTATATATGTTGAGTTTGGCTTAATTTTAAAAAAATTTAGAAATGAGGCAATACTAGTGCCACATTCGTTCATGTAGTCACGTGATTTAAATGTAAATATTTTTTTCTTTTTAAATAAAAAGGAAGATAATTCTCCATTGAATTTCTTTTCATTAATTGCATTCTCACGATCAATTAGAAATTGATCAATGAACAAATAACCAACATTATGTCTATTATTTTTATATTTTGTGCCTGGGTTTCCCAGTCCGATTAATGCAATCATATGGTTGAAGATATATAAATATTTAAATTGATAAAAGAAAAAGTATTAATCTTTATCTTTACTTTCATCTTTAGTCTCAGCTTCAGAAGCTGCATCTTTTTTCTCACCGTCTTCAGCCTGATCATCTGCCGCCTCACCTTCAACAGGAGCTTCAGGCTCCTTCACAACAGTTGGTGCTGCTACTGAAGCAACAGTGAAGTCTCGATCACTTATTGTTGGAGTAACTCCGTTACCTAAATTTGCCGCCGATATCCTTATTGTGTCTCCAATTTCAAGTCCTTCTAAATTAAATACAATTTCTTCAGGAATATTATTGGCAGGGCAACTTAACTGAACAGTTCGCCTATTCACATTTAAAACACCGCCTCGCTTTAGTCCTGGGGATAATTCTTCATTAATAAATTTTGTTGGTATATCTAAAGTAATTTTTGAGTCCTCTGCCAATCTTAGAAAATCGATATGTATTGGCTGGTCAGACAATGGATCAAATTGAACCTCCCTAGGAATAGCTAAACTCTTTTTACCGCCAATATTTAAAGAAAAGATCCTCGTTAAAAATCCACCTATATTAATTTCTTTCTGAATAGTAACTTTGTCTAGTGCTATATTCACTGGATTTTCACCTAAACCGTATATGATAGAGGGTATTTTGCCTGCAGATAAAACTTTTTTAACTGCTGATTTACCAGTTCCCTCACGAATTTCAGCGTTTAAATTACTTTCTTTACTCATAATAATGAGACTGGTCTTAAATTAAATTTAGCTTAATGGCAAGTATATAAATTAGAATTCAAATAGACTGGAAACTGAGCTTGACTCAGATATTCTTTTTATTGCTTCACCTAATAAATTGGCGATGCTTATTGATCTGATTTTCTCACAAGATTCTAATTTACTATGATTATTTATTGAGTCTGTAATTACAAGCTCAGTTAACTTTGATGCACTTATCCTTTCTAGTGCCTTGCCGGTTAATACACCGTGAGTAACATAAGAGGTAATACTATTAGCCCCGAGATCAATGATCCTATCTGCTGCATTACAAATCGTTCCCGCTGAGTCAATAATATCATCCAAAATAATACAATCTTTTCCTTTTACATCTCCAATAATATTCATTACCTCACTTACACCAGCTTTTGGTCTTCTTTTATCTACAATTGCAATTGAGGCACCTATCTTATTTGCAATTGCCCTTGCTCTGACAACGCCACCAATATCGGGTGAAACAGCAACCAGGTTACTAATCTCATATTTATCTTTTATATCTTTTGAAAAAACTGGACCCGCAAATAAATTATCTGTTGGTATATCAAAAAATCCTTGAATTTGCTCTGCATGTAAGTCTAACGTAAGAACTCTATCGGCTCCAGCAGTGGTAATTAAATTAGCGATTAGCTTTGCTGAGATAGGAGTTCTTGGTCCTGGTTTTCTATCCTGACGCGCGTAACCATAATAAGGTATAACTGCTGTAATTCTTTTTGCTGAGGCTCTTTTGAGGGCATCCATAATGACTAGTAATTCCATTATGTTATCATTTGCAGGATATGAGAGGGATTCAATAACGAACACATCTTCTCCACGTATATTTTCTTTAATTTCTACGTAGACTTCATCATCTGCAAATCTTTGTATTGATGCTTTAGTTAGATCTTCTCCAAGATATTGAGCAACATTCCTAGATAAAGGTAAATTGCTATTTCCTGAAATAATTCTCATATTTAAGTGTCTTTTATAACAATTGTTGAAATCAATCTACCATAATCTAACAAATTATTTTTAAAGTTTTTTCTGTGACTAAAACAAAGACTGGTTTCAGAATAAGTATCAATATCAATTTTTTCAATATTTAGAATACCAATATTACTGAGTACCTCCCAAATATAATCGCTCAGAGAAAATAGTATCCGCTTGTTATTTATTAAAAAAAATTTTGAATTGCTTTTATCTATCGATAAAAAATGTAAATAGAATTCTTTTCCAACTTCGTATGATTTTTGATTAATACATGGACCTATTGCACATTTTATATTTTTAATATTTCCTCCTAATTTTAACATATTTTTGATTGTATTTTGAATAATACCCCCAATGGCACCCCTCCATCCAGCATGGCATGCTCCTATAACATAAGATTTATCATCAACTAATAAGACTGGAGCGCAATCAGCAGTAAGCACAGACAATAATAAGTTTTTTTCCTTTGTCACAATTCCATCACATAAGACAGATTTTAAAACTGAATTTTTTTTGATAATTTTCGATTTATTTGAATGTGTTTGGTGCATTGTGACGAGATTTGATTTAGGCAAAGAAAAATACCTTGCTACAAAATCTAAATTTTTATTTATATTAAATTGTTTATCATTTGATCCAATACCACAATTTAATGATGAATATATTCCTGATGAATTTCCACCTAATCTAGAAAAAAACAATGGTCTATTGATGCTATATTTTTTGAAAAAAACATCTAAATATCTATTTCAAGTACCTTAAATAATTTTCCCATAAACTTATCATTTGTTAATAATTCTAATTGCTGATTAAGCTCTTCATTTTTACTAGGATTTGAATCGATTAATACTTGTGTTCTCTCTTTTATACCATTTTCAAATAAAAATTTGGCCTGACTGACTATTCTGTGACTTAGAATATTTTTTTTTAATAAAATATTTTTAAAATTATCAAAATCTACATGGTAAGTAATATCTTGATCCCCTGGATTGTCTAAAATATTTGTTTTCTTATTATCTTTTAATGATTGTAACGTACTTATTTTTGGAGATAAGTAATAACCATAGTCAATCAAAAGAAAGTAACCTTTATTTTGAAGCATGATTTTAATTATTTTTTCAAAAATCATATTTGTTTCTGGAGAAAATTCATAAACTTCATTATTTGCTAATGATATGTTACTATTTATATATTCTAAACTTTCCTTTCTTGGTTCTACATAAGAAAATTCTAACTTATTTTTTTTAGTTATCTTTACCGCAGTTTCAAAAAAAATGTCATTTTTCTTTGTAATTTGTCTTATTGGTAATGCATCAAAAAATTCATTGGCAATAAATATTGTATATTGATCTCTGTAATCACTAAATTCATCTTTAATTTGAGAGTCCGGAAAAATAGTTTTTAATTTATTAATATAAAATTTATTTATCTCATGAAAATAAAGTGAATAATTAAAAATGTTTTTGTCTAAAAAGTTATCAAGAACTCTGACAATATCTATCATTAATGATCCTCTGCCTGGCCCTAATTCAATAAGATTAAATTGAGTAACATTAAATTGATTAATCTTTTCTATTATTTTGATAGCAATAATTTCACCAAATATTTGCGAAACTTCTGGCGCAGTAATAAAATCCCCATCTTTTCCTATTGGTTTTTTAGTTGTGTAGTAACCAGATTTTTCATCTTGATGAGCTATTTTTATAAAATCATCGAGAAAAATAGTTTTGTTAGATCGTTCAAATTCCTTGAGGATTTGTTTAATCATTTATTTTGGCTTTTATATAAGAAGATAAAGCCCACAAGTATCATTGGAATAGAGAGTATCATTCCCATCGTTAAATAATTAAATATATAGCCTATTTGCGCATCTGGTTCTCTCGTAAATTCAATCATAAATCTAAAAAAACCATATAGTATAAGAAAAAGACCAGATATAAAGCCTGGAGTTTTAAGTTTTTTGAAATAAAAAATAAAAGTATTTAGTACGATAAAAATGACGAGTCCTTCAAAAAAAGCTTCATAAAGCTGGCTTGGATGGCGATATTGGTCGTCAGCACTTGGAAATACCATGCCTATGAAATAATTAGAGGGTCTTCCAAATAATTCACCATTAATGAAATTAGATATTCTTCCAAAAAAAATCCCGACTGGAGCTGATACACAAATTAGGTCACTTAATTCAAAAAATCTGCATTTATAGGATTTAGCAATAATTATCGTTGCAAGAATTATTCCAATTAGTCCACCATGAAATGATAAACCACCATTCCAAATGTATAATACTTCAATGAGATTTTTTGAATAATATTCTAAATTATAGAATGTCACGTATCCAATTCTTGCACCAATTATTAGCGCTAAAATTGAATAAAAAACTAAGTCATCTATGAGTTTGTCATTTATTGATGACTTGTCATAGTTAAGATTACTATTTGAAAGATATCTAATGTATCTCCAAGCAAAAATAAACCCGATTATATAAGCTAACGAATACCATCTTACATCTATGGGTCCAATTGAAAAAAATACTGGACTAATTGATGGAAAACTAAGATAAATCACATTAATTTGAACATTAATTTTAGAGTTTAGCATTATTTATGATTAGTAGAAATAAATTAATAAACAAATTTTCGGAAAATATTGTAAAGCTGTTTGAATTAAGAAAAATATTTAAAGATGAATATAAAATTTTTAAAAAGTATAAACAAAAACAAAAAAAATGAGTACAACCAACCATAATATTGGCAGTTTAAAAAAAGAAAAATTTTTAATTCTAGGAGCAGGTAATATGGGAATCTCAGTGATCAAATCATTGTTATCTAATAAAATTTTACCAAGAAATATTTTGATAATTGAAAAAAAAATTTCACTCGAGCTTAAAAAGTTAAAATCACAAAATAACTTGATAATAAAGAAAAAAATAAATTATGAATCTGAAAGATATGAGCCATCAATTATATTGTTAGCTGTAAAACCCAATCAACTTCAAAGCTCAATAGATAATGATTTTGAGAAGCTAACAAGAAATTCTATCGTAGTATCGATTATTGCAGGAAAAAAAATTTCATACCTTAAAAACATATTTCCTAAATCAATAGGAATAGCTAGAGCAATGACTAATACCCCAGTTTCCTTGAATATGGGCACGTCAATTATATGTTTTGAAAATAAGGTGAGTAGAAAGAAAAGAAATATTGTTATAAATTTTATGTCATTATTTGGGCAGGTAAATGAGACAAAAAGTGAGAAGCTTATAGATAACTTTACTGCAATTTATGGAAGTGGGCCTGCATATGTTTATCTATTCGTTGACTCATTAATAAAAATTTCTAACAAATTAGGATTTAAAAATTCAAAAAATATGACTCTTCAAACGTTACTCGGGTCAGTTCTATTAATGTTGAGTAGTAAGCATGAACCAGAAGAGCTCAAAAGAAAAGTTAAAAGTAAGGGGGGTACTACTGAAGCCGCACTTTCAATATTAGAGTCATCAGAAGGTATGCAGAAAATGCTTGAGCGAGCTATAAAAAAGGCAGCGAAAAGATCAAGGGATTTGAGCAAGAATTAATTAGGAATTTCTATTATAACTTCTAACCCACCCATATAACTGTCATGCAGACTTATTTTTCCATTGATGGTACTTAATAATGCTTTTGTCGTAGCTAAGCCTAGACCTGAATTAAATGTATTTTGATTCCTGCTCTTATCAATTCTATAAAAAGGCTTAAAAACGTTAGCCTTTTCATGATCTGGAATCCCAGGTCCATTATCGTGAATACTAAACTTAATTAATTCATTAGTAATATCGACTACTACCTGTATTTCAGTAGAAACCCTGATAGCGTTGTTCAGTATATTCGTTATTGAGCGGACAAAGATATTTTCATTAATTTCTATGCTAGAATCATTGGCAATTACTATTTTAATGTTGTGGCCTTTAAAATGAATATCATTCTGTATTTTTTTAAGAGCCTCAATAGGATTTACAATAGATCTGTTTTCAGATTCATTGATAGCAGCAAAATCTAGATATTCTACCAGCATATCGTTCATCTGATCAACTTCCTCGTTTAAGTTGTCTTTTATATTTTGTTCTTTGAGTGACTCTAATATTAATTTCATTCTTGTGAGTGGTGTTTTTAAATCATGGCTTACTCCTGCGAGCATTAGTGACCTTTGTTCAATTTGTTTAGAAATACGTTCTTTCATTTTTAAAAATTCTTGCCCTGCTTGTCTTACTTCCAACGCTCCTGAGATCTTAAAATCATTAACTTCTTGTCCTTTACCAAATTGTTCAGCTGCCTTTGCTAAATTAGTAATTGGCTTAACCTGATTTTTAAGAAATAAATAAGCAATTAACACCAAGATGAAAGATGAAATAATTTGCCAACCAAATACAATATGATTTCTCGACGTTGTAATTCGTGAATATGGAAGAAGTATCTCTAAATATTCATTCTTAAGTTTAATTAATACTTTTACATTATCCTCATCATCTTTTGTGAGAGTAAAAGGGTTTTTAATTCTAACTTTTAATTCTTTATCGAAGCTTTTAAATGCTAGATTATTGATATCACTTTTAGTTTCAATATAATTACTTTCTTTAATAATCTGATACTTGATGAGAAAAATCTCTTCTATTCTTTCTATATCAAATTTTACTTCTTCTTTAAAAATAAAGGGTTCTGCAATCAGTTGGATTTCCATTGCTACTGATCTAGACAGTCTATTGAGTGTCCTTTCCCATAGACTATTATAATAATATGACAATATTATTAGCTGAAACATAACAATTGGAAATAGAACAATTAAAGCAGTTCTTCCCAAAAGACTAGTTGGTAATAATTTTTTTAAGAGCATCTAATTAATCCACAACTCATATCCAGAACCCCTTTTTGTTTTAAGAAATTTTGGAATTTTTGGATTTTTTTCAATTTTCTTTCTCAGTCTATTTATACAAACATCCAAAGTTCTTTCCTGAGTAAAATCTAGTGTTTCGATAAGGTGCTCTCTTGAAAAGGACTTCCCAGGCTCAGACGCCAATACCTGTAAAATTTTTATTTCGTTGCTATTAAGGTTAACGTCCTTAGTCTTTCCTTTGATTACTCCACCAGAAAGATCAATTACGATATTGTCTAATTGAATTAATTTTTTATCAATTTTTTCAGATAATTTATTTAAAATATTGTTAATTCGTAATAATAATTCACGTGGTTCGAAAGGTTTATTTAGGTAATCATCCGCTCCAATTTCTAATCCATGAACTCTATTTTCAAATTCATTCATTGCGGTTAAATGAATAATGGGTGTAAGAGAGTACTTTCTTATATCTTTTGTAAGTTCATAGCCACTTCTACCAGGCATCATTATATCTAAAACTATTAAATCAAAAACTATTAGCTTAAGTAGTTCTTCTGCTTCAGCAGCATTACTAGCTGTTGAAATTAAAAAATTATTTTCAATCAAATATAATCTTAATAATTGCCTAATCTTATCATCATCATCGACAATTAGTATATGAAGATTATTACTCATTAATTTTGTTCCGTTAGGTAGTTTACAACTTGATTAAATCCGTGAACAGAATTTGCTCCAGATTTCACGTAGGACTGAGAAAGCTTATTAATGAGTGGTTTAATTGTTTCATTAAGTACTTTATTAGCTTTATCAGTTATAAATAAATTTTTTTTTCTTGCATCTTCTGTATTAATTTTTTGAATAATGTAATTCTCTCTAACTAGAATTCTTAATACTCTATTTAAGCTTTGCTTTCTGATATCCAAACTCTTTAAAAGTTGAATGAAAGTTATCCCTGGATTTATATTAATAATTAAAAGGCATCTGATGTCTGCTACACCAAGAGTCTCATTCTCTAATTGAGATAAAATTTCTTTTTCAAATAAACGATGCACTTCAAAAAAATTATTTAATGAGTTTTTAATTCTGTCTTCACGAAGATAAAGTAGAGAAAGAGATTTATTTGAACTTGTATTTAAGTCAGCCATTATGACACAATTAAAATAAAAATAGGTGTTAATCAAGGAAATTTTCTGTTATGAAACATTATTCTTATAAGGAAAACTAATGGAAATTGCACCTTTCGATAATAGAGACGGATATATATGGATGAACGGTGATTTTATTCACTGGAATGATGCTAAGTGTCACGTTATCACACAAGGACTTCATTACGCTAGCGCAGTATTTGAAGGCGAAAGGGCTTATAATGGAAAAATATTTAAATCTAAAGAGCATACTCAACGACTTTATAAGTCTGCAGAAATTGTGGGAATTAAAATACCCTACAGTCAAGACGAAATAAATAAAGCCAAAGACGAGTTAATCAAAAAAATGGGTTTTAACGACTGTTATGTCCGTCCAATAGCATGGAGAGGAAGTCAACAAATGGGAATATCTACTGCAAAGTCAGATATCAACGTTGCCATTGCTGTCTGGGACGATTGGGCTTCCTATTTTAAAATTGAAGATCGTAAAGCTGGTCTTAAATTAGTTACTTCACCTTGGAAACGACCATCTCCCGATACAGCACCTTGTGAAGCTAAAGCATCAGGGCCATATGTTATTTGCACAATGTCAAAAGAATTTGCCGAGGACAAGGGTTACAATGATGCACTAATGCTTGACTATAGAGGATTTGTCGCAGAGGGGACAGGTGCTAATATATTTTTCATCAAAGATAACGCAATTCATACGCCGATACCTGACTGTTTTCTCAATGGAATTACAAGACAAACCGTAATTGAAATGGTCACAGACCAAGGTTTTCAAGTTGAAGAAAAACACCTTAAGCCAGAAGAGATGAAAAATTATGAAGAAGCCTTTTTAACAGGTACGGCTGCTGAGATAACACCAATACAATTGATTGACGAGACAAAATTTAATACTGGAGAAGACACAAAAACGTTCCAATTCATGCAAGATTTCCATCAATTAGTAAGATCTTAATTGAATACTGTATTATAATACTTATAAGCACTTATCAAAGACATCGCTGCTGCAATCCATAATAAACTAATCCCTAGTGGATAAGAAATTTCTAGTGAACTAAATGAAGTTGATATTAATATAATAAATAAACTAAGTATTTGAGTAGCTGTTTTATATTTTCCTAATTTAGAAACTTCTAATATTTTTGCATTTGAATGTGCAGCAAATTCTCTTAGACCTGAAATAAAAATTTCTCGTGATATAATCAGCATACCAGCAATAATTGAGTAACCCTCAATATCCCGTGTATATATAAAAATTATGATTATTACTGTCACAAATAATTTATCTGCAATTGGATCCAGCATTTTTCCAAGGTGTGATGTTGTATTCAATTTACGCGCAATATAGCCATCAAAAAAATCAGTTGCGGAAATTAAAAAAAATAAAAAAATAGACCAGAGAGCATTGAATTGACTATCATTTATGATGAAAAAAGCCAGCAGGGGCAGTAATATAATTCGAGAAATAGTTAAGAAATTTGGAACTTTACTCATTAATCATTAAAGTAATCATATATTTTTTCAGATAGCAACTTGCTTATTCCTTTTACCTTCAAAATATCTTGAGCAGAAGCATTTTTAATATTTCTAACTGAGCCGAAATGGTTAAGAAGAAGTTTCCGTCTACTTTTTCCAAGTCCTTCAATCGGTTCAAGCTCAGACGTATGCATTTCTTTTTTTCTTTTTGCTTTATGAGCACCAATAGCATAACGATGCGACTCATCTCTAAGTCTTTGTATGAAGAAAAACGATGGGCTATTCTTATCTATAGAATTTTTTTTATCCTTATAAATAATTCGATCTAAAGATTCTTTTCTACCTTCGCCTTTGAATATTGATAAAAGCTCAATATTATTTAATCCTTTTTCCAATAAGATTGTTTTTGCTAAATCATAATGACCTTTTCCGCCATCAATAATAACTAGATCAGGAAGCTTTTGGTATTTTTTAGAATTTTTGATAGCTTCTTTTGAAAACCTTCTTTCAAGAACATGTCTCATCATTCCGTAATCATCCCCAAGATTAACTTTTGATGAGTCTATATTAAATTTTCTATACGACTTTTTGTCAAAACCTTCTTCAGAGCAAACAATCATAGCACCGACAGCATTTTTACCTGATAAATGACTATTATCATATGCTTCTATTCTTTCAATTTTTTTGCTCGTATTAAGTACTTGTGACAATTGACTTAGATTCTCTTTATCAGAGTGAGACCGTGCAATATGATTTTTTAGTGCTAGCTCAGAGTTTCTACTTGCGTAGTTAACAATATCCAATTTTTTACCTTTTTTAGGTACAAGGAATGTTGTCTTATAATTATAGATTGAAGTAAGAGATTTTTCTATAAGAGATGCATTCGTGATAGGTGTATTTATCAATACGTTCTTTGGAGGAGAATATCTAGTATAGAAATCCACTATAAAACGTTCTAAAATTTCGAACGTTTCAACTTCATCGCCATGTTTTGGAAAATAAGATCTATTTCCCCAATTTTGTCCTGACCTATATATAAATACTTGAATGCACGATTTGTTTGCTTTTCTAGAAATTGAAATAACATCAGTATTTTTAATATCATAAAGATTAATGTTTTGCTGGCTTTGAATTTGAGTTAATGCAACAATTTTATCCCTATAACTTGCTGCCTTTTCATAATTGAGACTATTACTTTCTTCTTCCATTTTGGTAGATAATTCTTCTTGTAGATTGCTATGTTGACCTGAAAGAAAGTGCTCAGCATTTTTAACGCTTTGTAAATACTCTTTTTTACTTAATGTATAATCAACACATGGACCACTGCATCGCTCAATTTGATAAAGAAGGCACGGTTTAGATCTATTTTGAAAAATAGTATCATCACAAGATCTTAATAGAAAAACTTTCTGTAATATTTTAAGCGTGTAATTCAGAGAATTGATTGTTGCGAATGGACCAAAGTATTTTCCCTTAAATTTTTGTTTCCCTCTATGCTTAGATATTTGTGGAAATTCTTGCTCGTGGTTAATAAATATATAGGGAAATGATTTATCATCTCGTAAAAGAATGTTGAATGGTGGCTTAAGTTTTTTTATTAAATTTGCTTCAAGTAATAATGCTTCCTTTTCTGTTTCTGTTATTATTACCTCTATATTTGATATTCTACTAACCATCCTCCTAATTCGATTTGAGAGGTTATTAGTATTTAGATAGCTTTTAAGTCTGTTTTGAAGATTTTTAGCTTTGCCAACATACATAATCTCTTTCTTTTCATTGAGCATCTTATAAATGCCTGATGACGAAGGAGAATGATTTACTATTTTTTTAATATTTTCAAGATTGTTCATTATTCTGAACGTGAACGTTCAACCTCAATGCCTGCACTTTCAGCTTCTTGAATTGCGTCAAGTTTTTCAAGCCTTATTTTCATTGTTTGAATTCTTTTATTTTTAAAACATTCTTGAAATATTTTTTCGGCAAGTTTTTCAAGCAAAATCGTGTGACCTGATTTAACAATTTTTTTTATTTTTTTTGAAATTTGATTGTAACAAACCACACTGTACAATTTATCATCATTTATTTTTTTTGGATTTTTAACTTTAGCAATTATGTTTATTCGAAGTGGCTGACTCTTTTTTTTCTCGTGCTTATATACTCCAATGTTTGCATCAATCATAAAGTCATTTAAGAAGATTAAATCGTATCCTGAGTTTGGGTTGATAAGGTCTGTATCTGACCTTAATTCGCTTAATTTAAGAATGTTTCTAGATATCATGATAAATGCTCTCCACCATCTACCGCTATAAATTGACCTGTAATTGATTTTGATTCAAGAAGAAATTTTACCGTTTTAGCTATTTCTTCGGGTGGAGAACCTATTTTAAGTAATGTTTTTTTTAACGATTTATAAAAGTGCTTTTTTGATTGATGAATGTTTTTGAGAGTTGGCCCTGGCCCAATGGCGTTCACTCTAATATTTGGCGCAAATGATTTGGCCATAATTATAGTGGCTGATAGTAAAGCAGATTTTGAAATAGAGTACGAGAAGAATGATGTATCAGGATTAACTACGTTTTGATCTAGTATATTTATAATATGTCCAGAACTCTTTTTTGGAAGCTGTTTTTTGAATTCTTTAGATAGTAATAAAGGCGCATATAAATTTATATTCATATGATCATACCAAAGTTTATCATTTAAGTTTTCGATATCATCATTTAGGAATAAGGAGGCATTATTTATAATTGCGTGTATTGGCCCAAAGAGTTTTTTACTTTTTTTTATCATATTTTTTACATCTGATACTTTAGATAAATCAGCTTTTATAATTTCGCAACTGCTTCCAGAATGATTAATAATATTTCTTAACTCTCTGGCTGATTTAACTGACTTATTGTAATGTATTATAAAATTATAATTTAGTTCTTTGAGATATAGTGCAATAGACCTCCCAATTCTCTGCGAACCACCTGTAATTAGTATTGTTTTTTTCATTATATAATTGAGTATCCAAGATATAAAAAATAACTTAATAGAAAAAATAAAGAATGTATTTTTTTCATTTGAACTTTTAGTACTGCCATAAGTGCTATCATTAAAGTCACCAATATTAAAATATTTATGTGAAATATATCTATATTTTTTAATGAATATTCAAGTCCCCTCATTTGCACAATTACAATCCCTGGCAGGAATACAAATAAGACGTTCATAATATTACTTCCAATAATATTTCCTATGCCTATAGAGCCCTTTTTTTTTAGGTATGATATGATAACCGTTATTAATTCTGGTAAAGATGTACCGACGGCTAATACAAAAACACCTATTAATACTTCATCCACCCCCAATGCTTGAAAAATATTCAGGGAACTGTCTAAAAAAATTTTTCCACCAATAAAGATTCCAATAAATGTAATCACTAATATTAAATAAGTATTACTTTTGAATGTTTTAAGATCTTCCTCTTGATTTGAAGACTTATAATTTCTAAGAAAATTTATATAGAATAACATTAAAATCAAAAAGCCGATTGTGTGAAAAAGGGTTATTGCTTGTCCGATATAAAATAGAACTGAAAAATAGAGTGATATAGCAATTAAGTAGACTATGTCTTTGGTACCTATTTTATCTAAATTAATATTGAAAAATAAAGCTGAGGTTCCAAGGATTAGCAAAATATTAGCAACATTAGATCCTATGATATTTCCGGTTATTGCATCAGTGGCTGGAACAACCTTTGTTGCAGCAAATAGAGTTATTACAATTTCTGGTGCCGATGTTCCAAAAGCTACAATCGTTAAACCTATTAATACAGGTGATAATTTATACTTTTTAGCAATTATATCAGCCGATACTATCATTTTTTCTGCACTGTATAAAAGAAGAGTTAGTCCTATTAACAATATACAAAAATCGATAATCATTAAGTAAAGTACTTTCTTTTGTTCCTCTTATTTTTTTTATAAACTATATTGTTGCTGGATGGTAACTCTAATTCATTATTCTCTAATCTTTTTATTTCATCTCTTATCTTTGCGGCTTCTTCAAAATTAAGATCATCAGCGAAATCCATCATATTTTTCTTCAACTCATCAATATGCTTTTTGAGATTATTTCCAACTAGATGTTTTTCTGTACTCTTTAAGTCTACATTAACTCGATCATTCTCGTATATACTCTCAAGAATATCACTAATATCTCTTTTTATTGTCGCAGGCGTGATATTATTTTCTTTATTATATTGTTTCTGAATATCTCTTCGTCTATCAGTTTCACTTATTGCTTTTTTTATACTTTCAGTTTCTTTATCAGCATACAATATTACTCTTCCATCCACATTTCTTGCAGCTCTTCCGATTGTTTGTACTAACGATCTCTCTGATCTTAAGAAACCTTCTTTATCAGCATCTAATATAGCTACCAAAGCACACTCAGGTATATCCAAACCTTCCCTGAGTAGATTTATTCCTACTAAGACGTCAAAAAGACCTTTTCTGAGATCACGAATAATTTCAATCCTCTCGAGCGTATCTATGTCTGAATGCATATATTTTACTTTTATACCGTTTTCATGCATATACTCTGACAAGTCTTCAGCCATGCGCTTAGTGAGTGTTGTAACTAATACTCTATACTTAAGATCAATAATTTTTTTACATTCTGAAATCAAATCTTCAACCTGAGTCTTTGCAGGTCTTATTTCAATTTCTGGATCAATCAGTCCAGTTGGCCTTATTATTTGTTCCGTAAAAACGCCCTGGGTTTTTTGCATTTCCCATGGTCCAGGAGTAGCAGAAATGAATAAACTCTGAGGTCGCATCATTTCCCATTCTTCAAATTTTAACGGCCTGTTATCAAGGCATGATGGAAGTCTAAAGCCATATTCTGATAGTGTAGTTTTTCTACTTCGGTCACCCTTATACATACCTTCCAATTGGGGAACAGTTACATGACTTTCATCTACAAAAAGAAGAGAGTTTTCAGGTAAATATTCAAAAAGTGTTGGGGGTGGTTCACCAGGATTTCGTCCAGATAGATATCTCGAGTAATTTTCAATACCAGGACAACTTCCTGTTGCCTCAATCATTTCTAAATCAAATCGGGTTCTTTCCTCAATTCGTTGCGCTTCAATTAACTTACTCTCTTTTTTAAACTCAGGAATTCTAATTTCTAAATCTTTTCGTATTTGTTTTATAGCAGTATCAAGTGTTGGCCTTGGAGTCACATAGTGACTATTTGCATAAATTTTTATAGTTTCTAATTCAGCTGTTTTTTTTCCTGTCAGTGGATCAAATTCACTTATTGATTCAAGATCATCTCCAAACAATGATAACTTCCATGCACGGTCTTCATAATGAGAGGGGAACACTTCAATTAAGTCTCCACGTACTCGAAACGTCCCTCTATGAAAATCTGTATCATTACGATTATATTGGAGTGTAATTAGTTTTTGTATAATTTCATTTCTTCCAATCTTTTGATTTTTTTCTAATCGAATTGTCATTGATCTGTAAGTTTCAACAGAACCAATTCCATATATACATGAAACACTTGCAACAATTACTACATCTTTTCTCTCAAGTAATGACTGTGTTGCTGAGTGCCTCATTCGATCAATTTGTTCATTAATCGATGCTTCTTTCTCTATATAGGTATTTGATCTTGGTACGTATGCTTCAGGAATATAATAGTCATAATAAGACACAAAATATTCCACTGCATTTTCAGGAAAAAATGACTTCATCTCACCATACAGTTGCGCAGCTAAAGTTTTATTTGGCGCTAGTATTAAAGTTGGCCTTTGAAGTTTTTCAATTATTTTAGCCATTGTGAAAGTTTTACCAGAACCAGTAACACCCAGTAAAACTTGTTCCATCTCCTCGTCTTGAATGCTTTTAACAATTTCATCAATTGCTTGAGGCTGGTCTCCTGCAGGTTTATACTCAGAAGTAACTTTTAGGATTTCAGAATTTGGCATTAATTAATCAATTAGTTAGAATATAAATTGTGTGTTATTCTAATTTAATATAATAGCTGATTAAGCAAATAACAAATTTTGAAGGATAAACTTGTGGTAGAACTGTCGGAAAGTATTAAAAGAATAAAGCCTTCAGCTACAATAGCAGTTACCCAAAAAGCCCGAGAATTAAAGGCTGCAGGAAAAGATATTATTGGTCTTGGGGCAGGAGAACCTGACTTTGATACTCCCGAAAATATAAAAAAAGCTGCAATTCAAGCGATTAATAATGGAGATACTAAATATACGGCTGTTGATGGAACACCGGAATTAAAGAATGCAATAAAAGAAAAATTTAAAAGGGAGAACAACTTAGATTACGAGCTCAACGAAATATCTGTTGGTACAGGAGGTAAGCAAATTATATTTAATGCGTTTGCTGTTTCATTGAATGTATCAGATGAAGTAATTATTCCTGCCCCTTATTGGGTTACTTATCCAGATGTTGTAAATTATTTTAACGGAACTCCTATTTTTGTCCCATGTGGTGAGGAGTCAGGATTTAAAATTACACCTCAACAACTAGAAAATACGATCAATCAATCAACCAAATGGTTTATTCTTAATTCACCGTCAAACCCCACAGGTTCTTGTTATACAAAAAACGAACTTTTAGGACTTGCAAGTGTTTTAAAAAAATACCCTCACGTCAATATAATGACTGACGATTTATATGAACACCTAATATATGATGATAACGAATTTCATACGTTTGCAAATATTGCTCCAGAGCTTAAAGATAGAATATTAACATTGAACGGAGTTAGTAAGGCATATGCAATGACGGGTTGGAGAATAGGATATGCAGGTGGAAACGCTGATTTAATCAGAGCGATGGGCAAACTTCAATCTCAATCAACAAGCAATCCAACATCTATAAGTCAAGCTGCAGCTGTTGAGGCCTTAAATGGAGATAATTCTTTTATTAATGAAAGAGCTAATATGTTTAAAGGCAGACGTGATTTTTTGATCAAGGAACTTAATAGTATGGATGGAATTACTTGTAGAATACCTGAAGGTGCGTTTTATGTTTTTCCTTCATGCAAAGGGGTTATAGGAAAAGTAGATGAATCTAATAATGAAATCACTAATGATGAGGAATTTACTTCATTACTATTAGAGCATGCGGGTGTAGCTGTTGTTCAAGGGTCTGCTTTTGGTTTAGAGGGTTACTTTAGAATTTCTTATGCAACTTCAGACGAAAACTTAAAAAATGCATGCATTCGAATGAGAGAGTTTTTAAGTAAATTAAGATAATTCAGCTAGGTATTTTTCTGCCTCGAGCGCTGCCATACAACCCATTCCAGCTGCTGTAACCGCTTGACGATAAATTTTATCCTTTACATCTCCTGCAGCATAAACTCCTTCAACATTTGTAAGTGTTGAGTCGGGTCTTGTCATTATATATCCTTCTTCATCCATTTCGACCTGATCTCTAAAAATTTGAGTAGCTGGATCATGACCGATAGCAACAAACACACCGTCCAGCTCTATATTGCTAGTTTCGTTAGTTTTCGTATTTGTTATATTTATACTTTTTACATTTAGAGGATCTTCATCTCCAACTATTTCCTTTAATTCACTATCCCAAACACATTCAACTTTTTCATTTTTGAATAAACGATCTTGAAGAATTTTTTCTGCACGAAGCTCATTACGTCTATGAACAAGATAAACTTTAGATGCGAAATTCGTTAAATATAGAGCCTCCTCAACTGCTGAATTACCACCGCCAATGACTGCAACTTTTTTTTCCTTATAAAAAAAACCATCACAGGTTGCACATGCAGAAACACCAAAACCTTGAAACTTTTTTTCAGATTCTAATCCAAGCCATCTTGCCTGAGCTCCTGTAGAAATAATTACAGAGTCAGCAGTATACTCTGTGCCTGACTCACTAGTAGCTTTAAAAGGCTTACTTTTGAAATCAACACTTTGTATAATGTCATTTATAATATTTGTCCCAACATTTTTTGCTTGCTCTTGCATTTGTTCCATTAACCATGGACCTTGTATTACGTCCCCATATCCTGGATAATTTTCAACGTCAGTAGTTATAGTTAACTGTCCACCAGGCTGTAAACCTTGGACTAGGGTTGGTTTCAGCATTGCCCGCGCTGCATATATTGCTGCAGTGTATCCTGCGGGACCTGATCCTATTATTAGAACTTTTGAATGCATTTAACTTTTATAATCTATATATTATCACTAGGTAATTAAAGAACTTTTGTATTCAATAGTAGATAGTTATTAAATGTCTAATTTCAAGAATTTAAGAGCGTGGTGTTTAACAGACGGATCAGCGGGCACGATAAGTCAGGTAAGAGGCCTTGCTGAAGCTCTTAATGTTAATTTTGAAAAAAAGATTATAGATTTAAAATTCCCATGGAATAAGCTGCCTGTGGGTATATTGCCCCCATCTAAAATCATATTCAATAATTATGAGCAAATAAGTTTAGAAACTAATATTCCTCCAGAAATTATTATATCATGCGGTAAAAGATCGATTTATGCATCCTTACACCTCAAAAAATCATTAAAAAATAAAGTTTTTTCAATTCACATACAAGATCCAAAAATAAACCCAGATAAATTTGATTTAGTTATTACTCCAGTACATGACAATTTAAATGGTAAAAATGTAATTAAAACTGATTTAGCAATTAATCATGTAAGTCAAAAATTACTTAGCAAAGAAGCAGAACTTTATACTAATCAATTTTCAGAAATACAAAAACCTATTTGTACAATTTTCTTAGGTGGTAAAAGTAGAAACTATCGCTTCGATGTTTCGGTAATAAAGCAATTAGCAGATAAGATTGATAAAATTTTAAAAAATAATGACATTCGGTTATTTATATTATTTTCAAGAAGGACTGATCGACTCATTATTGAATACTTAAATGATCGTTTTTTGGATCGGAATATTATATGGAGTGGTGAGGGAAATCCCTATTTAGCCCTAATGCAATACTCTAAATATCTTATTTGTACAGCTGACTCTGTTTCAATAATTTCAGAATCAATATCTTCATCTAAACCCGTTTATATTTTCACACTTCCAAGTTTAAAAAAAAATAATAGGATCGAAAAATTTATTAAAATGATTTTACATAAAAATTATGCAAGACTTTTAGGAGAAAAGTTAGAAGACTTTACAAATTCATATGAAAATGAGACCTTCCAAGTAGCCAGAATGATTGAAGAAAGGTATAATAATAAATCATGACATACTTAAGTGCTTTGAAAATTAATTTATCGCATTCCAATACACCTTTAAGTTATTGGAATACAGACAATCTTCTACTTGAAAAAAAAAAAATTGAAGAGGAAAGATACTTTTTACAATTAAACTATCTTACTTTTAAAACAGAGCGACTAGCAGACTGATGGCAAAGAAAGAGATTGATAGCGTAGATCTAAAAATACTTCGAATACTTCAAGACCAGGGAAGAATTTCAAATCTAGACTTATCTAAGAAAATTAAAATGTCACCACCTCCTACATTAAGAAGAGTAAGGGACTTGGAAGATAATGGATATATTGATGGTTTTCGTGCAAATCTAGATCCATCAAAGCTTGGATATGACTTAGTAGCATGGATATTTATAAGTTTAAAAAATCAAAATGAAGAAAGCCTTGGGTCTTTTGAAAAATTGGTATGGGGCTGGGAACCAATTAGAGAATGTTTTATGCTGAATGGCGAAATAGACTTTATTCTTAAATGTGTAGTAAAAAATATGAATGAATTTAATAATTTTTTAACGACACACATTACCTCAAATGAAAATATTTTGAGTGTTAAAACTGCCTTTGTTATTAAAAATACAAAAAAACTAGGTGCTGTTCCTTTAGATTAGTGAAATTTAGTAATAGGATTCACTTCTAACTCGTTATTTCTTAATTCCTTAATTGAATTAATAGCGGCTCTTGCACCAGACACTGTAAGAAAGTATGGCAAACTCTTCATGAGAGCAGTTCTTCTTATACCATAGGAGTCATTAATTGATTTCCTGCCTTCTGTCGTATTAATTAGTATGTCAACTTTATTATTAAGTAATTCTTCAACAACATGTGGTGAACCCTGAGAAACTTTATTTATTTTCTTAACTTTAATACCGCCTTCTATTAAATAATCAGCGGTACCTGCAGTAGCTTTCACTAAAAACCCTAATTTCTGGAAGGATCTAATAATAGGAAGAATTTTTGGCTTATCGGAGTCTTTCACAGAGACGAATAATGAACCTTTTTTGGGAAGAGGGTTTGAAGATGCTAATTGACATTTTATAAAAGCTGCCTCAAATGATTTATCGATTGCCATTACTTCGCCAGTAGACTTCATTTCAGGCCCTAAAATAGTATCAACATTTGGAAAACGTTTAAATGGAAAAACAGGTTCTTTAATTGAGATGCAATTAGTCTTGTGAGACTTAAATTTTTTATCATTTAATTGTTTTCCCATTGCAGCGCTTAGCGCATTCTTTACAATTGAATTACCAGTGGCTTTTGCAACAAATGGAACAGTTCGACTACTCCTTGGATTAACTTCAAGAAGAAATATATTATTATTTTGAATTGCAAATTGTATATTGAGTAAGCCTTTGACTTTCAGTGCAACTGCCAACTTCTTAGTTTGCTTTTCTATATCTTTAATTATTTTTTCTGACAATGAGTAAGGAGGTAATGTACAAGTTGAGTCTCCCGAATGAATTCCTGCCTCCTCGATATGTTCCATTATACCAGCAATGACGACTTTTTTTCCATCAGATACAGCATCTACGTCTATCTCAATAGAGTCTTTTAAATAGTGATCTATTAGAACTGGACTTTTACCAGAAACCACCACAGCTTCTTTGAAGTACTTCTTTAATTCATCTTTATTATGAACAATTTCCATAGCTCTTCCACCTAAAACGTATGACGGTCGTATTACAGCTGGAAATCCAATTTTTTTAATCACTGAATGAGCTTCTCTTTCAGAATATGCAATTCCGTTTGCTGGCTGTAAAAGATTAAGATCTTCAGCAATCTTTTTAAATTTTTCTCTATCTTCTGCAGTATCAATAGACTCATTTGATGTACCCAAGATTGGAATATTCATTTTATTTAAGTAACTAGACAATTTAAGTGGCGTTTGACCGCCAAACTGAACGATAACCCCTAAAAGCTGTCCTTTTCTTTTTTCACTTTTAATAATTTCATATACGTGTTCATTCGTCAGGGGTTCAAAATAAAGCCTGTCGCTGGTATCTGGATCAGTAGAGACTGTTTCTGGATTACAGTTGATCATGATTGTCTCATATTTTAAATCTTTAAGAGCAAACGACGCATGACAGCAGCAATAATCAAATTCAACACCTTGGCCAATTCGATTCGGACCACTTCCTAAAATAATCACCTTTTTTTTATTCGTCGGATTAGACTCACAGGCTTGAGTATCTAAGGTATTTTTAGCGTAAGTAGAATACATGTAAGGAGTTTTTGCCTCAAACTCTGCTGCGCAAGTATCAATTCTTTTAAAGTCTGGAAAAATTTTATTTTTGATTCTTATATTAAAAATTTTCTCTTCATTGATATTACACAATTGTGATATTTTTTTATCTGAGAAACCCAATGCTTTGATTTTAAGCAGTTCTTTAGGGTCACGCGGCAATCCTTTTTTTAATATTTTTTCTGTATCAACTATCGTCTTTATCTGACCAATAAACCAAGGATCAACTTTTGAAGTTTGATAGATTTGATTTATTTTCAGTCCAAAACGCAGTGCCTGTGCTACTAATAATAGTTTGTTAGCAAGTGGTTTTTTAAGTTCCGTTAAAATATTTTTTTTGGTGAGTTTTTTTTTGTTCATACTCATATTTACTTCGTCCAAGCCATTTAACCCAGTTTCGAGTGATCTCATGGCTTTTTGTAATGACTCTGGGAATGATCTTCCTATTGCCATTACTTCACCAACAGATTTCATTGAACTTGATAATAGTGGTTGCGTTAGTTGAAATTTTTCAAAAGTAAATCTAGGTATTTTTGTAACTACATAATCAATTGTTGGCTCAAAAGATGCGGGTGTAACTTTTGTGATTTCATTATTGAGCTCATCTAAAGTATACCCAACCGCCAATTTTGCAGCTATTTTTGCGATTGGAAAACCTGTTGCCTTAGAAGCTAAGGCAGATGATCTAGAAACTCTAGGATTCATTTCAATTATTACAAGCCTTCCATTTTTTGGATTGACAGCAAATTGAACATTTGATCCTCCAGTTTCAACGCCAATCTCTCTTAGGCATGCAATGGATGCATTTCTCATAATTTGATACTCTTTATCAGTCAACGTAAGCGCAGGAGCTATTGTAATAGAGTCGCCAGTGTGAACTCCCATAGGGTCAACATTTTCAATTGAGCAAATGATTATACAATTATCATTTTTGTCTCTTACAACTTCCATTTCAAATTCTTTCCATCCAGCAACAGATTCTTCAATTAAAATTTCATTGATAGGTGAATTATAAAGTCCTGAATTTGCAATTTCTTCAAATTGCTTCTCGGTAGTAGCAATTCCACCACCTGTACCACCAAGAGTGAATGATGGTCTTATGATGACTGGTAATCCAATTTTTTTAAGAGCTTTTTTAGCGTTTTTTATACTTCTGGCAATTTCTGCTCTTGGACATTCTAATCCTATTTTAGTCATTGCTTTATAGAAACTTTCTCTTTCCTCAGCTTTTTTGATTGCTTGAAGATTTGCGCCAATCAATTCAACTTTATATTTTTTTAACGTTCCATTTTTTGAAAGTTCAATTGCTATATTTAATGCTGTTTGACCACCCATTGTTGGTAGAAGTACATTGGGCTTTTCTTTCTTAATTATTTTTGCAACAATTTCAGGTGTTATTGGTTCGATATACACTACATCTGCAGTTTCAGGGTCAGTCATTATAGTTGCAGGATTAGAATTAATTAAGATTACTTTGTAACCTTCTTCTCGTAACGCTTTGCATGCTTGTGTTCCCGAATAATCGAACTCACATGCCTGACCTATAATTATTGGGCCAGCTCCAACAATTAAAATAGATTTTATGTCCTTTCTCTTAGGCATTTTGCTTAATCATTTCTTTAAATTCAATGAAAAGATAATGGCTATCATGCGGTCCTGGGCTTGCTTCAGGGTGATATTGAACTGCAAATATTTTTTTTCCCTTTTTTATACCTTCAATACTTCCATCGAATAATGATTTATGAGTTATTTTTACATCCTTAGGTATAGAATTTTCAGTTACTTCAAAGCCATGGTTTTGAGATGTAATTTCAACTTTCTTTGTTACAAGATTTTTTACCGGATGATTAGCTCCCCTGTGACCTTGAAACATTTTTTTTGTTTTTGCTCCTAAAGCTAAAGAAATAAGTTGATGGCCAAGGCATATACCAAATATTGGAATCCTTGCCTCGATAAGTTTTTTTATAATTGGGATAGCATACTTTCCTGTTGCCTTTGGATCACCTGGACCATTTGAGAGAAAGATGCCATTTGGATTATAAGTAAGTATCTTTTCTGCCGAAGTTTTTGCTGGTACTAAAATTACTTCTAAATTTAAATCTAATAAGCAATTCAATATATTCTGTTTAATTCCATAGTCTATTGCTACAACCTTTAGTTTTGATTTTTTTTTAGACTTATAAATTTTTACATCTTTGCGTGATACATCGATAGCAAGATCAAGCCCATTTAGACCCTTCCATTTTTTTATTTCTTTTAAACAGTATGCAGATTTTTTATTATTTATAGGGCCTTCAATAATACCACCTCTTGGAGCACCTTTTGAACGAATTCTATTTGTAATTAGTCTAGTATCAATATTACAAATACCGGGTATATTATTTTTTTTAAGCCATAGATCAAGATGAAGAATAGACCTATAGTTTGAGGGATCGGAAATATCACAGTTAATGATTATTCCTTTTGCAAATGGCTTTCTAGATTCGTCATCATCAAAATTTGTTCCTACGTTACCAATATGTGGGAATGTAAAATTAATTATTTGTCCTGCATAGGAGGGGTCAGTTATTATCTCCTGATAGCCTGTCATTGATGTATTGAAGCATACTTCACCAATTTCCATGTTAGGAGAACCAATTTTAATTCCATTAAAATGGGATCCATCTTCAAGAATAAGCTGGCCCTCAATAGGTTTAGGTCGAGCTGTTGCACGATCTTTTTTCAACCTAAGAGACTTGAACATATGTACTGATTCTAGATTTATAGAAATTTAGTGCAAATGGGGCATTCATGCAATAGTAAGATAAGATAATAAATTTTGATCTATTATTGCCACAAGATATTTGATGATATAGATTTTAAGTTTACTTCAAATGAAAGATACTATCACAACAGAATTATCTAATGCTCTTAAAAATGGCGATAAAGAGAGAATCCACACTTTAAGACTAGTACTAGCTGCAATCAAAGATAAAGAAATAGCAAGTCGTTCTTCAGGTGAAGATTCTGAAATTTCTGAGGAAGTCGTTATTCAACTATTAAAAAAAATGGTTAAGCAAAGAAATGATTCGATTGAAATGTTTGCACAAGCTGGTAGGTCAGAGTTAGTTAGTAAGGAAAATGGTGAAATTAAAATTATAAACGAGTTTCTGCCAGAGCAGCTTGATGAGGCTCAAACAGCACTACTGTGCGATGATGCTATAAAAGCAACAGAAGCTTCAACATTGAAAGAAATAGGTAAGGTGATTAAATATCTCAAAGATAATTCCTCTTCTGCCCTTGATATTTCTCTTGCTAGCAAATTAATCAAGGAAAAACTTGGAAATTAACGGCAATTTGTTATCTATTTTTTTTTGACGTTAATAATATACTTAGTCAATGCCAAGATATTCAAAAGAATTTATAAATGAAATTAAATCACGTCTTCGGGTATCTGATGTGGTTGGTAAATTTGTCAAACTTACACAGAGAGGCAATGAATTTGTTGGTCTAAGTCCATTTAAAAACGAAAAGACACCTTCATTTACAGTAAATGATGATAAGGAATTTTATCATTGTTTTAGCAGTGCTGAGCATGGTGATATCTTTTCATTTTTAATTAAACATAAGAATATGACTTATCCAGAGTCCATTGAATTCCTTGCTAAACAAGCTGGATTAAATCCTGAAAATGGAATGATTAAAGATCCTAATTATATTGAAAAAAATTATTCAAGCTTAAAGAATCTTATGAACGAAACTAATATTTTTTTTCAAACATTGCTCACTAAGAGTAATATTGCAAAAAAATATTTAGATAGAAGATTAATAAAAGATAGCATTATAGAAAAATTTCAGTTGGGTTATTCAGGAAGTTCTTCCAATCAACTTTATCTTCATATAAAAAATAAAGGTTTAAATTTAGATGATGCTTTATCTTTAGGCTTAATAAAAAAATCAAATAATAGAGAAGGTGAATATTATGATTTTTTTAGAAATCGACTTATTTTTCCAATCAAAGATTATCGATCTCAAATCATTGCTTTTGGAGGAAGAGCACTTGATAACTCAAATATAAAATATATAAATTCCACTGACAGTCCCTTATTTAAAAAGAGTTATAATCTTTTTAATTTAAATCTTGCCATTGAAGAAAATAGGAAAGTACAAAATTTAATTATTGTTGAGGGTTATATGGATGTTATTTCTCTTTATCAGAATAATTTTAAAACAACAGTCGCACCTCTTGGTACCGCATTGACAAGTTTTCAAATTGAAAAAGCTTGGAAAGTTTGTCAGAGTCCCATTGTTATCTTTGATGGTGATGAGGCGGGTCAGAAAGCAGCTGAGAGAGCTTCATTATTAGCTATTCAAAATTTGCAACCTGATCTTTCATTGAGATTTTCTATTTTACCAAAAAATTATGATCCTGATGATTTTATAAATAAAAATAGTGCTGCAGATTTTACTAAGCTTCTTGATCAGTCTTTATCCTTATCTGAATTTTTATGGCGCAAAGAATTGGAAAGAGAAGATCTATCAACACCAGAAAAAAAAGCGGGGTTTGAAAAAAGAATAAGAACATTATTAAGTAAAATTAACAATCAAACAGTAAGAGAATACTATAATAAAGAATTTACTGAGAAAATAAGACTTTTAAAAGATGCAAATCATAATATCAATAAAGGTTATAAAACGTATTATAATAAAAAAGTATCAAACGAAATAAAGAAGAGCGAAAGAGTAGATCTAAGCTCTCATGACTCGGCAGTAAGAGAAAAAATCATTATTTTGTCCATAATTGAAAATCCTTTCTTAATATATAAGTATACTGAGGAATTTGGTAAAATAAGGTTCAACGATCTAAAATTATCAAAATTAACTAATAAAATTCTTGAATTTTCATCCTCGCAATCCGATAAAGATCTTGAAAATTTTGATTTTAAAGCATATTTACTAGGTCAAGGTTTAGATCAGGAGATCAATTTTATTTATCAGCCTAATCTCATAAGTACTTATGGATCATTAATTAAAAGTGAACCTGTAAGTGTTGAAAAAAATTTTTTAGGACTTGTTGAGCTTCATAGTAAGCTTGTAGATGAAAATGATCTAACCAAAGCTTTTGCGGATTTAGAGCAGAATATGGACCAGGAGAGCTTTGAGAATTTTGTAAAAATAAAAAATGAAAGTTTAATTAAGAATTAAGATGAAAAAGCGCGGCCGAAAAAAAAAGCAGTTAAAGACGGAGCTTGAACATGTCAATAATCATGTTAGTGAACAAGATGGACCGGTTCTTGATTTAGAAAAATCAATTATTAAAAAATTAATCAAACAAGGTAAGAAAGATGGTTATCTTACAAATGAATTAATTAAAAAATCTTTTCCAGAGGAAAAGTTTACATCCGAACAAATTGAGCAATATACGACTAAATTATCACAAGTAGGGTTCGATATTATTGACTCAGATGACTCTGATAACGATGAAGAGAAAGATGAAAATGGCACAAATGCTAAGACGGGAGCTGAAAAAACTGATGACCCTGTAAAACTTTATTTACGTGAAATGGGAACGGTTGACCTTCTTTCGCGTGAAGGCGAAATTGCAATTGCAAAAAGAATCGAAGCAGGCCAAGAAGCAATGATATCCGGTTTATGTGAAAGCCCACTAACGTTAAAAGCTATTCTTGATTGGAGAGATGACATAATTGCTGAAAAAATAACACTAAGAGAGGTTATCGATTTAGAATCATTATTTGAAGAATCTCCAAATAAAAAGGAGCTTAGTAAAAAGATAAAAGAAGCAAAGAAAAGGAAAGAGCAAGAAGAAAAAGAAGAACTTCGTAGAAGAAAAGAAGAAGAAAAAAAATCAGCCACATATGGCGATGACACCGAGCCAATGGTTGACCCATCATCAGATCAATCGATTGAAGAGTATGAAGACTCTGAGGATGAGCTTAATGTATCGATTGCTATAATGGAAGAAGAATTAAAACCACAAATATTAGAAACATTCAAAAAACTGAGTAAGAGTTTTAAAAAACTTCAAAAATTACAGAAAGATAAAATTGCGTTTCAGGAAATAGGTAAAGAGTTCCCTGCTCGTTCTGAAAAAAGCTATCAAGTTTCAAAATCTGCTGTTGTTGAGCAAATCAAAGGGCTGCAGATAAATACAGGAAAAATTGAAGAACTTATTAATAAATTATATATCATTAACAAAGATCTTGTATCACTAGAGGGCAAACTTCTTCGTTTAGCCGTTCAACATAAAATATCGCGTGAAGAGTTTTTAGATAAATATATTGGAAATGAAGACAACCCTTATTGGCTAAGAAAGATTACAAGATTATCGGGATGGGAAAAATTTGTTAAGTTGGAGAAGAATAGTATTAAAAATATTATGAACGAAGTTCGAGCTGCAGCAAGTAATATTGGTTTAACTTTAAATGAGTTTAAAAGAATTGTAAGCAATGTCCAAAAAGGAGAGAGAGAATCGAGCATTGCGAAGAAAGAAATGATTGAAGCTAACCTGAGATTAGTTATTTCTATTGCAAAGAAATATACAAATAGGGGTTTGCAATTTCTTGATTTAATACAAGAAGGAAATATTGGTTTGATGAAAGCTGTCGACAAATTTGAATACCGTAGGGGTTATAAATTTTCAACTTATGCTACTTGGTGGATAAGGCAAGCTATTACCAGATCTATTGCTGACCAGGCAAGAACAATCCGAATTCCGGTGCATATGATAGAAACAATTAATAAGATTGTTAGAACCCAAAGATTACTTCTAAACGAAATAGGAAGAGAGCCTACTCCTGAAGAGATTTCAAAAAAACTAAATATGCCGCTCGAAAAAGTTAGAAAAGTATTAAAAATAGCGAAAGAACCAGTTAGCTTGGAAACCCCAGTTGGTGATGAGGAAGATAGTCATTTAGGCGACTTTATTCAGGATGAAAATGCAGTTATTCCAATTGATGCAGCGATTAATTCTAATTTAAGGCAAACAACAACAAAAATTTTGTCATCGCTTACTCCTCGCGAAGAGAGAGTTTTAAGAATGAGATTTGGAATTGGAATGAACTCAGATCATACGCTTGAAGAAGTAGGTCAACAATTCTCAGTGACAAGAGAAAGAATTAGGCAAATTGAAGCAAAAGCACTTAGAAAACTTAAGCATCCGACAAGAGCTAAACTTTTAAAAAGTTTTTTAGATAAAAACTAGTTTGATTGTCGTACCCTATCTGTGTATAAAAGTTATTACGGGCCCATAGCTCAGTTGGTTAGAGCCCTCCGCTCATAACGGAGTTGTCCCAGGTTCGAGTCCTGGTGGGCCCACCAAAAAAAAGCTAAATTTAAACTTTTAAATCCTTTCTGACTTATCTTATAATTTGTAAATATGAATTTAAATATTACTGTGTCAAATGAAGCTTGTGGTGCTGAAATAACTGGAATTGACCTCAGAGAAGATTTATCCAATAGTCAGATTTTGGAAATAAGAGAGCATTGGCTTAAACATCATGTAATCAGTTTTCCTGATCAGGATTTATCTGATGATGACTTAGAGCGTTTCACTCTATACTTTGGCTCATTTGGAGATGATCCATTTATTGCATCTATACCAGGAAGAGAGAATATTATTGCAGTCAAAAGGACTTCAGACGAAAAAGTTCCAATCTTTGCAGACAACTGGCACACTGATTGGAGTTTTCAAGAATATCCACCCGCAGGTACATGTCTTTTTGGAAAAATAATACCAACACAAGGTGGTGATACATTATTTGCCAATCAACATTTAGCACTAGAAAAAATGCCTTTGTCGTTAAGAAAAAAGTTAGAAGGAAAAGTAGCTATTCATTCAGCATTAGTACCGTACTCTCCTGGAGGTGGTTACGGTGACAAAGATAGAGAAATGGGTAGAAGCATGGATATAAGGGCTTCTAACGCAGCCTTTGAAAAACAATTGCACCCAATAATAAAATATCACCCTGAAACAAGAGAAGAGGGTATCTATGGAACAATAGGTTATATAATTGGGATTGATGGTTTTAATAATCAGGAGGCAATGAAACTACTTATGGAATTAAGTGCCTGGCAATGCAAAGATGAATTTGTCTATCGTCATAAATGGAAGAAAAATATGTTAATTATGTGGGATAATAGAAGTGTTCTGCACAGAGCTACGGGTGGTTATGAGGGGCAAGAGCGCTTGTTGCACCGTACCACCATTGCTGCATACGGATTATAAAAATGAAAATAGATCTCATATACTTTAAAATGAGAGCCTTGGCTGAAGCGCCACAATTACTACTTCATTATACAGGAATTGACTATAATTTCATCATGTCTTGGGATTATTATGGAAAAGAATGGTCAGAGATAAAATCACAAGTTCCCTTTAAGCAACTACCAATGATAGTAGTTGATGACAAATATGAGATCTGTCAAAGTATTGCTATTCTAAATTTTATTGAAAATGTTGCTGGTTTAAAATTAAAAAATCCAATAGAGGAAGCTAAAGCCAGCTCTATTTTACAAAGTGCGCAAGAATTATTTTTACCACTTAATCCAACTGTCAATTTTGCTGTAGGAAATGACTTTAAAAAGAGAAGAGATGATATGATACCATTTCTAATATCAAGGTTCGAGGATTTAGAAAAGATATTAAAATCAAGTGAAATGAAATTTTTTATTGATGATACACCAAGAGCTTGTGATTTTGCAGCTTTTCATCATCTTGATCTTTCAAAAAAATTAGACGATTCTCTTATAAAGAAATTTCCAAGGTTAGAGGAGTTTTTAAAAGATATTAATTCGATTGATACAGTAAAAAATTATTTATCTCAAAGACCTGAGCTTATTGATGTTAGCATAGAACCTAAGCTTGTAATAGATGGTAAAGCCCATTCAACTGGTACTACAAAAACATAATCAAAGCCTAATTTTTTCTTGCCTCTATAACCATATTACTTGCATTTTTCTTAACTACTTTACAATTCTTAAAGCCTGCTTCGTTTAGTACATCAATCAATTTTTTTGGCCCCGCTTGTGCTCCAAGTGCTAATCCTACTTCTTGAGATTTTGATGTCGGAACACAACCAATTGTTGAAAAACAATAA
>CABZHO010000002.1 GCA_902525595.1 uncultured Pelagibacteraceae bacterium | reverse complement strand
TCAATTTTATGTTTTCTAAGTCCTCAGGAGTGTCAATTCCTATAGGTAAAAAGTCAATTACACCAACTTTTATTTTCATATTGTTATCCAAAGCTCTTAATTGTTCAAGCTTTTCATTTTTTTCTCTTAAACTCATAGGCAATGACACAAATTTTTCTAATGAGTTTCTTGTAAATGAGTAAATTCCAATATGATGATAGAGGTTATCCTCGTCGAATGTCCCTGAGTTTCGCACGAAATCCTCCGCAAAAAATGTATTCAAATTTTTTTGATTACCACATACTGCTTTTACGAACTGTTCCTTTTTCATCTCGTTCTTATCTTTGAATGGCGTAGCTAAAGTTCCAATGTCTGTATCATTTCCTTCAAGCAAGTGAACGACTGTGTTCAATGAATCGGTATTAATTGTCGGAAGATCTCCTTGTAGATTGATTATATATTGAAATTTTTTTTCTGGATCAAAAGAATTTATTGCCTCCAAAGCTCGGTCGGTTCCTGACTCATGTTCTTTGGAAGTAAGACATGCATATCCATTTACATTTTCTATTGTCTTTTGTATTTCTGAACTATCAGTCGCGACGATAACCTGACCAATAGCCGACTCTACTGCTCTCTTCCATACATGCTGGATCATCGGTATCCCATCAATTTCCAGTAACGGTTTATTAGGCAGTCGTTTAGAGTCTAATCTAGCGGGAATGATAATTGCTGTATTTTCTTGGCTAATCATAAAAAATTATGCGACTAGAAGACGCATAAAAACTTGCATAAATTGGGTTATTGTTTAAATAATAATTTACTGACGTCAAACACTTTATGGATTCATTTGAAATAAACAAAATAGTTGCCTGCGTATTGGTGGTTGCACTTGTTTTTATAGGTTTAGCAAATTTTGGGGAAATACTCTATCACGTTGAAAAACCAAAGGTTGCTGCTTATCAAGTTGAAGGGGCTGAAGAAATGGTAATCGATGCGTCAATGGCGGTAGCTGAAGAAAGTGTTCCTGCCGAACCAGCCGTCTCAATACAAACATTACTAGCATCCGCTGACATCGAAAAAGGTGCAAAAGTATTTAAAAAATGTTCGCAATGTCATGTTCTTGATAAAGGCGGAGCAAACAAAATTGGTCCAGCTTTATGGAATATTGTAAATAAGGATATCGGTGCAAAAGAAGACTATAAATATTCTAATGCAATGGCTGCTTACGGTGGCCAGTGGACTTATGAGCAGCTTAATGGCTATTTATTAAATCCAAAAAAATATATCGAAGGTACAAAAATGTCCTTTGTTGGTCTAAAGAAAGAAAAAGATCGTGCAAATGTGATTTTATACTTGAGAAGCTTTAGTGATGCCCCTGCCCCAATAGAGTAGCTTTTAGCAAAAAAAATCACTATTCTGATAAATCATGGATAGAGAAAACGTCGGGCTTTCAATTTATTTTGATAATCGGATGCTGCGCATCCTTTTGCTTGGAGCAATTAGTGGTTTTCCTTGGGTCATTATTGGAAGTTCACTTTCTTTGTGGCTGAAAGACTATGAATTATCAAGGAGCACTATTGGATGGGCTGGTTTAATTTTTGGGGTGTATGCCATAAATTTTTTATGGGCACCACTGATTGATCGAATAAAAATTCCTTTCCTTACAAAAAAAATTGGACATAGAAAATCATGGATTATTTCACTTCAAGCTTTGATATTAATGTGCCTGATATTATGGAGCCTTCTCAATCCAGTAGATAATCTCGAAATGGTGATCTTACTTGGGTTGCTAATCGCTATTTCATCAGCATCACAGGATATTACAATCGACGCGCTTAGAATTGAACAAATTGCAGAAAGTGAGAGAGCTTCAATGGCTGCTGGTGCATCTATTGCAGTAGTAGGTTGGTGGACTGGTTATAAGCTTGGGGGGATGTTAACATTGTTTGTTGCTGACTATTTAGACTCAATAGGTGTTATCAATTATTGGCAATTAACATTCATCTTTATTTGTTTTATCATTTTATTATTCAATATTGGCTTATTATTTATTCCTGAAAATAAGAGTGATGACCGTCATAATGCTCAGAAAAAAGATCAAGAGTATTTTGGTCATAATGGTTTGTCAGCTTGGATTATCAGCACTATTATTAGTCCCCTTAGTAGTTTTTTTAAAAAGAATGGATTGAAAATCAGTCTTCTAATTATTGGTTTTATTTTTTTATTTAAAATTGGTGAAGCCTTTCTGGGAAGAATGTCGATTATATTTTATGACGAAATGGGTTTTTCAAAATCCGATATTGCAATTTATTCAAAAGGTTTGGGTTGGATCACAACTATTACGTTTACACTCTTAGGTGGCTGGTTCTCAATAAAATCTGGGGTTGTAAAGGCATTATTTATTTCGGGCATTGCCATGGCTATAACAAATATCATGTTCAGTGTAATGGCATGGTCAGAAAAATCTGAATTGTTGTTTGCTGCGGCTGTTTTACTTGACGATTTAGCTGCAGCGTTTGCAACGGTTGCATTTGTAACTTTCATCTCACTTCTTGTTGATAGAACATATACCGCTACACAATATGCACTTTTAGCTTCCCTCGGTACAGCAGGTAGAACATTAATGGCTTCTTCTTCTGGCACTCTTGTTGATTGGCTTCAAGGGGATTGGGGAATATTTTTCATCATAACTGCTGTGATGGTCATACCATCGTTGATATTGCTTTGGTTTATTAGAAAGAAATTTAAATTTAGCTAGTAACTCGGCCAAATTTCTTTACTGGCCCATTTGTTTTAAAAATTCTTTTTTGAGCAACTGAAAGAGGTTCAATTGCAGTTTTCATATGAAAAGCGTTTGCGTGTATAATATTTTTGTTATCCACCATCATTGCAACATGACCTTTCCAAAAGACTAAGTCACCTGCTCTTAAATTTTTGTTTAAAATATTACGCGTAACATAAATTTCCTGCATATCTGTATCTCGAGGAAATCGAATATTTTTAATTTGAAATAAGTTTTGCACCAAACCAGAGCAGTCAATTCCCATGGAGTCTCTTCCGCCCCACAAATAAGGTGTATCTAAATACTGATTTGCAAGTGCAACTATATTGAACTTATAATTATTCAATACAGTGATTGACGAGGTGGGTATCCAACCAAAGTTTTTAATTTTTGAAAATCTATTTTTTTTTGCTGTTATTTGTAACAGAGAATTAAAGCTTAGATAGCCCAAAGGCTCACTTTTAATATCGGGTTTTTTATAGACAAACGTTCTTAAAGTAAAAACTTTGTGGGTAGCTCTAAAAGAAACACTTGATAAGTTTTGAGTTGGTGTATAACCAACATATTGATCGCGTAAAGATTGTATCCAAGACCATTTATTTTTTTTCTCTAAGACTATACATTCTTCACCAAAGAGAAGCTGTGTGCTAAGCTTTGAATTTAGTTTATTATATAGTGGCGTAAATGGTTTGATAACAGTATGCTTTGATCCCTCAACATACTTTTTCTTCTTAATAATAGTTTTATATATGCTATGAGCTATATCTTTTTTGATTGGAGTTATACGCTCATCGTATTTCACAAAGCTACAATGCTAGTCCTAAATAGAGGAATACTATTATCATAATAGTAATACCGCCGAGTATCATTGTAGATCTCACAACAACGTCAATTTCTCGAGCTACAAACATATGATATATAAGTGATCCAAGAACCGGGATAAACATGACAATGAGTGTCCAAATTATCTTGGAACTATTACTTTGATATTTACTGATGAAAAGATCAAATAATGCCGTTGATGTCCAAGTTGCGTAAAGGAATATAGGCAAGTAATAGCCATAAAAGTTAAAAAACAATGATAAAAATGGAACGTCTTCTAGTGGGAAAAAAGTAACACCCGGCATATAAATCTCCTACGATTAAGACTAGACAATTTAGAGATTAGTTCAAATAATTTTTTGCTTCTTCCGGTAATTCGATTTCATCTAAAACCGATTTATATTGCTCAAAAACCTTTACTGCTGGTTTAACTGAAGGCCAAATTAAGCTTACAGGAAGATGGGAGTCCATAAATCCTAATTCAGTTAACTTATCCATTATAGGCATATTTGGTTGCATTTCTGGGGCGTCAAATGATCTCCAGTCTCCCTGTTCGTATCCTCCATCACTTGCATGAATTATTCTAGCCATTGATGACCACATTCCTGATAAGTCAGAACTAAGAGGAATAAATCCTTCATCACATCCATTCAGTGTCTGTAAGCCTGGTGGTATAGATGTATTAAAATAGTTTCCTTCAAAACAATTTGCTAAATTCGATATACCGCTCACCGCTAAGTCAGCTCTTTTAGATGAGAGTATTAAATTATCTTCAACTCTGTTGCCGTGTGCTGGCCAATAATTTACATCTGCAGCAGCTGTTAGAATTACACCATACAAATTGTGATTTGCGATTACATTATTTTTAATAATATTGTTATTACCTCCCGCAATAATTACGCCATTGCCAAAAGAGAGGTATGTTGACTTTGTTGCCGGTGCTTCATTATTATTATTATTTTCAATCAAATTGCCAATTATGAATGTTTCTCTTTCAGGTGGAAGTAATTCAGAATCCAGAGTATTCGGTGCGAGACCACCTTTATTATTTCTAAATATGGAACTAGTTATGTACAATGATCCTCCAGAATTAGTTCCTGAATAGCCAAGTCCATTATTTTCGGAAATTACGTTGTCAACAATAGCGTCACAGGGATAACATTGGCCAATATAAAACCCTGCGTCAGGTGAACCTGATGCATAAGAATTATCTAAAACTCCGTCTACTGCGTCAAAAGCGTAAACTCCATAATCTCCATTGTTATAGGCAGTTAAATAGGATCCGCGATAGCCTTCAACAGTAGCCCAATAAAATCCATTCAATAGCGCATTTCTTGCAGTTAAGTTTTCAACAACGACCCCATCAACTCCCGCGACCAATACTCCGTTTCCACGTTCAAATTCACCATCAATAATTGTTTTATTTCTATCCCAACCACGAATTGTAATAGATGGAACATTTACCACAACTTCCTCATAATATACTCCCGGTTTAACAAGTACTAAATCACCAGGGTTTGAAGCATTCACAGCATCTTGAATGGTTTCATAGCTGTCCGGTACATGTCTAATCTTGCCTGTAAAATTAGATACTACATCCTTGTTAGAAAAGTTTGTATATGCTTCATAATCTATATCGCCAACAACTACTGATCCTACCATCCCCCACTCTCCATCTGGTGAGGCATGAAAGGAACACAAGTACTTATACAAACCCTCATTTTCATATTTAATATCAAGATAATCACCTTTTGGAATTTCTTCATAAGAGCCCCAGCTCTCATCAACTGCAACAACATTATGTGGGTTATTTCCCCAGTTATTAAATCTAACTTTTCCTCCCTCTTTAATTCGAACAATTGGCGGAGAATATGAATTGTCGATTACCCGAACACCAATAAAGGCCGCTGAACTATCAGGGTCAGTATCGCAAGAAATAAAAAATGTAAGAGATGTTAAGAACGTTAAAATAATAATACTAAATTTTTTTATAAAACCACTCATTAAAAACCAACAATCAATCTTCTTGCCAATCCTATTAGTGGAGCTAGAAAACCTAAGTTGCCACGTGTGACTAAAAATAATACACCAATGATAACCGCTGCAATTATTAAAACTTTAATGACTCGGGAAATTTTTCCAGGTTCGCTGTTAACAAGAGCGCGCATAATAAAATAAAGGGTAGCAGCTCCAAGAACAAAAAATACTAAAATTTTAATCATCTATATTAAGAGTAGATTTTACTGGTTGAGATATAATAAATCAACAGCTTAGAGATTATTTTCAGCCTCGTATTTATTAATCGCATCTTCTAATTCTTTTTTTTCATCACAATTAAATACACACAAGTCTGTTAGAACAGCTAAGTTTTCAAGTGCTTTATCGTACCTATTAGTTTGCAGATACAGCTCACCTTGATAGGCAAGAATATCGTCGTGATTAGGATAAATTTCTAATCCGGTATTATAATATAGCTCGGCATCATCAAATTTACCCAGCTTACGACTAGCAAAGCCAATTAGATTCCATCCATCAGCATTTTGAGGGTTTTCATAAACATATGATTCAAGTTGGATGAGAGCAGATGAATAGTCCTTTTCATCTTCGATGAGTCTTAAGATTTTACGTAGATCGCCGTCATAACCTGATCCACTATAAGAGAAATTACCCCCAGTACTAGCTCCACCAGTGCCACCGCCTGAGCTGCCTCCTGAGCTGCCTCCTGAGCTGCCTCCTGAGCTGCCTCCTGAGCTGCCACCACCGTCATTAGGTTTGGCGTAAACTGAATGTGTCAGCGAAAAAATCAAAAAAAGTACTAAAAAAAGATATTTCATACTTTCCTGAAATAGTTCTAGTGTTATATATTTCAATAGAATATGACGGAATTTGATATTTATTTGTATGGCGTTCCTATTGTGCTTCTGCTCATTGCAAGTGAAGTAGCTTATTCTACATTCCATAACTTAGGATTCTACAAAATTAAAGATACGCTTGCTGGCCTAGGACTATTAGCAGGGAATTTTTTTATTGGCCTATTTACAAAAGGGTCAATTTTTTTGATCTATGTATATTTGTATCAATTCAAGATAATGACTGTAAGTGAATTGCTACCTATGTGGCTTGTATGGGTAATGACATTCATTATGATTGATTTTGTATACTATTGGTATCACCGCTGTTCTCATCGCGTAAGATTTTTGTGGGCGGTTCATATGAATCATCATTCAAGTGAGGAAATGAATTTTACAGTGTCTTTAAGACAAGCTTGGTTTGGCCCAATTTCAAAAGTACCTTTTTTTATTGCTTTACCGCTGATTGGATTTGATCCCATTATAACTGCCGTAGCGGGTGTAGCATCAACCTTGTGGGGTGTCTTTGGTCATACACAATGGATTAATCGTTTAGGTTATTTAGAGTACGTTTTTATTACTCCGTCTTCTCATCGTGTTCACCATGGAAGCAATGAATGTTATATCGATAAAAATTATGGAAACTTATTGATTATTTGGGATCGGATGTTTGGTACTTTTGCGGAAGAAAAAGAACAAGTTGTATACGGTATTAGAGATAATGTTAAAACATACAATCCTCTAAAAATCACATTCATGTTCTGGCAAGTCATGTGGAACGATTTTCAATCGTCTAAAAGTTATAAAGATAAGTTTTTGTCATTCTTTGGTACCCCTGAATGGAAATCAAGAGTCTAATCTAGCTAGGATTCTCTCTCAGGAATTTGATATAATCAATTAACTCCCTCATCTTATCATCAGGAATATCTTTATAGGTCATGCCAAAACGATTTTTGATTTCAAGAGCAATATGTGCGTACGGATTTCTCCCTTTTGGATGAGAAAAATGTGGAGGTAATTTGCCCACTAATTCATCTCCAGTTTTTTGTATGAGCTTCCAAATTTGTTTTGCATTATCGTCATTCATAATTTTTTTTTCTGCCTTACTAGATTGAAAACAATAAGTTTTTAAGTTTACTTTAATAAGTCGCCAAACTGGCAAATAATTGTTATCAATATTTATCTATATTAATTATTATTAGATTTAAGATTAAGTTAAAGGCGCAAAATGAAATCTGAACACATTTACCGGCAAGTTGAAAAGCAGATCAGAGTTTTTGAGTCAGCCGGTGATAGAAAAGTTTTCACTCGTTTAAGCCATTTTAGAAGGTCTGTTTATGGTATACGGATATGTTTTGAGATTATGAGTTTGTATTTTAATACTGACGAAAATAAAGTTGAGTGCACAAAAGAATACCTAACCAAAAATATGGCTGACTTAGCCTCAAGAGCAACGATTATCAATTTTATTAATGATGAAATTAGTAAGGGATCTCTCGTTACTCAAATAAGCAGTAAAGATAAAAGAGTAAAAATAATAATGCCTTCCAGTGAATTGATCGACGAATTCACAATGTGGTTAGATATTATTAATAAAGCTGCTTAAATCTATTCTACAGTTTGAAGATTAACTGCTGAGACTTTGCCGTCTTTTTCCTCAGCGTCAAAACTGATTTTTTGACCTTCATCCAACCTGTTAATACCAGCTGCTTGCACAGCAGTAATATGAACAAAAATATCTTTGTCACCTTCTTCAGGTGCGATAAATCCGTAGCCTTTTTTTGGGTTGAACCATTTAACAGTACCAGTTGCCATATTCTTTATTCCTTTAGTTATTATTTAGACTTCGTTCAAGTCCATTCAAAGGAACAATGACGTAATCTTTAGAGGGACTTATACATATCTATTTAAAAAATGCAATTTTTATTTATTCAAAAAATTTAATACTGTCATCACCAAATTTTTCCCACCAGTCGTCACCCAATTTTTTCAATTTTTCAATGTTCTCAGTCGAATAATCATCCATCATAAAATTTGCATCTCCAATTGAGGAGTTCACTCTCATATAGTTTTCTTTGAGCATATCACTTAAAATTTCATGGTCCAGATGTGACTCCATGAGCACACCAATGATATCATTTTTCAACCATCCAAATGCTCCCCATTCTGTTGATGCTTCACCGTCAATTTTTCTTTTATTCAACCCCGTACCAACACTAAAAACTTTTATTCGATCTGTATTAAAATATTTTCGAGCTTCATTATAACCAACTAAGCAAGGATTATTGGCAACAACGCCCCCATCAATAAGCCATGCATCATCTTCTAAGTTTACGGTTGGGTAATACAGCGGAGCTGCTGAAGTAGCCGCAACAACTTTACGAGATAATAGGTGCTGATCGTTGAAGCTTGAAATAATTCTAGGCGCTCTTTTGCCAACGTCGTATGCCAGAACAGAAACTGGCTTCTGTGCATCTTGTAATTTAGAGCCTTTGAAATACTGCTTGAATATTTCAACCTTCTGATCCTCTTTATATTTTGGTTTATTTTGAAAAAAAGTACTTTTATCCCAAAACGTTCTGTACATAATCTTCTCGAGATTTTCTTGAGACCAAAAATCTTCTAACTTTTTAGCGTTCAATTGATTTAGTGTGATCAGTAAGGCTGTTGCACCTCCAGCGCTGACTCCAATGAAATAATCAAATAATTCAAATATATTTTTACCAGTTTTTTTCTCGAGATGATGAAGAAATCTCACTGAGGATATAATGCGAACGCCCCCTCCATCCAGTGATAAAATACGTTTATATTTTCTATTTAATAATCTATCGATTAATGACATTGAACTATATTACTCAGAATTTCTTTCTAAAAAATAAAAGAATTGAAAATTTACAATAAACAAATAGAACTATTTTTTATCAATTATGAATCTAACAGAAGATAAGATCTCATCACTAATTCGAAAAATTGCCATACCCTCAAGTATTGGAACACTTTTTCAAACACTTTATAATATTGTAGACGTTTATTTTGCAGGTCTTATCTCCGCAGGAGCAATAACAGCAATTGCCAAATCTTTTCCAATCTATTTTATTATTATTGGAGCAACAACGGGACTATCCATAGGCGTTACTGCTTTAATTGCCAATGCTTTAGGAAAGGGTGATAGCAAAAATGCCTCTTTGCTATTTGCCCAATCAATTATTGTCTGTGTTTTTTTCTCATTAATCGTTACCGTCATTGGCGTTTGGGTAACCGAACCAGTATTAATTTTTCTAAATACAGGCTCTGAAATCATTTCTTATGGAACTGACTATATGGATATTATATTTTACGGCTCTATTCTATTTTTCTTACAGTTAACCATAAATTCTTATTTAGTTTCAAAGGGAGACACAAAATCTCTAAGAAATGTTTTGATAGTTAGCTTTTTTTTGAATTTGTTTTTAAATCCAATTTTAATATATGGATTCTGGATAATACCAGCTATGGGTATATCCGGTATAGCGTTAGCAACACTTATTGCTCAATTATACGGCCTACTTTATATCATTTATAAAGTCAGTAAGACGGATTTAAAAAAATATATTCACCCTGACTATTTTTTACCCAAATATCTCTTCTTAAAAGATATTGTCAAACAAGCCATTCCTGCAACAGGTTCAATGATGTTTATTGGCCTTGGGGTATTTGTATTGCTATTTTATGTTTCAACATACGGTGATTACTCTGCTGGAGGATATGGAGCTGCCATAAGATTTGAGCAATTATTTCTTTTACCCGTTTTAGGATTGAACGCTTCTACTCTCTCCTTGGTAGGTCAAAACTTTGGAGCATTAAAATTCAATAGAATTCGAGACACATATTTTAAGTCAATCTTATACGGATCGGTCTTTATGATTTTTTGCGGTGTTTTTATTTTCTTTGGATCATATTACATCATGGCTTTTTTAAGCTCTGATGAACAAATAATTTATTATGGATCCACATATTTAAAGATTGCTGCATTTGCTGGTCCCTGTTATCCAATATTCTTCATTTCTTCAGCCCTGTTACAAGGTTTGAAGAAACCTTTATATTCGATGATGATCAATCTCATGAGAATGGTTATTTTACCAGTGATTGCATTAACGTTTTCAGTAATCTATCTAAAAGTTCCATTCATTGGCATGTTCATGGTCATTTTGACGATCAATTATATATTTGCTGCTTTAGTTTTATGGTTTTGCAAACAACAAATTGATCGAGAAAATAATATTTACAATCCAAATTTAGCAGCAGTCTGATTAAAGAAACCTTTATTTTTTTGATCTGCTATCCAGTGATTCACGAAGTTAATCCACTCCTGATCACCCCTTGGTAGCAAAATTGCAAACAGTTTTGCGTTTTTAGGTTCATCCAAGTTTACAATTGATAGCTCTGGGTATAATTGAACAAGCTTCATCGCATCAACCTTACTGGTTAAAGATACGTCAGCCCTTCCGGACAAAACTTCTTGATATTCTCTGGCAGGGGCCTCTACAGCAATTATTTTTGCATCTGGAAATGATTTAGTCGCTTCATTTTCAAACACTGTGCCTAATGTTACAGCAACACTGTAGTTGCTATTATTAATTTGGTCCCAAGAAGAAATTTTATCCTTATTTTTTGACAGCACCATTGCGACCGTTCCAGTACCGTAATAAGAATTAGAATATCCAGCTGTTATTGCTCGCTTAGCTGTAATTGAAGCGCTTGAGGTCATATGATACTTATTAGCCACTACACCTGAGACAAGATTTTTCCAATCAGTTGCAACAAACTCAACTTCTACTCCCATATCCTCAGCTAATTTCATGGCCACATCAATATCGTAACCTTCATATTCACTTGTTTCAGGATTCATAAAACTCCATCCAGGAAAATCTCCCGTTGTGCCCACTTTCAAAGTGCCACTTTTCATTATTTCATCCAAAGTTGAAGCGCTAGCTAAGCTAGGCAAAATTAAAAATAAAGTGATAAGAAATGTTCGAATTAAAATCATGAAAAAGTCCCCTAAGTGTTAAAAAAGTAAATAATACGTTAATATATTAATAATTAAACTATTATAGTTTTTATGATTTTCAATAATATCAAAAGATTTAAAATTTTAAGTATAGTTTTAATATCTTTATTACTTTCAAGCTGTTCCAGTAACTACCAATGGGGTTGGTATGTCATACTTCCAAATAATAAGACGGGATTAACCAACATTGATTTCCTGCTAAGTGGCCTTGGATACACAATCAGCTTGTCATTAATTGCTATATTTTTTGCAATAATAATCGGGTTAATCGTCTCTGTTGCGAGTATTTCAGAAAATAGATTACTGCGAGGATTAAATATTGGATACACAGAAATCTTTCGTTCAATTCCCGTACTGGTAATGATACTTTGGGTTTATTACGGTCTCCCAGTATTAATTAATTTGAATTTTTCCGCTTTTGTAGCAGGCATTATCGCTTTAAGCATTTGTGAGAGTCCTTTTATTGCTGAAATATTTAGATCAGGTATTCAAGCTGTACCCAAAGGTCAAAAAGAAGCAGGCAGCTCAATGGGATTAAGTTTTTTTCAAGTATTTTATTTGATTACCCTGCCTCAAGCGATCAGAATAATATTGCCAGCGCTTGGGAATCAATTTGTTTATATGCTAAAGATGTCTTCATTAGTCTCAATTATTGGTTTAAATGAATTAACACGTAAAGCTAATGAACTAGTTGTGAGTCAGTATCGGCCTTTAGAAATTTATACTTTTCTTGTTCTTGAATACCTGGTTCTTATTTTAATTGTCTCATATTTAGTACGGCGTTTAGAGCGTTCTCTTAAAATATGATTATGTGCCACAAAAAGTTTGATACTTATTTTCTGATTTTTTCGGTGTTTTAACGAACTCTTCTCTCAGGTTTGTCTGAATGTAAGGTGTCGATAATAACGTAAGAAGATTTTCAAATTTATCGAACCTATGATTAGTTTCAGCTTCAGATAATGCTTCTTCAACCAAATGATTTCTTGGTATCATGACTGGATTAATATTTTTCATAATTGTATCTAGTTGATATTTTTTTGTTCTCTCTTGCCAATGATGCTTCCATTCAGAAAACTTCTGGTCTTCATAAATTTCGTCATTGGCATGATCAAGATCCATTAAGTGACAAAAAGTATTCGTATAATCTGCATTCTTTTCTTGCATCCATGAAAGCAAAGTGTTGATAAGTTCCTCATCGTCAACGCTTTCAGTTTCTATTCCAAGTTTGGATAGCATCATTGCTTTCCACTTGTGATTAAAAATATCACCAAATTTATTGATAGAAGCTTGAGCTTTCTTGATTGCTTCTTTTTCCTGATTATCAATCAATGGTAATAAGCACTCTGCCAGTCTTACTAAATTCCATTGGATGATTGATGGTTGATTTCCAAAAGCGTATCTCCCTTGAGCATCGATTGAACTAAATACTGTTTTAAAATCGTATTGATCCATAAACGCACAGGGTCCATAGTCAATTGTTTCACCGGATATTGTAGAGTTATCTGTATTCATAACCCCATGTATAAATCCAACTCTCATCCAATGTATAATTAAATCAATCTGTCTTGCCATTACTGCTTCAATAAATCCAAGAGCCTTATTCGTGGTTATTTTATTTATCTGGAAATGACGCTCTATAGAGTAGTCCAAGAGTTGAGACATAGACTCATAATCTTTATGAGCAGCCAAAAACTGAAATGTCCCAAACCGTATATGGCTTTTTGCAACTCTGGTTAATATAGCTCCTTTAAGAGCTACTTCTCGATAGACTTTTTCACCCGTTTCTATGACAGCAAGACTTCTTGTGGTTGGAATATTTAAATAATACATCGCCTCACTGATTAAATACTCTCGTAACATTGGTCCAAGTGCTGCTTTTCCATCAGCCCCTCTAGAAAAAGGTGTTTTACCTGAACCTTTGAATTGAATATCATATATATGTCCATCTGGTGCCATCTGTTCACCAAGCATATGAGCTCTTCCATCTCCAAGAATTGTAAAATGTCCAAATTGATGACCCGCATACGATTGTGAAAATGGCCTTGAAAGTGGAGGCAGTTCATTTCCAGCAAATAAATTTGATATTTGACTCTCAGTTAGTTTTGAAAAGTCTAATCCTAATTCAGCTGCTAACTTGTTATTAACTTTGATAACACGAGGATTATTAATGAAGTCAGGCTTAAGTTCAGAAAATAAAATATTTGGAAGCTTTGTGTAGCTTTTTTTTAAGTTCCAACCTATTTCTGATATAACTTCTTTATTTTTGTCCATTGGTGTAAACTCTAAACGATATAATAGGTAAAAATAAAAAAATGTTAATTCAAAAAGAATTAGAAATAACTGTTGAGGGTAAAGGTCTCTATAATATTACGGAAATTATTAATCAGGCGATCAGTAAACATAGAATATCAAAAGGTTTTTGTAATCTATTTATTAAGCACACTTCAGCATCTCTCATCATTCAAGAAAACGCAGATCCTAATGTCTTAAAGGATATTGGAAATTATTTTGATAAAATGGTTCCGGAAGATGGTGAATATAATCATAATGAAGAAGGGCCTGATGACATGCCAGCGCACATAAAATCTGCACTTACAAACACAAGTCTTGGTGTTCCTATAAAAGACAAAAAACTTGATCTTGGGACATGGCAAGGGATTTTTCTATTTGAACATAGATATAAAAATTACGACATGGGAATAAGACGAACAATCTCAATGACAGTTATTGCTTAGTGCGGCATTCGAAATCTATCATGACAGGCTTTACAACTTGACCAAATAAGATTTTTTTGAGCTTCTTTTAATTCATCACCAGTCAAAGATGCAGCAAGTTGTGCAAATTCTCTTGCCTTATTTGACGTGGAAACCATTAAATTGTTAAATTCATCCTTTTGAAGCCAAATAGTAGGCAAGGCTTCGGTATCATAGCCTGTTTTTGAATTTTCTGGAAAAAGATCCAATAGCTTATCGTAATTTGCAGCCATTTTTTCAGAAAGATCTATGACCTTCTCATTATTTCCTTTAACAATCTCTGATGACATCCTCTTAGCGTGACTATAATTTTGCTTAAATAATGATTTTCTTTCTTTTATAATTTTACCATGATCATCGGCATAACCGAGGGTTGCAAATAAAATGAAACTGAAAAAAAAAATCGATACTATTTGTAAAAAGAACTTCACTGGTTAATTATATAATATGAAACTAAAAAATGACAATACAGCTTATGGCTTGATTGCTCGCATTTTGCACTGGTTTACATTCTTAATATTACTTATCCAATTACCTCTGGGGATGTATTTAGATAATCTAGAATTTTCTGAATTTAAATTAACTGTAGAAAATATTCATATAATTATTGGTTTAAGCATATTTTACATCACATTATTACGTTTGCTTTGGAAAACATATAATGTGCAACCATCAAGCAGCAGTATATCCAAATTTCAGATCATTGCCGGCAAAGCAACTCATTGGCTTTTTTATATAACGTTATTAGCGATTACTGTCAGTGGTATTCTTAAACTTTTACTTTCTGGGGAAGAAGTAAACTTTATTTTTTTTCAAAAATCTATCGATTATTTTAATTACGATCTTGCTGATCAGTTTCATGTCATGCATGCCTTGTCCGCATATTTTCTTTTAATTATTTTCACTATTCATTTAGGTGCAGTTGTGTATCATCATATATTCCAAAAAGATCCCATTCTAAAACGCATGCTATAAAATGAGTGAAAATTTAATTTTTGAACAGTTCCTTGATAGACTAAAAAAAACCACCGACGAAGGCCGGGATAAAGCAGTAAAAAAAAGGCATCAATTAGGTCTCAGATCTGCACGGGAAAATTTAAGTGATCTAGTTGATGATCAGTCATTTCTTGAATACGGGGCTTTCGCAGTTGCCGCACAAAGAAGTAGAAAAAAATATGAAGACCTTCAAATAGATACTGCTGCGGATGGTATCATCACTGGATTTTGCAAAATTAATAGCGATATTGTTGGAGACAAAAAAGCTAACGCTGCATGTATTATTTATGATTATTCAGTATTAGCAGGGACACAAGGTTACTTTCATCATATGAAACTCGACCGGCTTTGTGAAAAAGTACGTGAGTATGGACTTCCGATTGTCATATTTACTGAAGGCGGCGGAGGAAGACCAGGCGATACTGATGTCACGACATCAGTTGCGGGATTACACGTACCTTCATTTGCGAATTGGGCGGGTCTTTCAGGTAAGTGTTTACGAATTGCTGTTAATAATGGTTTTTGCTTTGCTGGGAACGCTGCATTATTTGGATCAGCAGATATTAGAATTGCAACAAAAAATTCATGGATCGGAATGGCGGGTCCTGCGATGATTGAGGGTGGAGGGCTTGGCAAATTTAGTCCAAAAGAAATTGGCCCCTCAAATATTCAGGAAAAAAATGGAGTCATTGATGTCATTGCTGAAGATGAAAAGGAAGCAACCAAAATGGCAAAAAAAATACTTTCTTATTTTCAAGGTAACGAAAGTGAATGGAAAGTCTTAGACCAATCCCAACTGATAAATATTATGCCTAAGGACAGACGATGGTCCTACCCGGTACGTGATATAATCAATATTATTTCTGACATTGGCCAGTATATAGAATTAAAAAAAGAATATGGTCGAGGAATTATTACAGGCTTTATAAGAATTGAGGGAAAACCGTTTGGACTAATTGCCAATGACAGCCAATACCTTGGAGGAGCAATAGATTCCGAGTCCGCAGATAAAGCATCATACTTTTTTGATTTATGTAGTAAATTCAATCTACCTATTGTGGCATTAGTAGATACTCCTGGATTTATGGTTGGACCAGATAGCGAGGCAGAAGGTGCTGTGAGAAGAATGTCAAATTTATTTCTCATTGGGTCTCAGTTAAAAGTTCCGTTAACAGCAATTTTTTTGCGTAAAGGTTACGGGTTAGGTGCGCAAGCAATGGTTGGAGGAAGTTTGCATGAACCCATTTATACAGCGTCATGGCCAACTGGGGAATTTGGTGCAATGGGCTTAGAAGGTGCTGTAAAATTAGGGTTCAAAAAAGAACTTGAGCAAATAACTGACGAAAAACAGAAAGAAGAATTATATCAATCACTTGTAGATAAATTGTATGAAAAAGGAAAGGCAATCGAAGCAGCTGCACATCTTGAGATAGACGCAGTAATTGACCCATCAGAAACAAGGAAAGTAATATTAAAAGCTCAAGAGTTAAGACAAGAAATATGAAGTTCGTTCTAGATAACGAAAATTATTATTATGCACGACTTGGACTAATAATTCTTCAATCTGACGAAACCATAGAACAAGAGATTAGAGCTACTCTTCCATCAAATATATCAATCAATCACTCTAGAATTCCATGCGATAAGATAGTGTCTAGCGAAAATCTCTCACAAATGCAGATTGATTTACCAACAGCTTCTGAACTTCTTCCTAAAATTAAGTATGACAGTATTGGATACGCATGCACTTCTGGTGCGACTATAATTGGATCATCTCAAGTTGAAACACTCATCAAAAGTAAACAGGAATCCAGATTAGTTACTGATCCAATTAAAGCAACAAAGGAAGCTCTTATAAATCTTAACTGTCACAATGTTGCGTTTGTCTCTCCCTATGAAAAATCTGTCACTGAAGCTATGAGACTAAATCTTCACCAAGATGGTTTTAAAATTAAAGATCAAGTTTCTTTCAACGAGACCGACGACACAGTAGTTGCGAGAATCGCTGAAGAAGACAGTTTGAGGGCCATTATCGACATTGGACGAAATGATGTCGATGCCATTTTTATTTCATGCACAAATTTAAAAACATTTAATATTATAGATAAAGCAGAAAAAATCTTACAAAAACCTGTGATATCGTCAAACCAAGCTCTAATTTGGCATATGCTAAAACCACTAAATATTACTAAACAAGGACCAGGTTTGCTATTTCAAAATAATTAACTCAAAGCAAGCCAAATACCAACACCAACCATCAACAGGCCAGCTATACGATTAATTAATCGAATGTTATTTTGTTTTCTCAAAATAATACCAAGAGCCTGTCCCCCTGTTGCATAAATCATGAGAGAGATAAATTCAATTATTAAAATAATAACCACAAGTGCAAACATTTGTGGAGCAAGATTAGATTCGTAATTGATGAAGGCAGGAACCATTGCTATAAAAAAAGCCCAACCTTTAGGATTGGCGACAGCAGTGATAAACCCTTGCATGGCTAGCTTTAAAAAATTAATTTCAAATGAATGACTGCCATCTAAATTCAGTGCAAGTGCTCCTTTAGAATTTATCATTTGATAGCCAACATACATCAAATATAAACCTCCTCCATATTTAAATATGATAAAAGCTGTTGGAAATGAGTTGATGATAGCTCCACCTCCAACAACGGCTGTTCCCGCAACAATCAAGACACCAGCTAATTCTCCAACCATCATTTTCATCGTATTACGGACACCAATCGTAATACCCATGGTAAGAGCGAGTGTCATGCATAATCCAGGAGTGATCGAGATAACAAAAAAAACAGGTATAAATAGATATAGTAACGTAAAATCAAAAAGCATGACTTTGTTTAATAGATTTAAGTTATGGGGAAAACAAAAAAAACGGGGCGCCACAAATTCCCCGAAAGGTTTCTATCGCGCCCCGCAATCTCGGCTTTACTCCGTACAAACTCCCCGAAAGGCTTTGGAACTTCGCTTGTCCGATACATAAATATTAATCAAATAATTCTAAAAAATAAATTTATTTTAATAAAAAAAATAAGACTGTTTTGTGGATAAGTGGATAATTAATTTTTGAATGTATTTTCAAATAATAAGTAGTGTTCTTTAAATTTTTTTAGCTATTGGTTTCTCATTTATTGGGAAATGCATGACAGCAGAAGCAAATCCTAAGAACACGCATGCCCACCACATTACTTCATACGACCCATAAAAATCATAAAGTCGGCCTCCAAACCATGACCCCATAAAAGACCCTACTTGGTGAGATAAAAAGGCAAATCCATAAAGCATAGACATATACTTAGAGCCAAAAATAACGGAAATTATACCACTTGTGAGAGGTACTGTTGAAAGCCAAAGAATGCCTAGTAGCGCAGCAAAAATAAGGACAGTAACTTCAGTTTTAGGTAAGAAAATAAAAATTAAGAAAAGTAGTGCTCTTAATGAATAAAGAATAACTAACAAATTTTTCTTTGATTTAGTATCACCTAAATAGCCAAAGTATAATGTTCCAAAAACATTAAATAACCCAATCAGGGCCAATGACCATGATCCAATCCATAGAGGTAATGATAAATCGTCAAGATAAGCTGGTAGGTGTGTGGCAACAAAAGAAACATGAAAACCACAAACAAAAAAGCCAGCTGTTAAAAGAACGTAACTTTTATTTATAAAAGCTTCGTTGAGAACAGAGGACAGCGATTGGGCAGTTTTATCGTCATTTCCTGATTTAAATGATTTAGTTGTTAAGGTGACCGCAAACAAAATCATAATTAGTGAAATGAAACACAAATAAGTAATTGATCTCTGCCAATCACTCAATTCAATCATTATTCCTGCTAATGGAACAATTAAAAACTGTCCAAGTGAGCCAGCAGCCATGACCACTCCAAGTGCAAGGGTTTGATTTTTACCCGTTACTGCTTTACCGACTGCTCCCAAAATAACTGCAGTACCGCACCCTGCGCAACCAAAGCCAAAAATAATTTGAGATAGAATTAATAAAAAAGTTCCATCAACAAGAGACATCATGTATAGACCAATCAGAAAGAAAATAACTCCATACAATCCGGCGACTGATGAGCCATATTTGTCTGCGATTGCTCCAAATATTGGCGATCCAATTCCTATCATTAAAAACTGAATAGCGATTGCAAATCCAAATACCTCTCTACCTGTCTGAATGTGTTCTGAAATTGGAATGAGATAAAGGCCCGAGGAATGACGTATACCAAATGAAACCAGCAGCAATATACAGCCACCAACTATAACTAATACTGTAGAGGAATGTCTAAACATTTTCATTTGGATAAGTATATACAATCACACCTTAATTGTTAGAATGATTTGTATGGCGTTTACAATTGCGTACTTAATTATCCTTGTCTTGCTGTTATCCTCTGTAATCTATAAGCAAACAAAAAAAATTGAGAGTAAGCGTAGATTTAATGAGCGTACTATGCTGGTCCTATGGCTCTTGCTTGGAATGATTGGTCTGATAACTGGCAGTCTTTAGTTCAACCTTTTGAATATACTTGAAATATTTCGTATATTTGTTCTAATAATCTACAAAAATTTAATAATTTTTTACTATTTAACAAAGAATTTATGGGTGACGTAGAACAAATAAAAAAAGAAAAGTCAGTTTCCCAATTGGATAGGCTTAAAGCGCAAGGTCCACCAAGAGAGGCAAACTTATTTTATTCATTGTGTGAAAATGGCCAAGACACAATTAATAAAACTCAATTTAAACAAGCTTTATTTGATGCAGGATTAAGTTCTCTGGACTATCGTCTAAAAAGCCTCTTTGAGAAATTAGAAAAGCATGGTGAGCAAATAGATTTTGAAGAATTTATGTCATTCACAAGAACAGGTGGATTGCTTGCTGAAAAAGCTCTTCGAGGAGAGCTTGCAGTGCCAGACTTCAGGGACTTTTCACGAAACTTGGATAAAATATATGATGAAGTTCTTCCAAATAGATCAGGTGACTTAGCTCGTTATATACCACCGCTCGCAGAAGTGGATCCAGAACAATTTGGAATTGCTGTTGTTACTACTGATGGACAAATTTATCAACGAGGTGATACGAATGTAGATTTTTCAATTCAGTCAATGTGTAAACCTTTTAATTATTCATTTGCAATTGAAAATCTTGGATTAGAAAAAGTTAATCGACATGTGGGAGTGGAACCTTCTGGTCGGCAGTTTGATGACCTCACACTTATGGTAAAAGGTATGGGAGGTAGTAGCTTGTCACCTAATAACAAAGTTCCCTTTAATCCAATGGTAAACGCAGGAGCAATAATGACTACTGGTTTAATTAACCCAAAAGACTCAACAAATGATCGGCTCCAGTACATAAGAGAGCAATTCGGAAGAATAATTGGTTGGAATAAAGACGAAACTTCTGGTGTTAACTTGCCTAGATTTAATAAGACAATGGCTCGCCAAGAAAATTTCAAAGGCTACAATAATATAGCAACAGGTTTCTTGCTAATGGCCACAGGTAATATTCCCTACTCAGAGTCTTTATTGCCCGATGATATTCATGAAGACAGTCAATATGAATATGATTTTTACGTAGAACCTGCAGTCACAAATGCTTTGAAAGTTTACTTTAGTATTTGCTCATTAGAAATGACAGGAAAAGATGTTGCGATGGCCGCAGCAACATTAGCCAATGGTGGCGTCTGTCCAATTACTCAAGATCGAGTTATGAGCCAAAAAACTGTTCGTAACGTACTTCCCGTTGTCCAAACAGCAGGAATGTATAATAGCAGCGGTCAGTTCTTTCAAGAAATTGGCTTGCCATCAAAAAGTGGTGTCGGTGGGGGAATACTTCTTATAGTACCGCAGCTAATGGGGATCTGTATTTTTTCTCCTAGACTGGATTTAGTTGGCAATAGTGTGCGTGGTATTGATGTTGCAAGAAAAATTACTCAAAAATATCTGGTGCATGCTTTCGATGGAACTATGACTGATACTGACAGAATTGATCCCAAACTTCCAATTGCAAGATGGCGAGCTAATAGTTGTGGAGAAGCAATCTGGGCTGCCAGTAATGGCGATGTTAGAACCCTTGAACGTCTTGTAAGTCAGCAAAGAGATTTAGAAGCTGGTGATTATGATATTAGAACACCTCTTCATTTAGCTTCTGCAGAGGGACAATTAGAAGTAGTTAAGTTTTTATTAAGCCACGGAGTAAAACCAATTCCTGATCGATGGGGAGGCTATCCAATTTCTGACGCAAGAAATAATGATCATCAAGAAATTATTGACGAATTTAACAAATTAGACATTGAGTATACAGAGCCTATTCATTTGGTAGCAGAGCCAGATGGAATAACTGATGAAATGGTATCCTTTGATAATGAATTAATGGTAATCGAATTGCTTTTTGCTGCAGCTGAAAATGATGTTAATGGTTTAAGACAATTGGTTGCTAAAGGAGTTCCTGTTCATGCTGGAGATTACGACTCTCGAACGTCCTTACACCTTGCGGCTGCTGAGGGAAGTTTGCAAGCAGTTAAGTATTTAGTTTCACATGGTCATCCTCTCAATGTTCGTGATCGATGGGGTGCAACGCCTCTTGATGAAGCAAGAAGAGAAAAAAGAGAAGAAGTTATTGATTTTTTAAGTCAGTAGAAAAAATTACTTTTTAAAAAGTTTCAGATCATTATTTTTGGGATGAACATCAACTAATTTCCAACCTTTATTTAATAAGTCTCTAGAATAATTTCGTCCCTTAATATGTGGAACTGATAAATCATATTCTGTTTCTACATCAAAGTTAGATATTATTAGATAATCAGGCTTTACTAAATCAAAACTTTTTAAATGATTATCATAGATCTCATCTTCTACTAAATGTCCGATAACATCAAAGCTAACACAAATTATTTTTTTTATATTTTCTTGATTTCTAATACTAGATAATTTTTCATCAAAATTTTTGTCTATTATTAAAAATTGTTTACTCCGATCTTGTTTAAACTCTTTTTTATTTTGAAATATAATTGTCTCACTCACATCAAAACCATAATAATTTTGAATCTTGAAGAGTTTCAAATTATTACCATCACCACACCCAATGTCTACTATGGTATCTATATCGAATTGATCTATTTTGGCATTTAGGTAATCAGCCTTTTCAGCTGCATTCTTATAATATGATCCACTTCCAGAATTACCTCCGTAATAATATCTATCTTCCCAATACTGAGATGAATTAATGAATTTTTTTGTTATTTTGCTTCTAAATAACTCTCTAATTATTTTTCTATATAGTCTCATACCACTAATTTATCCTATTATAAATATTATGTATCTTAAATTTTCTAGACAATTTCTCTGTAAGAAATGTAATTTTAATTTGATTAAAGCCATGAAAATAATCAAGCATCTTATAATTGGCGGAAAGGATGGGATTCGAACCCACGATACGGTCACCCGCATACACGCTTTCCAAGCGTGCGCCTTCAACCACTCGGCCACCTTTCCCTATTCGACTTTCAAAGCAGCTATGAAGGCTTCTTGAGGAATATCAACCTTGCCATAAGTTCTTAATCTTTGTTTTCCTTTTTTCTGCTTATCCAGTAACTTTCTTTTTCGATCAGTCGCTCCACCACCATGTATTCTATCGATAACATTTTTACGATATCCTCTTACAGTTTCACGAGCAATAATTTTACCACCAATTGCTGCCTGAATTGGAATATGAAACTGATGACGGGGAATTAGTTCTTTTAGTTTTTCACAGACTGCTCTTCCCTTCTTTTCAGAAAAGCTTCGATGCACGATTATTGATAAAGCATCAACTGACTCATCATTCACAAGAATACTTAATCGCACTAAATCACTTTCAATATATTCATCAATTTCATAATCAAAACTTGCATACCCACTGGAGATTGATTTCAATCTATCATAAAAGTCAAAAACAATCTCATTCAATGGTAACTTATAATTTAAAATCACTCTTGATCCGGAATAAGATAGCTCTGTTTGCTTACCTCTCTTATCTTCACAAAGTGAAATAATGCTTCCAAGATATTCCTCAGGGCAAATTATTGTTGCTTTAATCCAAGGCTCAGAAATACTTTTAATCTTCATTACTTCTGGCATATCTGCTGGGTTGTGCAACTCAAGTGAGCTACCCTCATTTAAAACTAAATTATAAATAACACTTGGGGCTGTAGTTATTAAATCTAAATTGAATTCACGATCTAGTCTTTCTACAATAATTTCTAGATGTAATAATCCAAGGAAACCACATCTAAAACCCATTCCAAGAGCAGCGGAGGTTTCTTGCTCAAAATGAAAACTTGAGTCATTAAGTTTTAATTTTGCTAATGCGTCTTTCAGAAATTTAAAGTCCGCTGCATTTGTTGGAAATAAACCGCAAAATACTACAGGCTGACTCGGCTTGAAACCTGGAAGGGGATCAGTTTGTTTGTCGTTTGCTAGTAAAATTGTATCTCCTACTTTAGTTTGAGCTACCTCTTTTATTGCCGCTGTAACAAACCCTAATTCTCCGGTATTAATTTGTTTGTTATCAATCATTTTTGGAGTAAAACAGCCAATTCTTTCTATCAGATGTTTAGTATTTGTTTGATGAAAACGAACCTCCATCCCTTTTTTCAAAATTCCATCAATGACACGAACTAAAATTACCACGCCCAAATAAGCATCATACCAACTATCAACCAACATTGCTTTTAATTGTTTATTTTCATCACCTATTGGTGAAGGTAATTCTTTTACAATGGTTTCTAAGACAGCCTCGATACCAATTCCTGACTTTGCAGAAATTTCAAGCACATTACTTGTATCAATTCCTAAAATATCTTCTATTTGATTTTTAACTCTTTCAGGATCAGAGGCAGGTAAATCTATTTTATTTAATACGGGTATTATCACATGATCATTTTCTACAGCTTGGTATAAATTTGCTAACGTTTGAGCTTCGACACCTTGACTTGCATCGACTACTAAGAGTGATCCTTCGCAAGCAGAAAGAGACCGGTTTACCTCGTAACTAAAATCAACATGTCCTGGGGTATCAATAATATTTAAAGTATAAACTTCACCATCTTTAGCTCGATATTTTAGTTGTACAGTTTGCGCTTTAATGGTGATGCCACGTTCTCTTTCAATATCCATTGAGTCAAGTACTTGTGACTTCATTTCACGTTCAGAGAGTCCACCACAAAATTGTATTAGTCTGTCCGCTAATGTAGATTTTCCATGATCAATATGCGCGATAATAGAGAAATTTCTAATATTTTTAATACCAGACATAATTTAAGAATTAAGACCTTACAGTTCCGGATGTTGAAGTCTCTACTGACTGAATTATACTAGAACTTATCTTAGAAATATCAGATTCATCTAATGTTTTTTCATTTGATTGCAGGATAACTTTAATAGCAATCGACTTCTTGTTCTGACCTATACTTTCGTCTTCAAATAAGTCAAAAATTTCTACATTTCTAATTATTTCTTTATCTACTTTAGAAGCAGCGTTAACTACTTCTTCACTACTTATTTTCTTATCAATAATGAAGGCAAAGTCTCTTGTTACAACTTGAAAATCACTGAGTTTCAATGGCGGTTTATTAGTTGTCTTTTTTTCTAAATTCGGTATTTCATCTAAATATAGTTCAAAAATATTTACCTTACTTTTTATCTTAAAACTATTGGCAATCCTTGGATGCAGCTCTCCAAAATATCCAGCTTTAATTGATTTATTTATCAATATTGTGCCAGATCTACCAGGATGGTACCAGGACGGACAATCTTTGGAAACAGAAATTTTCTTATTACTTGGCATTAGAAAATCAATCAGAGAAATTAAATCCTCTTTAACGTCATATATATCAAAATCGTTTTGTTCTTTCTTCCATGATTTTGTATATTTCTCTCCTGATTTTATGCCACATGCAATATTCAATTGGTCTTCTGGAGATGTTGATTTGTATTGACTACCAATTTCGAATATTGAAAAAGACTCAAAGTTTCTAGTTTTATTTTTTTTTATTGCATTTAGAAGATTTGGCAATAGGTTCGGCCTAAGTATATTTAAGTCTTCAGAAATAGGATTTACAATTCTCAATTTATTTATATCACCAAATGCATCACATTTTTTTGCGTCGGTAAATGAGAAAGTGACAAGTTCATCATAACCAATTGAAGCGATAAAGCGTCTTGCTTTAATTATATTTTTTTGAGACCGGTTTAAAATATTTTGATTAATTTTATTTTTTGATCTTATATTCTTTGTAGGAATATTTTCGTAACCTTTAATTCTAATAATTTCTTCGCTTATATCTGCTTCACCATGAATATCATGTCTCCAAGATGGTATTTTGCATTTAATGGAATTCTCTTTTTTACTAGTTTCAATCCCTAAAGAATTAAGAATCTCAATTACTTCTTTTTCATTTACTTCAAAACCAAGTCTTTTAGACAGGTAATAGCATGAGGTAGAAATTTCATTTAGATTTTTCTTAATGTTACCCGCAATCTCAACCTCACTGCATTCACCGCCACAAATTTCTAAAATTAATTGAGTTGCAAGATCTATCCCTTTTAATGTTGAATTAGGATCAATGCCTCTTTCAAAACGGTATCTTGCATCACTTAAGATTGATAAATTTCTACCAGTCTTCGCTGTATTAACTTCGTCAAATAAGGCGGACTCGAGAAAAATATTCTCGGTATCAAGCCCACATCCTGTACTTTCTCCTCCCATGATCCCACCGAGACCAAGAACTTTTGCTTCATCAGTAATGGCACACATTCCATTTTTTAATTCATATTTTTTTTCATCTAAAGCTAAAAAACTTTCACCATTCTTTGCTGAGCGAACTATAATTTTGCCGTTAATTTTATCTGCATCATATACATGAAGTGGTCGATTAAGATCGAACATTACAAAATTAGTTATATCAACTAATGCCGATATTGGCCTTAAACCTATTGATTTTAACTTATTTTTCAGCCAGTCAGGGCTTTCAACATTTTTAACATTTCTAAAGTATCTTCCAGCGAAAGCTGAGCAAGCGGGCTTGTCTTTTATTTCAATTTTTATAGGCGATTTAAAAGAGCCTTTATCATTAATAACCTTTTTATCAATTAGTTCCCCCATACCAGCAGCGGCGAGATCACGAGCAATTCCGTTTACTCCAAGGCAGTCTTGACGGTTAGGCGTTATGCCAATTTCAATTACAATATCATTAAGACCTGATATCTTCGCAAAAGAAGTTCCGACTTTTTCGTTTTTATTAAGATGAATTATTCCGTCGTGTTCATTTGATATCCCAAGTTCATATTCTGAGCACATCATGCCAAACGATTCAACACCCCTAATTTTTGTAGCCTTAATTTTCATTTGGTTAACTGGAATGATTGAGCCAACAGGTGCATACACAACCTTCATTCCTTTTTCAACATTTGGAGCACCGCACACAACATCAACTTTTTCTTTTCCTACATCAACCTTGCAGAGTCTTAATTTATCCGCATTGGGATGTTTTCTCTCTTCGAGAACTTGTCCAACAATAAAACTTTGGTATACTTTGCCTGTATCCTGCACATTTTCAACCTCAAGACCAATAGTGGTCAATTTTTCCTCTATCTCTTCAGGCTGAGCGTTAGTCTTTAGATGTTCTAATAACCAAGAGTAGCTAAATTTCATTTAGCTTAAATCTCCAATTAATGAGGGAATATTTAATGGAGAAAAACCATAGTGTTTATTCCACCTAAGATCGCTGTCAAAAAAGGTTCTCAAATCACTAATGCCATATTTTAACATTGCCAATCGTTCAATGCCCATGCCAAAAGCATATCCTTGATAATCATTTGAATTAATATTGACGTTTTCAAGTACATTAGGATGTACCATTCCACAGCCTAATATTTCAAGCCAATCCTCACCTTCTCCAATAATAAGTTGGCTACCTTTTTTGGTGTAGCCAATATCTACTTCTGCAGATGGCTCAGTAAATGGAAAATGACTTGGACGAAATCTCATATTTAATTTATCAGTCTCAAAAAAAGTTTTCAAAAATACTTCTAGGCAACCTTTTAAATGACTCATATTACTTTCTTGATCTATAACCAAGCCTTCAACTTGGTGAAACATTGGTGAATGTGTTTGGTCGTTATCGCATCTAAATGTTTTACCTGGAGCAATTAATCGAATAGGTGGTTTTTGCTTTAACATACTTCTAATCTGAACAGGAGATGTATGAGTTCTTAATACATTTGGCATACCATCAGTAATAGTTTCTACATAAAAGGTATCATGCATTTGTCTTGCGGGATGGTTTTCATTAGTGTTTAGGGCAGTAAAATTATTGTAATCTGTTTCAACTTCTGGACCTTCCGCAACAAAAAAATCAAGTTCACCAAATATAGCTATAACTTCTTCAATGACCTGGCTGATTGGATGAATCGTACCTGATGAGTTTGATGTTGAAAGAGTAATATCTAGTGTTTCAGAATTAAGTTTTTTATCTAATTCTATATTATTAAATTCTTCAGTTTTTGTATCTATAGTCTTTAAAATAGTATCTTTTATTTTATTCAATTTTTCAGCTTGTTTTTTTCTTTCATTGCCTGAAAGATTCGCAAGTTCTTTCATTTCAAGAGAAATGATTCCTTTCTTGCCAAGATATTTTATTTTAAATTCATTTATACTTTCAATATTTATGAATTTATCTCTCGCTTCCGCAATTTCTGCTTCTAATTTATTAAAATCTATCATCGTAAATCAACAATATCAGATTTAGTTTTTTCTGTAATAAGAATATGCTTTTGTATTAGGTACTAATTATTTAGCTGAAGACTGCACTTGCTTCGCTAAGTGCTCAAAAGAACTAGGTTCATTCATAGCGAGATCTGCAAGAATTTTACGATCTAAATCAATATTTAATTTCTTTAGTCCATTCATGAAAACAGAGTAAGAAATACCATGAATTCTTGCACCAGCATTTATCCTCTGATTCCAAAGTGATCTAAACTCTCTTTTTTTTACTCTTCGGTCTCGATAAGCATACTGCATTGATTTTTCTACAGCTTGTTTTGCAACCTTAAAAGTATTTTTTCTTCTACCGCGGTAACCTTTAGCTTGCTTTATTACTTTCTTATGTCTTGCGTGCGCAGTTACTCCTCTTTTTACTCTAGCCATTATTCTATCCTATCTATCTACGCGTAAGGTAAAAACTTTTTTACAATTCGAGAGTCTTGTTCAGACAATATGGTTGAGCCTCTTTGATTTCTAATTTGGCTATTTGTTCTTTTAATCATACCATGCCTTTTACCACTTTGGTATGATTTAACTTTGCCAGAAGCTGTTAGCCTGAAGCGTTTGCTTGCACCCTTTTTTGTTTTGAGTTTACTCATAATGAATGAACGGGTTATATCGTCTAGGTAGAAAAAAATCAAAAGATTTTTATTATTGGTAATGATTATTTTGAAATGCTTAATTTGTAGTGAAAATCATTGTAAATTGGCGGCCCTCAAGTTTTGGTTCTTGTTCAATTTTACTCACAGTACCCATTGTCTCTCTGATCCTTTCCATTAGATTTTCAGCTATATCGTGGTGTTCAAACTCCCTACCTTTAAAACGTATAGTAAATTTTACTTTATCACCTGCAGCGATAAACTTTTGAGCAGCTTTAACTTTGAAATCATAATCATGCACATCAATACCAGGCCTCATCTTAATTTCTTTTATAGTTATTTCTTTTTGCTTTTTTTTAGACGTGCTGGCTTTCTTTTGAGCTTCATATTTAAATTTTCCAAAATCTAGAATTTTACAAACAGGTGGGTCAACTTGTGGTGAAACTTCTACAAGATCAAGCCCTACATCAATTGCTTTTTGCATGGCTTCGCTAGTGTTTACAACACCAAGGTTATTACCTTTTTCATCGATTAATCTTACAGTAGAGGAATTTATGAATTCGTTAATGCGAAACTTTGGACCTTTATTTGATGGATAGGATCTATTATTTTTTTTTTGAAGTGCTATGTTAAACTCCTTTTTGCATTAATGAGAGGGCATCTTACATTTTTTTTCAAAAAAATCATGTAAATTTTCAAATTTTATTTTTTCTTGCTTATCATTACCAAATTCTCTTAAAGTAATTGAATTCTCTTCCATTTCTTTTTTTCCAAGAATTATTTGATAAGGAATTTTTTTTAATGAATTTTCTCTAATTTTATAACTAATCTTCTCATTTCGAAGATCTTTTTCTACCCTTATTCCTTTACTTCGGAGAGATTCAAATACACTTTCTGCATAACCGTTTATTTCTGATGTAATAGGTGCAACTACAGCTTGAATAGGAGACAGCCATAACGGCAAATTACCTGCGTAATGCTCAATTAAAATTCCTGTAAATCTCTCCAAGGAACCAAATAATGCTCTGTGAAGCATGACAGGATTATGTTTTTGTCCGTCATCTGCAACGTAATGACCCCCAAGTCTCTCTGGCATATTAAGATCTACTTGTAATGTTCCACACTGCCATTCTCTTCCAATTGCATCTTTAAGTATAAATTCTAATTTTGGTCCATAAAATGCCCCTTCGCCAGGATTTAATGAATATTCTAATCCCGTAGCTTCCATTGCTTCACGAAGTGCAGCTTCAGATTTGTTCCACACTTTGTCATTACCTACTCTTTTTTCTGGACGATCAGAAAATTTAATTGATACGTTTTCAAATCCAAAATCTTTATAAATACTTAAAACTAAATCACAGACCTTCTTGCTCTCTTCTGTAATTTGGTCCTCAGTACAAAATATATGAGCATCATCTTGAGTAAAAGCCCTGACTCTCATTAATCCATGAAGAGCTCCTGATGGTTCGTAACGATGAACTTTGCCAAACTCTGCAACTCTTAGAGGGAGATCTCTATAACTTTTCAATCCTTGTTTGTATACCTGAACACATCCAGGACAATTCATAGGTTTTAAAGCATAAACTCGATCTTCTCTTGCCTCAGTAGTAAACATATTGTCTCCAAATTTTTCAAGATGTCCCGACTTTTCCCATAAAGACCTGTCCATTATGTCTGGGGTATTAATTTCTTCATAACCAGCATCTTCTTGTCTCTGACGCATGTAATCTATAAGTGTTCGAAATAAAGTCCAACCCTTGGCATGCCAAAAAACGGAGCCAGGAGCTTCTTCTTGAAAATGAAATAAATCTAATTCTTTCCCAAGTTTTCTGTGATCTCTTTTTTCAGCTTCCTTTAATAAGTTAAGATAATTATCTAATTCTTCTTGAGACTCCCAGGCTGTACCATAGATTCTCTGAAGCATTGGTTTGTTTGGGTCTCCTCTCCAATACGCTCCAGCTACTTTAGTCAATTTAAAGGCTTTTCCGATTTTTCCAGTTGAGTCTAGATGAGGTCCTTTACAAAGGTCAAACCAATCTCCGTGATAATATACTTTTAATTCTTCACTTTCAGGTAAATCTCTTATGATTTCAACTTTGTAATTCTCTCCTTTGTCAGTGAAGAGCTTAATGGCGTCTTCCCTACTGATTATTTTATATGACGTTTTCTCATCACGATTGACTATTTCTTTCATTTTCTTTTCAATTATACCGAGGTCTTTATCAGTAAAAGGTTCTTTTCTATCAAAATCGTAGTAAAAACCATTTTCTATTACAGGGCCAATTGTCACTTGTGTATCTGGAAAAATTTCTTGCACGGCCATGGCTAATACATGCGCTGTATCATGTCTTAAAGTATTAATAAATGGTTCGTTGTTACTCATTGAATGGTATTATTATATCATCTATCTACAAATGAGAATCTATTTTCTTATAGACTGCTTCAACAGAAATATCATTGATATTTTTAGACGAAATGGATGAAAAATGACTTGTTTCAATACTTACTTTTTTAGGTGTAGTGTGACTTCCAAATAACACTAAACCATGACATCCCATATGTGCTGCTAAATGAGCTGGCCCAGTGTCATTTGATATTACGTATTTTGCACCTATCAGTAGTTTTGATAATTGAAAAAAATTTGTTGGCTTATTGTTGTGAAGACATAGTTTTACTTTATATTTTTTTGCTGCATTTATTTCACCTGGTCCTGGAGCGATTACAATATCTAAATCAGGAAAATTTGATTTTAATTTTAAAATAAGCTCATTATAGTAAGGCCATATTTTTTGCTGGTGCTTAGGAGAGCAGAATGGAAATATAACTATATAGTTTTTTTTAATCTGAGATGAAATTTTAAAATTGTCATCAATCATCCAAGAGACCGGTGGTTTATTGACAAACTCAATATTGATGTTTGATCTGAGTAATTGTATTTTAAATCTTTCGAGAGTACTCTTCTTATCAAATTCTTTTTTTGTTTCACCTGATTTTAGTATTGTTCTTGATGAAACCCACTCCGAGGACAAAAGGTATTTTCTATAAAACTCCGTTCTTTTAGAATTCTGTAGGTCGAAGACTCTTTCAAATTTATGATTAGTAATTAATTTTCTTAATCGATATAAATATATTAAATTCCATCGTGACTTTCTTTTATCCAAAATTACTTCATCCACAAAAGGACACTTTTCAAAGTAATTTTTGAATGCTGGCGTTGTTAAAATATAAATTTTATTTTTTAGGTAATTTTGACGTATATCTTTGAGACATCCATTTATCTGAATGATATCTCCAAATGAACCATGTTTAATAACTAATATATTTCTTTCCATTTAATTTAAAACTTCATTATAAAAATTAAGTGTCTCTTCGCACATTTTTATCTTTGAGTATTTTTTCTGCACATGCTGAATACATGCTTTCAAAGTATCTTTTGATGTATGTTTCTCTTTATCAATGGCATCAAGTATTTTATTGCATAAATCATCAGGGTTATTGTTTTCAAATAAATACCCTGTTTTGCCGTTTATGACAGTCTCCGTCGATCCGCCATGATTTGAGGCAATTACAAATTTACCCATAGCTTGGGCCTCTACGGCTATTCTTCCAAAAGCCTCTGGATCTGTTGATGCAGAAACTACAAAATCAACTAACCCATAAAAATTATTGAGATCACTTCGAGAGCCAACAAAATGAATTAATTTTGCTAAGTTATTTTCAGTGGCAAATTTTTTGAGAGCATTCTTGAGTTTGTCATTATCATCCGGTCCAACAAAAATAATCTCAATTTTCTTTTTAGTGTTAGCTTTTATCTTTGCAAATGCTTGAAGAACCAACATATGCCCTTTCCAAGCAGTAATTCTTCCTGCAAGAAGTATTTTAATTGCTCCCTTATCAATATTAAATTTTTTTATAATTACTTCTTGTTGATTTGGATTACATTCATGAGGATTGAAAAAATCTAAATCGATACCACGGACAATAGTTTTTATGTTATTATTTTTTTTTGGATAATGATCCCAGATGTGTCTATTAATAAAATTAGAAATTGCAATTGTTCCATTGGTCTTCAACATTATGGAATTATAATATTTCTTAATAGGATTATTAAAATTGTATGTACCATGGAACGTAGTAACAAATTTAGTACCTGTTATAACACATGCAAAATATGAACTCCATGCAGGAGCTCTACTTCTGGTATGTACGATATTTATATTTAACTTTTTAATAAGTTTTATAATTTTTAAAACGTTTAAAAATATTATAAATGGATTTTTTGAGTGAACTGGTGCATTAAAAACCTTATCTTCAAAATTGTTTACCTCACTGATCTTATCGCCTGCAGATGTTAAAATATAAGAACTATATTTTTTTTCAGATAAAAAATTTGCAATATCAATACATCCTTGAGAAGCACCACTCACATCAAGATTAGGTATAACTTGCAATACACAAATTTTTGATTGCATATAGTATTTCTAATAGTTAAATGAATAATAGTAAATCATTATGAAAGATAAAATAAACTTCATCAATTCTTCTTTTAATGAGCAAATCGCCTATTCAAGAGATAATTTAAATTCTGAAATAACCATTTTCTTTTTTGGTGGGTACAGTTCAAGTATGGATGGAACAAAAGCAACGGCGCTAAGTAAATGGTGCATCGACAATCATTTAAATTTTGTAAGATTCGACTATTCGGGCCATGGTATTTCAAAAGGTGCATTTGAAGATGGTGGTATTAGCAAATGGACTATCGAAGCAAGTGAGATATTTGAAAAATTTAGAACAAATAAAAATATTATTGTTGGCTCGAGTATGGGTGGATGGATATCGTTAATTGTAACGATGAATAATTTTCTGTATGTAAATGGTTTGGTAGGCATAGCATCTGCTCCAGATTTCGTTGTAGGTGAATGGGAACGACTAAGTGATGAACAGAAGGAAAAAATAAGGACTGAAGGTAAAATTGTTATTAATTGGGATAAATACTCCGAAGATTATACCATTACATATAAGTTTCTTGAGGATGGAAAGAAAAATATGCTTCTTAAAGGGCCAATAAACATTTCATGCCCCGTAAGACTTCTACACGGACGAAAAGATCAAGTAGTACATTTTAGCACATCTGAAAAGATTATTGAATTATTAGAAACAAAAAATAAAAAACTTATCATTATAAATGATGGTGATCATAGTCTGTCAAGGGAGACTGATTTACATACACTATATGAAAATATTAATGAATTAATAAAATGAATTCATCTTTTAACAACTATTCACTCTTAATATTTCTTGGAGCTGTTTGGGGAGGTTCTTTTGTAGCTATCAAATTTAGTAATTTGATGTTTAATCCAATAGAGATTGGATTTTTTAGAACTTTTATTGGAGCGGCTGTTCTTCTGTTAGCCATCTTGTACCGAGCAGGAAGTCTACAATTTTTTCAAAAAAATACTTACAGATATGCTATTATTGGCCTCTTTAATGCCGCAATTCCATTCACTCTTATTCCCTATGGGCTATTAACACTACCAAGTAACATTGGAGTAATTATAATGTCTGCTAACCCTTTCCTCGCCCTAATATTGGCACACTATTTCACTGATAATGAAAAATTAAATTTAAGAAAGATAATTGGAACTATTATTGGATTTTCCGGCGTTATATTTGCTGTGGGTGTACAAGTTTTTGTGACAGATTTATCAAGTTTTATTGGTGCACTTGCAATCTACTTAGCAGGTTGCTCGTATGTGGTGTCAAATTTAATTATAAGAAAAGTTTCAAACCTGCCATCTGATATGGTAACCATGAATACTCTCGCATGGGGAAGTATTTGGCTGCTTCCTCTTATGCTATTGTTTGCTGAACCAATAAATTATGAAATAAATATTACTGCAATTACTGCATTATTTTACCTAGGCATAATTCCAACTGGTCTTGCATTCAGTCTCAGACAAGTATTGATTAGAACTGCTGGAACAACATTCATGATGCAAGTTGCTTACCTTATTCCAGTATTTGGAATATTTTATGGCTGGGTATTAATGAATGAACCTCTAAAATTCTCATTATTAATTGGCGTTATTCTTGTTGTCATGGGTATAGCGATAAGTAGGCTACAAGTTGAGTCGAATACAGGCATTTAATCAGTCAGATTAATAATTTTATTATATCCTTCTTTATATGATGGATACTCTAGAATGATTCCAAGCTCCTCTTTAATAAGTTTGTTATTTACTTTTTTATTTTCAGAGAAAAAGCTTTCAGCTTGTTCCTTTTTACTAAAATCCTCATAATTTATTTCTTCAGTAACCGTAATTGAAATATTCTTAGCAATATAATCAGTTACTTCGTCAATGGATGACGGGTGGTCATCAGCAATATTATATACACTTATTGGATTGGGTTTATGCATTGATGCTATTAACGTATTTGTCAAATCATTGACATGGATTCTAGAGAAGAAATGCCCTTTCTTAATTACTTTTACATAATTTCCTGATTTAATTCTTTCAAGCATGTTTCTTTCAGGGCCATATATTCCAGCAATCCGAAATATATGAAGAGGTAGATTTTGATTCTTTGCAATCTTATGCCATTGGTCTTCAGCTAACTTTCGATTTTTGCCTCTTTTAGAGACAGTGAGCAATTCAGAATTTTCGTCGACATATCGGCCCTGGTGGTCACCATAAACACTTGTTGCAGAGAGATAGCCAATCCATTTAAGTTGATTTAGCCTTGTCAAATCAAAGCTTACAGTTCTTAAGAATATATCTCCACCATTATCTGGAGGAACTGAAATAAGAATATGAGAAATTTCATCTGTATATTTTTCAAGAATATATTCTGTTTCCAGTGGACTAATTATTGAAATATTTTTATGAGCTTGTTCTTTATTTTCACTACTACGTGAAGTAGCAAATATTTTTTGATCTATAATTTTTTCACAAAGAAAATTTGCTGTATAACCATATCCAAATATAAATATCATCTTAACAATTTAACCATTCTTGTTTTACGTGCTTATTATTTTCTTTTGAAAAATATTTATTTTTATAATCCTCAATTTTTTGGTATCCAAGTAATTGTTTTAAGGACCAAACTGCCATTCCTCTTACGATAAAGGACTCATCCTCCAGTAATAAGATTACGTCTTTTAAATACTTTTTATTTTTGCTATTTCCAACAGCGATCAAAACATTTCTTATAAATCTGTCTCTGCCAATCCTCTTAATACTTGATTTAGAAAATTTTTTTTTAAAGTCCTCTTCATTTAAGTTTAGAAAATTACCTAAATCAGGATTTAAAAACTCTTTTTTTGGATGGAAATTAATTTCCTTAGATTTTTTTGCAAATTTATTCCACGGACATGCCGCTAAACAGTCATCACATCCATAAATTCTATTACCAATTAACTTTCTAAAGCGTTCGTCAATGACCCCTTTATACTCAATCGTCAGATATGAAATACACTTAGTAGCATCTAATTTATACGGCTCGATTATTGCTGATGTTGGACAGATATCGATACAACTGCTACACGACCCACAATGGTTAACTTCTGCTTGAGTATTATTAATTTTTTTATCTATGAAAATTGAAGAGAGAAATAGCCATGAACCAAAATTTTTTGATACAAGATTTGTATGTTTGCCTTGCCAACCAATGCCACCTCTCATGGAAATTGGTTTTTCCATTACAGGTGCGGTGTCAACAAAGTATTTAAAGTTGCAATCTAATAGCTTAGATATTTCAAAAGAAAGTTTCTTCAATTTTTTTTTTATGACTTTATGATAATCAGTATTTCTCGAATAGACTGAAATAATACCTTTGTCTTTTTTTTGAAGAAGTTCTAGGGAGTTACATTTATAATGATAATTCATACCAAGTACAATTATTGACTTAGCCTCATTCCATAAGATATTTGGATTCGACCTAAGATGCGATCTTTCTTTCATCCAATCCATATCACCATGATGGTTATTTTTTAAGAATTCATCTAATTCTTTTTTGAAGTCTAAATCTGTGTCAGTATTTACAATGCCAAAAGTATCAAAACCATTTTCGACAATGAGCTCTTTTAATCTAAGAGTTTTATCTAATTGATTTGTTTTAACTTGTTTTTGAATTCCAGCGGATGAGAAAGCATATTTGCTATTTCTTTTGGACATACGTGTATAAATTTTTGTATCTCACTTTCCCAGTTATCTAGTATGCCTTGGGCATGCATACTTCCTGTATTTTGATAATGTGAAACAATAATTTGGTATAGTTCATTTGTCCAATATTCAGATGCGATAGTTTCAAAAAGTAATGTTTCAGAATTTGCTCTTTGACTAAATTTATGATCTTCATCATATATAAAAGCCATACCCCCTGTCATTCCTGCTCCAAAATTATCCCCTGTTTTACCCAGTATGACAACCGTCCCGCCAGTCATATACTCACAGCCATTCGAGCCACAACCTTCTACAACAGTTGTTGCCCCTGAATTCCTAACTGCAAATCGCTCGCCTGCTTGACCAGCTGCATACAGTTCTCCAGAAGTCGCGCCATATAAAACGGTATTACCAACAATAGTATTTTCATTTGATATTAGACTGCTGTTTTTATGCGGCCTTATAGAAATAGTCGCTCCAGATAAGCCTTTACCAACATAATCGTTGGAGTCACCGTAAAGATTAATCTTTAATCCCTTAATAGCAAAAGCCCCTAAAGATTGTCCTGCTGATCCTGTCAGGTTAATTGTTAAGTGTTCTTTCTTTACTTCTTTATTTTTAAAGGTTCTATATATTGTTGAAGATAACCTTGTACCTACAGCTCTATCTGTATTTCTAATAGGGTAATTTAATTCAGTTTTTTGGCCAGTTTGCAAAAACTTAGATGCATCTTCAATAATTTTCTCATCAAGTGTAGCGCCAACATCATTAATTTCAGAATGGTTAAAATATTCAGTGTATGGATCCTTTTCAGCTTGAATTAAAAGTGAATTTAAATCCAAATCATCTAAATGAGTTGACCCTCTTGAAATTTGATATAAGAGGTCCGTCCGACCTATAATATCTCTTAAACTCTTAAAGCCTAATTGAGCTAATATTTCTCTAACCTCTTCAGCGATGAAGCTAAATAAATTTACTACTTTTTCTGGGTTACCCGAAAATCTAGCTCTAAGATCTTCATCTTGAGTACATACACCTACGGGACAAGTATTAGAATGACATTGTCTGACCATAATACATCCCATAGCTACTAGGGAGGTTGTGCCAACTCCAAATTCTTCAGCACCCATAATTGCTGCGATAACGACATCACGACCTGTTTTAATACCTCCATCAGTTCTCAACACAACATTTTGTCTCAATCCATTTAATGTTAGAACTTGATTTACTTCTGTTAAACCCATCTCCCAGGGAATACCTGCATACTTGATACTAGTTTGAGGACTTGCACCAGTTCCTCCATTATGACCAGAAATCAAAATTACATCTGCCTTAGCTTTTGCAACACCTGCTGCTATGGTCCCAATTCCCGATGAAGCTACAAGCTTCACACAAACCCTTGCATCAGGGTTCGCCTGTTTTAAGTCGTAAATAAGCTGTGCAAGATCTTCTATTGAATAAATATCATGGTGAGGTGGTGGACTAATTAAAGTAACGCCTTCTGTCGAATGTCTCAACTTAGCAATTTCAGTGGTTACTTTAAAACCAGGAAGCTGGCCGCCTTCACCAGGCTTAGCCCCCTGCGCAATTTTAATTTCTATTTCTTCGCAATTATTTAAGTATTCTGTTGTGACTCCAAATCTCGCTGAAGCCACTTGCTTAACTCTAGAATTAGCACTGTCACCATTATCTAAAGGACGAGATCTTTCAATTGACTCACCTCCTTCACCAGAACATGATGCTCCTCCGATACGATTCATTGCTATTGCTAGTGTTTCATGAGCTTCTTTTGAAAGCGCACCATGTGACATACTTCCTGTGCCAAATCTTTTTCTTATAGAAGTTATCGATTCAACCTCACTTAACTCAACGGATTGGTCACTGTCTTTGAATTCTAAAAGATCTCTAATATTAATTGGAGCAAAATTGGCCATTGAATTGGAATATTTTTTGTACATTTCATAGGAGTCTTCTGCAACTGCTGTTTGAAGAAGATGTATTAATTTCCCTTCATAGGCATGGGTTTCGCCACCATTTCTATAACGGTAAATACCTCCTATTGGTAATGTCTGAATATTCTCTGAGTATGCATATTTATGAAGGTCGGTTAATTTCTTTTCAATACCAGACAAGCCTATACCTGACATACGACTTTGTACTCCTAGGAAATACTCATTAACCATTGAACGACTTAATCCAATTGCCTCAAAATTAAAACCTCCTCGATAAGCACTGATTACAGAAATTCCAAGTTTTGACATTACTTTGAGCAAACCTTGATCGATTGCTTTTTTATAACGACCAACACATTCTTCATATGAGATATCACCAAATAGGCCCTTTTGTTGACGTTCATAAATACAATCCAATGCTAAATACGGATTTACAGTTGTTGCGCCAACACCTATAAGCACTGCAAAATAGTGAGTATCAAGACATTCAGCAGACCTTATGTGCAGTGAGACAAATGATCTTATGCCTTTGCGTGTTAAATCTGTATGAACTGCAGCAGTAATTAAAATCATTGGTAACGAAATTCGATCGTGGTCTGCGTTGGTATCAGATAATATAATATGCGATTTACCACTCAAAACAGCAGTCTCTGACTCAAATTGAATACGTTTGATTTCTTCTTTTAGATTAAAATCATTTTTATTAACGGTGCAATCGATTATTGTTGTTGTTTCTTTACCGCGCACAGATATTTTTTTAAAAAGACCATTCGTTATAAAAGGACTGTCAATTACAAATACATTTTCTTCATACGGGTTTGAAGAGAGTATATCTTGTAAATTACCAAACCTTGTTTTCAAACTCATTCGACTTTGCTCTCTTAAACTATCAATTGGGGGATTTGTTACTTGGCTAAACTTCTGTCTAAAGAAGTGAGATAACGGTCGATATTTATCAGATAAAACAGCAATTGGTGTATCATCTCCCATACTTCCTGTTGACTCTTTAGCGTCACTAACCATTGGGTGAAGTATTAATTCAAGTTCTTCCATTGTATAACCCGCAGCAATCATTTTTTTTCTTAATTTATCAGCTTCAATGACTGTTGATTCTCTTGAAACTGTTACGCGCTTATCAAGTCGTATAATTTTTTTTACATAGTCTTCATAAGGAGACTCAGAAGCTAAATAATTTTTTAAATCGTTATCTCTGTAAATTTTGCCATCTTTTAAATTAACTCCAATTATATCCCCTGGACCAAGTCTACCTTTTTCAATTATTTTCGACTCGTCTACTCTTACCATTCCAGTTTCAGAACCAACATATATTATATTCTCGCTGGATATTGAGTAACGCATTGGCCTAAGACCATTTCTATCCATTCCACCAATTATCCAATTGCCATCAACTGCAGCTATTGCTGCAGGGCCATCCCAAGGTTCAACTATTGCATTTGAGAATTCATACATATTTCTATGCTCGATTGGCATAAGTTCGCTTCTTTTTGACCAGGCCTCAGGCATTAAAAGAGTTTTAACAAGGGGAACCGATCGCCCTGCTCTTACATAGAGCTCAAAGGCAGCATCTAATGCGGCAGAGTCAGAAACATTTTTTTCAATAATCGGCTTTACCTGTTCGCTATCATCACCAAAAATTTCTGAAGCAATTCGAGTTTGATGATTTCTCATCCAGTTTGTATTTCCTGAGATTGTATTTATCTCTCCATTGTGTGCTAACATTCTAAATGGTTGAGCTAATCCCCATGAAGGAAACGTGTTTGTTGAATATCTTTGATGAAAGACTGCATATGAAGATACAAAACTCTCATTAGCTAAATCAGGATAAAATATAGATAACTGTTCGGCTAAAAAAAGCCCTTTATAAATTATTGACTCAAAACTTAACGAGCAAACATAAAAGCCATTAATTTGTTGTTTAGCTATTCGTTTTTCAAGTCTACGTCTTACGAGATACAACTCTTTCGAGTAGTCAAAATTTTTTCCTCTTTCAATGTTATTGACAAACATTACCTGTTCAATTTCTGGCCTGGTCGAATTTGCTTTTTCTCCAATTACACTGTTGTTTATTGGTACCTGCCTCCAGCCATATATGTAATATCCGTGATCAAGAAGTTCCGACTCAATTATAGTTCTACATTTCTCAAGAGCAACGTAGTCATTCCTAGGCAAAAACATCATACCTATTCCCAGAGGTTCTTTTCTTTTTTCGTGGCCCGTTTTTGCAATTTCGTCATCAAAGAAGTTATCAGGTATTTGAGTCAATATTCCAGCTCCATCACCTGTTTTGCCATCCGCATCTACAGCACCTCTATGCCAAACTGCTTTAAGGGCATCAATGCCTCCCTTCACAACCTCCCTTCTTTGCCTTCCGTCAACTGAGGCAACGAAACCAACACCACATGCATCATGCTCTTGATTGGAGTGATAAAGGTGAGCATTTTCCAATAAATTTTTATTTTTTTTATATCTGGTTAATTCTTTACTCATGAGACCTTTACGTTATTCATTTCTGATAATTTTTTTGCTTCGATATAACTATGGATTGAATTAGCTACATCCCTTCCATCCCTTATTCCCCACACAACTAAGGAGGCACCTCTTACAATATCTCCGGCTGCAAAAACACCATCAATATCTGTCATCATCGTATTAAACCCAACTCTCACTGTGCCCCATTTGGTGACTGGTAACTCTTTAAGATTAAATAACTTTGGTAGTTCTTCAGGTGAGAAACCTAATGCGGCAATTACCATATCAGCTTCTAAATTAAAATCTGATCCCTCTATTTGTTGAGGTATTCTTCGACCATCAGCGTCAGGTTCACTTAATTTCATTTTTACACATTGAAGATTGTATTTTTTGTTAGATTGTTTCATATTTTTTGGGAGCGATTGCCACAAAAATTGTACACCTTCCTCTTCTGCATTGTTAACTTCTCTTGCAGAGCCCGGCATATTTTCTTTGTCTCTACGATACAAGCATTTGACTGAGTTTGCCTCTTGCCTAATTGCTGTACGAACGCAGTCCATTGCTGTATCACCGCCACCAATAACTACTATATCTTTATTTTCCGCGTTCAAATTACCATCGTCAAATAATTTTACCTGATCACCTAAACCTTTTCGATTAGATGCAATTAAAAATTCTAGAGCAGGAATGATGTCATCTGTTTTGTCACCGAGCCCTATCTCTTTTGCTTTGTAAACTCCTGTAGCAATTAGAACAGCATCATGTTTGTTTTGCAGATCTTGAAATTGAAGATCTCTACCAATTTCAACATTTAAATGAATATTGATTCCTGAGTCACCTAAATATTTCATTCTTCTTTGAACAATGTCTTTCTCTAATTTAAAATTTGGAATACCATAAATGAGTAATCCACCAGCTCTGTCATAGCGATCATAGACATCAACTTGGTAACCTTTTTTTCTCAATTCCTCAGCAGCAGCAAGGCCGGCAGGGCCGGCACCAATTATTCCAACGCTACTATTTTTTTCTAATTCTTTTTCAATTTTGATTGGTGTAATCCAACCTTTTTCAAATGCATTATCAGTTAAGTATTTTTCAACTGATCCAATTGTTACTGAGCCATGTCCTGACTGTTCAATGACACAATTTCCTTCGCATAATCTATCTTGGGGGCAGATTCTACCACATATCTCAGGCATATTATTTGTGCTTGAAGAAATTTCGTAAGCTTCCTGCAGACGATCCTCTGCAGCTAATTTTAACCAGTCAGGTATATGATTATGTAATGGACAATGAACAGTGCAATAAGGAACACCACATTGGGAACATCGACTTGATTGATCCTTTGCGCTGTCTTTAATAAAGTTCTCGTAGATTTCTTGAAAGTCTCTTTTTCTTTCCTTTGATAATCTCTTTTCAGGGTACTCCTGTTGTAAATTGGTGAATTTTAGCATAAACTTATTTATGTCACTAATTATGACACATACAGATTTAAAATAATAAACATTAATTTTTATATCATTATAAAATTATAATAATAGTCATACATTATGACATAATAATAAGTTTTGCTTGCCTATTTGGCGTAAAACGTTATTTTTTTTTGAATTTTATGTCTTTTTTTCCTATTTTATTATTAGGAATAATTCAGGGAATTACTGAATTTTTACCTATTTCAAGTTCTGGGCATTTGCTGGTTGCAAGTAAGTTGTTTGAAATGGAGCAAAATTTACTTTTAGATGTTAGCCTTCATTTAGGTACTTTGTTTGCCATAATCATATATTTCCAAAAAGAAGTTGTAAGCCTGTTACTATACTCTTCGACTTTTTATAAAGAAAGAGAAGTAGAAGTAGAAATAAAAAATTTAAATAGAAATTTAATAATTGCTTCTTTACCAATAATTTTGATCGGTGGAATTTTTTTTCTGTTGGGATGGGCTGGAATATTTCGAAAAGTTGAAATAATTGGATTTACAACAATCTTTTTTGGATTAGTTCTATATTTTGCCGATAACAAGAAAAATGATAATCCTGTTAAACTAGAAGATCTCAGCGTTAAACAATCGTTAATAATTGGATTATTTCAAGTTCTATCAATTATTCCTGGAACAAGTAGAGCAGGTATTGTTTATACTAGTGCAAGGTTATTCAACTTGGATAGAGTTGGGTCTGCAAAGTTTTCTATGTTACTTTCAATTCCAGTTTTAATTATTGCCTCCGCTATACCAATCATAGAACTCATAAAAAATTCATCCTATGAAAATATTAGCTACAGTGTCCTAGGCTTTTTCATAGCTTTTGTTACCGCATATGTCGCAATATCATTACTACTAAGTTGGCTAACAAAATACTCAATGAAGCCTTTTGTTATTTATCGGATAATCTTTGGATCAATAATCCTCTTATATTTCATTTGATCTATAAATAAGTAGGTACGATATCTCTAGCTGACTTAGGCTGAATACCTAGTGACTCTAATGTATGTTCTTCAGATGTAATGACGTTATCTTTTTTCAAAAGCTTAACCTGATCAAATGTAATTAATGGATTTGGCAAAGGCTTCATAACTAAAGCAGCAAAATTTGCAAATGATAATGGTACCGGAAGTATCAAACGCTTTATATTTAATGATTTTAAAATTAATTGATAAATTTCTTTTAGAGTAAAAATATCAGGACCCCCAAATTCAAAAGTTTTACCTTGAGTATCATTAGCTTCAATTATTTTGATTAACGCAGTTGCAATATCAGCTACGTAAACACATTGATATTTGTTATTGCTAAATAATGGAACAATTGGAAGACTTTTTACTAATTTTGATTGTACTGTAAAAAATCCATCCCCAGGACCAAAAACTATAGATGGTCTAAGTATTGTTGCTGATGGTAAAATTTCTCTAATATTTTCTTCTCCAAGTCCTTTTGAAACTTGGTATTTTGAATCACTATTTTTATCTGCCCCAATAGAAGAAAAATGAATGAATTGTTTAACTTGATATTCCGTACATATTTGAGCTATATTTTTTGGTCCTATAGAATGACATTTTTCAAATGTTTGGGTACCACTTTCGAAAAGTATACCAACAAAATTAATCACAATATCCGACCCATCAATACATTGCTTTAATTGAGACTTTGAACTTATGTCGCCTTTAACAATATCTAATTGGTCTGGCGAGCCCATCATTCTAATCTTTCCAGCAAGGTGAGGGTTACGGCACAAAATTCTTAGTCGATGCCCTGATTTTAAGAGTTCTGATATGCAGTATTTGGCCAAAAAACCTGAGCCGCCAACTAGTGTAATCGTTTTTTTCTTCATATTTGCTCAATATACCTTTATGTACTTTTTTGAAATAGAATATTTTATTTAGAATGCAAACTATTTTACATAAAAATGATTTAAAAGCTGATATTGAATTTGCAAATATGATAGCTGCAGATTGCGAAATGATGGGATTACAACCATCTCGAGATCCGTTGTGCTTAATACAATTATATGACGGTGAAGGTGATTGCCACTTAGTTCAATTTATTGATAAAAACTATGAGGCACCTAATCTTAAAAAACTACTTTATAGTGATAAAACATTTATTTTTCACTTTGCCAGACATGACTTAGCTGCAATAAAACATGACTTAGGCGTTATGATTAAAAATGTTTATTGTACAAAGATAAGTTCAAAAATAGCTAGAACTTATTCTCAAGGTCATGGTTATAGGGATTTATGTAAAGAATTGCTGAATATTGATATTTCAAAAAAACAACAATCGAGTGATTGGTCAAATCCAAATTTATCAAAAGATCAAATAAACTATGCTGCGGGAGATGTACTACACTTACATTTAATTAAAGAAAAATTAGATGAGATCCTTGAAAGGCAAGGAAGGAAGAATCTAGTGAACGATTGTATTAATTTCTTACCAACAAGAGTAGAACTAGACCTTCAAGGATGGAATAACGATATTTTTTCTCACTCAAGCTAGATTTAATATGAAAAACAGATCAACTATAAAGGACGGAAAACTTGTAATCGATACAGAGTTAGTGGGCATTAAAAAGCTCTATAAGTCTATTGATAATGATTTTGATAAAGCTGTAAAACTTTTATCCAAAGTTAAAGGCAGAGTTATTATAACAGGCGTTGGAAAATCAGGTCATATTGCAAGCAAAATCTCAAGTACAATGAGTTCTACAGGCACACCGTCGCAATACTGCACGCCAACTGATATGAGTCATGGTGATTTAGGTATCATTTCTAAAAAAGACGCTCTCATAATTATTTCTAATTCTGGAAACAGTAATGAACTTAGTAATTTGCTTAAATTCACGGCCAAAAACTCAGTTTCAGTGATTGGAATTACTGCCAACAGCAAAAGTGAATTAATGAAATATGCATCAATAACGCTTTTGATACCAAGTGCTAGTGAAGCATGTTCAATTGGATTGGCTCCTACCACATCTACAACTATGGCCTTAGTACTTGGAGACGCACTTTGCGTCGCCCTTATGAAGTTAAAAAAATTTAATATGTCAGCATATAAAAAAATTCATCCAGGTGGAGCTCTAGGCTTAAGTATGTTGCAAGTAAAAGATATAATGCACACGAAGAATAAAATACCTTTGGTGACTCAAGAAGCATCTATGAAATCTGTCATTATCGAAATGACAAAAAAATCTTTTGGTCACGTTGGAGTAAGAAATAAACAAAATCATTTGATTGGAATAATTACAGATGGAGACCTTCGAAGACATTTAAATAATAAATTTTTCAAACTAAAAGCTAGCGATATTATGACAATAAGGCCAATCCTAATTAATCAAAATTTACTCATGTCAGATGCTCTGCAAATCATGAATAAAAACAAAATAACATTTTTATTTGCTGTAAATAACTTCTCAAAAAAATCGCCTGTAGGAGTAATACATATTCATGATTGCATTAGACATGCCAATTAAGCTTTTTATTTTTTTGATTATATTTTTATCTTCTATTTCTTCTGCTTTCTCTGAAGAAAATAGTCAATTAATTGAAATTGAAAATCCTCGATTTACTGAAAAGGGACTGGATGATAAAATATACGAAATTAAAGCTGAGAGGGGATTGCAGTCTAACGACTATCTCGAACTCACAAAAGTTGAAGGTAAATTTAAGACAGATAATAATGCATGGATTTTTTTAGAAGCGGATACAGGTATATTTTCTCAATCAACAAATGTTATACAACTAAAAGATAATATAGTGTTCTACACAGAAAATAATGAAAGCTTTAAGTCAGATAGAGCTACTTTTGATATGAAAAAAGATATTGTTAGTTTGACAAATATTGAACATAAAAGAGAAGACAATTTAATAATTGCTGATCGATCAGTGATAAATGATAATTTTAGTAAAATTGTCTATGAAGGTAACGTCATTACAAAAATAATTTTTGAAAACTAAATGTTAAAAAAATACATATTCATAATTATATTTCTATTTCTTAAAATCCATGTCTCTGCAAATGAGATTAATATTGTATCAGATAGACTTGAAATAGATGATAATGCAAATGAGTCAATATTTATAGGTAATGTCTACGCTGAGGAAGATACTTTCAAAATTTGGTCTGGCAAAATGGTAGTTAAATTTAATAAAAATAGAGATCAGATTGATGAAATTGAAAGTTTTGAAGACGTTAAAATTGATCATAATGATATGACTACAAATAGTGATCATGCATTGTACTTACCTTCTTCACAAATTCTAAAATTAAAAGGTAATGTGCATGTTACACAGGGTAGAAATAAAATTAAATGCGAGGAATTAATACTAGATATTAAAAACTCGACTAGTATAATAAAAGGCAATTCGGAAAATAGGTTAGAAGCCACAATAATCAGTGAAGAATGAGCAGTTTACCAAAATTAATTTCGTCTAACAGGGGACTTCAGGCAAAAAATCTCCGTAAGTCTCTATCTAGTAAACAAATTGTTAGAGATGTAAGTATTGAGCTTGAAAGAGGAAAAACTATAGGCTTGCTAGGTCCAAACGGAGCTGGAAAGACAACAACTTTTTATATGATTATGGGTCTTATAAAATGTGATGGAGGAGAAATATTCTTAGATGATGAAAACATTACAACTATACCTATTTATAAACGGGCAAGGCTCGGATTAGGCTTTTTACCCCAACAACCATCTATTTTCAGAGGAATGTCAGTTGAAGACAATCTATTATCTATCTTAGAAACAAAAGGACACCAAAAAAATCAGATGCAAAATATTTTAGAAGAATTACTAACAGAATTTTCGCTGTCACATTTAAGAAGAGCAATGCCTCACATGTTGAGTGGAGGAGAGCGAAGGAGGACAGAGATTGCAAGATGCCTTTGCTCAAATCCAAGCATAATACTGATGGATGAGCCAACTGCAGGAGTTGATCCAATAGGTATTGATGATATTAAAAAACTTATAAGACAACTTATGAAAAGAAATATTGGTGTCCTTATAACTGATCATAATGTCAGGGAAGTTCTTGATATATGCGATTATTCTTATGTGATGCACGCAGGAGAAATTATTGCAGAGGGGAACAACGACAAAATACTTGGAAACAAAGAAGCCAGAAAATTCTACCTGGGAGACACATTTAAACTTTAGTGGTGGAGCTAGTCGGACTCGAACCGACCACCTCGTCACTGCCAGCGACGCGCTCTCCCAGATGAGCTATAGCCCCAGTATTATTCTTCCATATTTTCGTCAGGAGATTCGGTTATATCAAGTTCATCCTCTTCATCTGGAATAACTGATACATCATCGGTCTCAGTTTCCTCAAGACTTATTGTTTCGTCGTCTATAGCGTCATCGATTACAAGATCTTCAACTTCTGCAATTGACTCAGATGCATCACTACCAACTAGATTAACATCAGCTGTACTATCAACATTATCTGTGAAAACTTGTTTTGCACTACTTGTTACCTCTTGAAAAGAAGGTTCTACGTACTCTGTTCCACAACTGGGACAAACCATAGACTTTCTATTTAAATCATAAAATTTTGCTCCACAGTTAGAACAGATTACTTTTTTCCCCCACTCAGCTTTTGGCATATTTAATTTCTAGATTTTATAGGTTAAGAATTTGATATATATATAATAAACAATAATATATAACATTAACGATACAAGCTAAATTGACAATATAAAAGTGTTAAAATTACAAGGCTCAATCGAAATTCCTGGCGATAAGTCAATTTCTCACAGAGCGCTTATATTTGCAGCTTTGAGTACAGGAAAAACTAAAATATCAAACTTGTTAGAATCAGAAGATATTAAATCAACAATCAATGTTCTGATTAGTCTAGGTATAAGTATAAAAAAATATAAAAATTATTGGATTGTTCTGGGTAATGGTACCTCAGGTTTTATGCAACCTAATGGTGCTCTTGACTGCGGTAACAGTGGCACCACTGCAAGACTCATGCTGGGAGCGGTATCAACAAATCCAATAGTTTGTACGTTTATTGGTGACAAGTCACTCAGCAAAAGGTCAATGTCAAGAGTTACTAATTATCTAAAAAAAATAGGAGCTGAGGTTAGTTTGACTCGAGGAGACTATTTTCCAGCAATGGTAAAAGGTGACTCTAATTTACTTCCTTTAAATCATGAAATGGTAACTGCGTCGGCTCAGGTTAAGTCAGCTTTGATGCTTGCAGGACTAAGTATTCATGGAAAAACTGCAATAATAGAGAAAAGACCCACCAGAGACCATACCGAAAGACTTATGAAATATCTTAATTTAAAATTTAAAAAAATAAAAAAAGGAAAAAATGGATCCCTTATTGAATTAAATGGACCTTACGAAATTAAACCAAGGGATTTGAAAGTCGCATGTGATCCATCCAGTGCAGCATTTTTTATAGTTGGCGCCTTAATAATTAGAAACTCAAAAATTACTCTGAAAAATATTTTACTAAATCCAACAAGAATTGAATTTATAAATGTTTTGAAGAAAATGGGTGGTAAAATAAAAATATCAAATAAAAAAGTGGTTTGTGGTGAAACGGTTGGTAGCATCTCAGCTGAATACAGTAAATTAAAGGGAACTGTTGTAAAAGCAAGTTTATCCTCCCTACTAATAGATGAATATCCTATTTTGGCAATTGCAGCTATACAATCAACAGGGGTTACTAAATTCAATGGATTGGATGAATTAAGGCACAAAGAGAGCGACAGGATAAAAAGTATTACACAAAATCTTAAAAGATTAGGATTTAATGTGATAACTCAGAATAATAATATTATTATACATGGCTCTAAACATGTTGTAAAAAAATCAGTAAAAATAAGAACATTTAACGACCACCGAATTGCAATGGCTTTTTCTATTCTAAGTATTATTTATGAATATAAAATAAGCTTAGATAATGAAAAATGTATTGCTATCAGCTATCCAGATTTTAAAAAGCATATAAAAGAACTACTCGTAAATGCATAAAATAATTGCTATTGATGGCCCAGCCTCATCAGGCAAAACATCACTTGCAAAAAAATTATCTAAAAAATTGCATGCACCAATACTATTCAGTGGAAAGCTGTATAGGGCAATTGCTTTTGAAATGATCAAAAAAAATATAAAAATTAGTCAATCCAAAAAAATCTTAAAAATAATCAATGAACTAAATGAAGATAAGTTAAATAATAAGAATTTATTCAATTCTGAGATAGATAGAATATCGTCTAATATTGCTGCTAAACCATTTGTAAGAAATTCATTATTAAAATTTCAAAGAATTTTTCCCAAAAAAAACTTAAAAAATAGCAAATATGTCATCATAGAAGGTAGGGACATTGGAACAATAGTCTTCCCTGATGCAGATTTTAAAATATTTGTTTGGGCTGACATATCAATAAGAGCTCAAAGACGATACAAGCAAATCCTCAAAAGTGACAAAAAATCAAGCTTTAATAAGGTCTTTGCTGACATCGTAAAAAGAGATAACAAGGATCTTAACAGAAAAGTGGCACCACTCAAACCGGCGGAAAATTCGGTGTTGCTAGATACAACTTATCTTGATATAGAACAGTCTTTTAATGCACTAAAGAAAATAATTTTTTATGGGTCAAGAGACTTTAAATCAAAATCAATCTTCAGAGTTTGACTCATTACTAGCTGAATCTATAAGTACCAAAAATCTGAAAGAAGGATCTATTATCAAAGGAATAATAGCTGAGATTGAAGATGATGCAGTAATTGTCGATATTGGTGCAAAGGTAGAAGGCAGAATTTCAAAAAGAGAATTTATTTTTCAGAAAGATCAGAAAGAGCTTGAAGTTGGTGACACAATTGATGTCTATCTTGATAAAATAGAAAATCACCATGGTGAATGCATATTATCTAGATCAAAAGCTAAATCAAAAGAAATTTGGGGTGAAATTGAAAAGTCATTTGAAGCAGGTGAACTAGTAGAAGGTGTAATTACTGGAAAAGTTAAAGGTGGACTATCATGTGAAATTGGAGTTACTGCATTTCTGCCCGGCTCTCAAATTGATACGAGGCCAATGCGTGATATAAGCCACTTATTAAACGTACCTCAAAAATTCAAAATTTTAAAAATGGATTTAAAAAGATCAAACATTGTTGTGAGTCGTAGAGCAGTTCTTGAAGAGATGCATAAGGAAGTAAGAGAAGAAAGATTTCTTCAATTAAAGCTTGGTGATACTGTTGAAGGTAAAATTAAAGCTATTACAGACTATGGTGCCTTTGTTGATTTAGGAGGATATGATTCTTTACTTCACAGTAGCGATATAACCTTTAAAAGAATAGCTCATCCATCTGAAGTCTTAAAAATAGATCAACAAGTAAAGGTTAAGATTATAAAAGTTGATCCAGAAAAAAATAGAGTATCAGTTGGGATGAAACAGCTTGAAGATGACCCATGGCTCAAAGTAAAAGAAAAATTTAATGTAAATGATAAAGTAACAGGCGTTGTAACAAATGTTACCGATTATGGTATTTTCATCGAAATTGAAAATGGTGTTGAAGGTTTGTGTCATAAGGATATGTTGACATGGAGCCAAAAACAAAATTCTAAACCTGGAAATCTATATGCAAGGTCTCAGTCAGTTGATTGTCAAATCTTAGAAATCGATCATGAAAAAAGAAGATTAAGCTTAGGCATAAAACAGTTATTACCTAATCCATGGCAAAAATTTAATGAAAATAATCCTGTTGGTAAAGTTCTGGATACGCAAATATCAAATATAAAAGACGGAATAATATTCTGCAATCTTGAAGGTGATATTGATGGAGCATTGTTTAGCAAAGACTTATCATGGGATTTGGAACCAAAAGAAGAGATTAAAAAGTATAAAGTTGGCGATAAACTAAAAGTAAAAATAATATCAAATGATAATGAAAAAGTTGCTCTTTCTCTTCGTGAGGTTGATGGAAATCCTTTTGATGAAATTAAAGACAAAAATAAAGGCGATATTGTAACTTGTAATGTTATTGAAATTGGAGACTTTGGTGTCAAAGTAAGAATAAGTGAAAAAGGACCAACTACTACCATTAAGAAATCTGACCTTGCAGCTAGAAAAACAGACGCACGTCCAGACAGATGGGCAAAAAATGATAAGCTAGATGCTTCCATAACTAATATTGATAAGGAAAATTATAAAGTTTCTTTATCCATAAGAGTAATGGAAGAAGAAATAGAAAAAGAAGCAATGGAAAAATATGGATCAAAAGACTCAGGTGCTTCGTTAGGAGCCATCCTAGGAAAAGCCTTAGGTAGAGAGAAAAAAGAAGAATAATTATTCTCTAGATTCAATTATTTACAATAAGACCTAATACCATATAATTAAACTAATGAGTTTAATTAAATCCAAATTAATTCAAAATATAACTGACGCCAACCCACACTTGTTTGTAAGAGATGTTGAACGAATAGTTAATACAATTTTTAATGAAATTACTCAATCACTTGCTGAGGGAAAAAGAGTTGAACTAAGGGGGTTTGGAGCTTTTTCTGTACAGCACAGAAAAGAAAGAACAGGTAGAAATCCTAGAACAGGTGAATCAGTTCATGTAGAAGAAAAGTATATTCCTCGATTTAAAACAGGTAAAGAATTAAGAAATAAATTGAACTCCCAAGGAAGTTCAATTGTTATAGAAACAGAAGAGAGTCAAAATTAAAATCGGTTTTGAATAAAAATCCTATTTATTGCGCGGTCGATACAAGCGATCTTGAAAATGCTAAATCAATTATTGAGAAAGTTGCACCATATATTGGTGGTATTAAATTAGGTCTAGAATTTTTTACATCTTGTGGTCTTTCGGGAATCGAGCAAATTAAAAAATATGATATTCCTCTTTTCATAGACTTAAAGCTCTATGATATTCCCGCAACAGTTGAAAAATCTCTGAAAAATATAATGAATTTTGAGCCTTTATATACAACATTACACATATCAGGTGGAGCGGAAATGTTAGAAAATTGTGTTAGAATTAAAAATGAGCTTAATAGTAAAACAAATTTAATTGGTGTCACAATGCTGACTAGTTTCGACAATCAAGGGTTGCATAAAATAGGGATAGATCGTGCTATTAAAGAAGAGGTTAAAATATTATCTGAACTTGCATTTGAGTGTGGTATGGATGGCATCGTGTGTAGTCCTAAAGAAATTGAAAATATTAAAAGTTCTTTTCAGGGAAATTTAAAAATAATTACTCCTGGTATTAGAGGGCAAAGCGATAAAAGCAATGACCAAAAAAGAACTTTATCCGCAAAAGATGCCATTGAAAAAGGTGCAGACGTCATTGTAGTTGGAAGACCCATCACTCATTCTGAAGATCCATCAACTGCAGCACAAAATCTTTACAACGAATTAATGTGAGTAATGTTTATATAAAAATTTGCGGTATCAAAGATTTTGAAATTGCAAATCATGCAATTCATGCTGGGGCCAAATATTTAGGATTTATTTTTTATGAAAATTCTCATCGAAATATTTCAATTGACAAATGCAGAGACATTTTAGCAAATATAGATGACAAGGATAAACCAGTCGCTGTTGTAGTTAATCCAAGCTTCAAACAATTAGATGAATTAGCTAAATTAGGATTTAATAATATTCAACTTCATGGAAATGAGAATATAGAATTTACAAGAAAAGTAAGTGAAAATTATAGTTTTAATGTAATTAAAGCTTTTGGAATTTCATCTTTAAATGATCTAAATAAAATTAACGATTATAGCAATTTTATTGACTCAATTTTATTAGACTCAGGTTCGACAGTTGGATTGCTAGGCGGAACAGGAAAAACATTCAATTGGGATATAATTAGCGAAATTTCACTCAAAAAAAATTTCTTTCTATCAGGTGGTCTAAATATTGATAATATTGAGAGAGCAATATTAATGAAAAAAACTAATTATTTTGATGTTAGTTCTGGAGTTGAGAATTCAGAAGGTATAAAAGATAAACGATTAATAACTGAATTCATTAATAAAGCAAAAAGTGTTCTATGATACAATTACAAAAAGGTGTTCCCTTAATTGATCAACATGATGAAAACGGATACTGGGGTGGTAAGTTTGGTGGCAATCAGATTGCTGAGAGTCTAAACCACCCAATTGAAGAACTTGAAAACGAATTTGAGAAATTAAGACAAGACGATACTTTTATTAAAGAGAGAGACTATTATTTTAAAAATTTTATTGGTGCCCCTACTCCATTTATAAAACTTGAAAATTTAACAAAGTATCTTGGGGGAGCTCAGATATACTGCAAACTTGTATCAAAAGCTACTGGTGGTGCTCATAAAGCTTATAATGCTGTAGTCCATAGTCTTATCTGTAGAAGATTAGGAAAAACTTACATTGGTGGAGACACAGGTGCAGGGTACGCTGGAAAAATGCTAAGCATGGCCGCAGCTAAATTTAATTTGAAATGCAAAATATTCATGGGTGCAAAGGATATAGAAAGACAATCGATTAATGTATTTTCAATGAGAAGTTATGGTGCTGATATTGTGCCAGTTAATTCTGGCTCCCAAACCCTTGTAGATGCAGTATCCGAATGTATGAGATGGTGGACAAGTGAAAATGAAGATTCTCACATGTGTGTTGGCAGTACTGTTGGTCCCACTATATTTGTAAAAATATGTGCTTGGTCGACAGCTCAAATTTCAAGGGAAATGAAAAAACAGGTTATAGATGAATTTGGTGAAGTACCAAAGGATATGAAATTAATCAACTGCGTTGGTGGTGGGTCTTCTGCGGCAGGTTTTTGGAATGAATGGATTGATTATGACAATGTTGAACTGATTGGGGTAGAAGCTGGAGGTCCAGAGGGATCAAAAAAACATGCTGCTCCGCTAACAAATGACTCCCCTCTAGGAGTTCTTCATGGGGCAACGCAATATGTCATTCAAGATAATGATGGAGAAATTGAAGAAACTGAGTCTATAAGTGCTGGATTAGATTATCCCGGTGTCAGCCCACTTCACTGTTTTTTAAAAGAAGCAGGTAGAGCTAGATATACTTCTGCAACTGATGAAGAGGCAATTGAAGCATTTCAATTGGTAAGCAAAAATGAGGGTTTTGTCAGTCCTTCTCTTGAACCATCGCATGCATTTGCTGAAGCAATCAAGATAGCGCCTACGCTAAGCAAAGATACGATAATTGTCGTCGACTCATGTGGTGATTCAGCGAAAGACTCCAAAATTATCGCTGAAAGATTAGGTTACAAAATATGAGTTCAGAAACATTATATAAATCTTTTGTGAATGCAGAGAAAAAAAATAGAGCAGCACTATTAACATATACTGTTGGGGGTGACCCTAATAAAAGCATTTCACTTGAAATTTTTCGTGAAATTGCAAAATCTGGGGTTGATATTATTGAATGTGGCTTAGGTCACGGAGCTAATATTGGTGATGGAGGGGCAATCCAGGACAGCACTTATAGGGCTTTATCAGGAGGCATAAGAACAGATGATGTCTTTGATATAATAAAAGATTTTAAAGATGAGTCAGAAATTGATGTAATAATAATGACATATCAAAATAAAATTATGTCATATGGTGAAGAAAAATTTTTAGAGAAATGTCGTGAAAGCCAAGTATCAGGTATAATATGTGTAGATTGGCCATGGCCTTTAAATTTAAAGTTTTCTGATAAATGTAAAAAAAATAGCATAACTTTCATTCAGTTGCTATGTCCTACAACAAATGAGGAAAGGCTAAATAAAATTTTAAATGATGCCCATGATGTTGTTTACTATATATCGATGCTTTCAACTACTGGTCAGAAATTAAAAGTTAGCTCAAATGAGATCATTGAACGCTTTCAATTAATCAAAAAATTATCTCCTGAAAAAAAATGTATTATTGGGTTTGGAATAACTGCTGACACAATTAATGATTTTAAAAAAACAGATGCGTGTGTTGTTGGATCTGCATTATGTCGAGAAATATCAAATTCTATAAATAAGGAACTTAATCCTGCCATAAATGTTGGGTCAATGGTGAGACAGCTAAAAGATAATTTAAATTCATGAACTGGCTAACAAGAACAATTTCGAAAGTATTTCCTAAAAAGAAAAAAAGCTTAGATATTGCTGAAAATGCCTGGATAAAATGTCCACAATGCCAGTCAATGCTATATTCAAGTGATCTTGAAAAAACCTTATTTGTTTGCCCTAATTGTGATGAACATTTACAGATTCACCCACGCACGCGTTTCAAATATCTATTCGATGGCGGAGTATACGAAGAAATAAAATATCCATCAGGATTTACTGACCCATTAAATTTCAAAGCTTTAAAAACTTATAAAGAGCGATTTAATGATGCAAAGGCGAAAACCGACATGGATGACTGCTTTCTAATTGGATCGGGTAAGATTGATGATATGAATGTAACCATTGCGGCACAGAACTTCCATTTTATGGGCGGTTCAGTAGGTGCATCTGCTGCCGAAGCTATGATTAAAGCAGCTGAACATTCTGTATCTAATCAATCTCCCTTAGTCGTTTTCACTTGCTCGGGAGGAGCAAGAATGGATGAAAACCAGCAATCTTTGCAATCCTTGCCAAAAACAACTATTGCGTGCCAAATGGTAAAGGATGCAAAACTGCCGTACATTGTTATCAATACAAACCCCACTAGTGGAGGTGTTACAGCATCTTTTGGATCATTAGGTTCAATAACTTTAGCTGAACCAAATGCCTTAATATGCTTTGCGGGACCAAGAGTAATATCCAATACTGTGGGTGAAACCTTACCTGCTGGCTTTCAGAGATCAGAGTATCTACTTGAACACGGCTTTATTGATCAAGTTGTGCACAGAAAAGATATTAAAGCTAAACTTTCACAAATAATTTCTCTTTTACTCAAGAGAGTAGCCTAATTGAATATATCTAATAATCAAATTGATAATCTTTTAAACGAGTTACTATCTCTACATCCAAAAAAAATTGATCTCTCACTTGGTAGAATAAAAAATTTACTGACAAAATTAGATAATCCTGAATATAAAATAAAAAACATATTACACATCGCTGGTACTAATGGTAAATTTTCAACACTAAAGTTTATACAAGAAATACTGAGGTTTAGTAACTATTCAACGAATGCCTATATCTCACCACACCTCGTTAGATTTAATGAAAGATTTCAGCTCATGGATAAAGAAGTTTCAAATGAAGCTCTTTGTAATGTTTTAGAAAAAGTAAAAGATATTAATCAAAATGATCCAATAACATTCTTTGAGATTACGACAGCTGCTTTTTTTGAGATGGCATCCAAAAACCCTGCGGACTTTACTCTCTTAGAAGTAGGTTTAGGAGGAAGGTTAGATAGCAGTAATGTAATAACCCCAAAAATATCGATAATTTCTTCGGTTTCCATGGATCATCAAGATTTTTTAGGCGATAGCGTTGAGATGATTGCATTTGAGAAATCAGGCATTATAAAAAACAAGGTCCCATTAATTATTGGTTATCAACCTTACCCAGAAGCAAAAGAAATCTTAATAGACCAAGCAGAATATAAAAAGGCTCCAGTTTTTGCACATGGAATACATTGGAATTTAATAGAATATAAAAATTCTCTTGTTTATGAAGATAGCCAAAACGAAATAAAGTTTAATAATTTAGAAAAACACAATAATTTTCAAAAAAAAAATTTAGGCCTTGCAATTGCAACTCTATCTAAACTACCTCTAATTAATGTGAATTCCTTCTTTTCAAAAGGTCTTCATAACAAAATTAATTTTCCAGGAAGAATGGAAAAAATAACTAAAGGTCCGTTGGTATCTATTTTAGATCCCTCTAATGAATTATATTTAGATGGTTCTCATAATGAGGATGCTGCAAGAAATCTCAATAACTCATTGAACCAACTTCCTCAGAAGAAATTATGTGTTATTCTAGGTATGATTAATACTAAAGATCCAATTAGTTATCTTAGTCAATTTACAAATATTGATACTCTCACGGTGATTACTATACCTGACGAAGAGAATGCAATTTCCTCAAGTGAATTGCGATCGAAACTCAATAGATACTACAAAAATATAAATGAAGCTAATTCCGTGAAAGATGCGCTTAAATCAATAAACAGCAATTATAAGAATGTAAGAATTCTTATATGTGGATCTCTCTATTTAGCTGGAAAAGTTTTATCAATGAATTAAGCGATTGAATCTTCAATCCACTCTACGATTGCAGTTTTTGATACAGCTCCGACTTTAGTTGCTGCTGCTTCGCCATTTTTAAAAACCAACATAGTTGGGATTCCTCTTACGCCAAACTTTGTCGGTGTAGTCGGATTTTCATCAATATTGATTTTTGCAACAGTGATTTTATCAGCCATCTCGTCTGAAATTTCTTCAAGTGAAGGACCGATCATTTTGCAAGGGCCACACCATGGTGCCCAAAAATCTAGCACAACTGGCTTATCTGATTTTAAAACATCCTCTTCAAAAGATGCATCTGTTATATTTATAGTTGCCATTTTGACTCCCTCTCTTAAGTTGTTTGTAATTTATGTATGAGGAGGCTTAAAGTCAAGGCTAAATAAAGAACAATAAACCTCTAAAGTACTGATATTAATTTATTTTTTTTATTTTTGTGGATGAAATTTCTTCTGTATCAGGAATCACTTTATCTGGCCTCAAACCACCTAATTTAATCATTTTTTTAACTCGGGAGACTAGGCTACCTTTTCCGTCCCTCAATCTACTTTTTGCCGTTTCTATTGATCCCATAGATTTAGTCAACTCATAACCTGCGTTTTCAAATGCGCTGTATACTTTTTCTACTTGAGCATAAACTTCAAGTGCTGTTCCTGCTATTAAGTCTGCGTTCTTATTTCGCTCATTGATAGACCACATGCTATCAATAATTTTTAATACCGATATTAAAGTAGACGGACTTGCTAATATTATTTTATATTTATTTGCTTCAAGAATAATATCTTCAACCTTATCAAGCATTGAATCAAACGCACTCTCGTAAGGCATAAACATAATGACTGCATCCAATGTTTTTATTTCATATATTTTTTGATAATTAGCATCGCTCAGTTTTTTTATATGATTGCGTATTGATTGAATATGCCTTTTATATGAGTCTTGTTTGATTAGAGGATCTTCAGAGTTACAGTAGTCTTGCCATGCACTAAGAGAAACTTTTGAATCAATCACAATATCTCTGTTGTCAGGTAAATGTAAAATAATATCTGGATATTTTCTTTTTAGTTCTCCATCAATTTCATTATCAAATTTTTTTTGAACATCGAAATCTTTTCCATCTCTTAAACCTGATTGTTGTAAGATATTTATAAGCAAAATTTCTCCAGCTGCGCCTTGTAATTTAGAGCCGCCAGTGAATGCAGAAGTTAATCGATTGACCATATCATATCGCTCTTCGTCTTTGCCCTCCTTAATTGATATTTTATTACTTAAGTCTTTTACTAAATCCTTCACATCAGACAGGTTATCTACTTCATCGTGATTTTTTCTTTTAGTTGTAAAAAAATATGTAATTAGACTCCCGATAGCTATACCAAGTAAAAATATAATTATTGTCAAAATACTATCCATCTAATTTCGCTCTGTGATATTCGTCTAATTCTTGAATATAAGCATCTATTTCTTCTAAGCGATTCATATCAATTTCTTCATCACTTTCTCTTAAATTATCAATTTCATTCATTGCTGCTGGAATGGTGTTCCATGTGCATTTGTCCATGGATAATATTTTTTCAGCAATTTCTTTCTCTCGTCTACGAATTTCTTTTTTGGGTAAATATTCGGGTTTTTCGTTATAAATTACTCTTTTTGCAAATTCTCTTGACCGAATATCAGAAATTTTTTCTGCTATTTCGTATTTTTTTTCCCACTCAGCAGCATGAAAGTCTGACATCAAATAATTGTCTTTAGAGCTTGGAAACCCATTATATATCTGCTCTTCAAGAGATTTTTCGGATTGATCTAGAGTTAATTCCCTATCTTCTCCTTTATCAAGAAGTAAATTTGTAAATTTTTCAATAAAATTTTTGTTACCCCTAACTTTTTTCATTCTTTCATTAACAATGTCAGGTGTGAGATCTTTGTAATCCTCTGAACGATATAAATATTCTTCATTTAGAAGTATGGGCTGTTCATTTGCCTTAATCATATGAAAACATTTATTCTTTCCTTTAAATAATTTTTTTAATTCAGATCGATCTAAATCGAAAATATAATCTGGATCGATGGTCAAATCAAAACAGTATACATGATTTTCATATGATGGGTCTTTTGTTAAATATGCAAGGCCATGTGTATATTCTTTTCCTCGAAAAAAACGGCTTGCGCAAAAAACTTGATCTTTATTAACGTATTCATATACATCTTGTTTTGATGCTGTTTGTAAAGCGCTAACCCATACGTCATTACATTTTTCTTTAACAAGCTTACAGACTCCTAGTGTTGCTTCTACATCTGATAGAGCGTCATGGGCTTTTGAATGTTCAATTCCATTTGCCGCGGCAAATTTTTCAAGTCTAAATGTTATTTTTCCTGACTCATCATCAATAGGTCTTACAAAAGCATTTGGATAAACCGCAGCAGCAGAGTGTAATAGCTTCATAGCATCGCCTCTTTTATTGCCATTAGTATTTGTTATATATGGTGGGAGTGCTGATTGATAAAGAGATTGTCTTAAGTGCATATCATCAAACGATATAGAATTATATCCAATAAATAATGACTCTCCCCATGATAGAAATTTACTTTGCATTTGAGAAATCAGGCTAAAATTTGAGTTTTCATGATTTTTTAATTGATCAATTGAAACACCATTTACTAACAAGGCTTTCGCTGAAGGAACAGGATATTCTCGTTTCATACGGCCTCTTAAATCGAATAGATCTAAAACATTAAAATCCTCATCGGTGCAAATTGCAGCAGCTTGTATTATTGACCCATAAGCTGCGTTTAGTGTAGATGTCTCTAAGTCCCAAAAAATATATTTCATTTACTTTCTTTTTTTTCTAAACATCTAAAGTCAGCCTCGGGTTTCTCGCCATTAAAATTAATATGACAAATATTAATATTATGCCTTTGGCACCATAATTGGACACCTCTGCTAGTAAAACCTACATCGATTCTTGAATAATCTTGCAGTGATTTTGCATCTGTTTGGCCGATCATGAATTCATTAGAACACTTAATACAAACAATCGGCTCTTTAATTTGATTTAACAGATAACTGAGTTTTCCTATGTCTTGTTCTGGTTTGTTGTCCTCACTCATTCACACCAGTCTTTCTTATTACTTCTATCATATATAACTCCCAACCCATTTGAGACCATCTTTTTTGAAACATTTTCTCCATCTACAATTATATAAGATAAGATTCTACCAAAAAAATCTCTATTGTATTCAGTCTTAAATTTAATACTAACTCCTTCTGAAATTAAATTATTAACAAAGTTGCGTGCGTCAATACCAAGGGCATATTCTTGCTCACATTTTGGGTTTGAAATTTCTGGTGTATCAAGCCCAAGTAGTCGAACTTTATCATTTTTACCTTTATAAGTTACATAGCATGTGTCACCATCATAACAATACAAATCATTTTGTTTTCTAATTTTTATATCGGCAGAAACATATGTGGTAAGTAAAAGTGATATATATATTATTCTTAACACCAATTAATATTAATTGATAATTTCATGAGGATACACACCAAGTAAATTATTTTTTTCAATCCAAACTTTTACTTCTTTATTATCATTTACAATTATAATTTTACACCAGCTGGAATCACACTCATTAATTTTTGCATGAACATATGGCTTTATTTTTACAAGAATTTTATTCTTATTGGGTTTGTCGTAGCCATAGCTGTATGGAAATTTATTTATTAGTGCATATCTTTTACCTGAAAAAAGAATATGTGACATCCAGCCTGTAACACCATCTTTAGGATCTCGAACTTGTCGCCAGCCATCAATATCTCTTATGATTTCCATTGGATAACCTTTAAGTTGATAACGGTAAATTATCGACGCATCTGTTGATGGACCTTTACGTAAATTAGCATCTCCTTTAAGTGAAACCCATCGTGGGACAGGCAAATCTTTTGGAAAAACTAATACAGTCGAGAGCAATATGATAAAGATAGAAATCAAGATTTTTTGCATTAAGGATATAGACGACTTTTGTTCCATTTATTTTCAGAATAAGAAAATATTATTCTGTCATGCAACCGTGTTTTATAATCATCACGACTTTTCCAGATTTCTACTTTTTCGGGCATAATCATTACACCACCCCAGTGTGCTGGCCTTGGAATATCTCTACCTTCAAATTTTTTTTCAAAACTTTGAAATTCTTGATCAAGAATTTCCCTACTTTCAACATTTTTTGATTGCTTAGAAATATTTGCTGATATCTGAGCATTTCGATCTCTTGACGCAAAATATTCATCTGACAATTTAGGGTCAATTTTCTTCACCTTGCCCTGAACCCTAATTGAAACCCCTTGTGCCCTACTATACCAAGTAAGATGGCCTTTTGAATTCGCAAATAATTCTTCACCCTTTTGAGACTCATAGTTTGTGTAAAATACAAACCCCTCTTCAGAAACGGTCTTTACCAATATAACTCTTGCATTTGGTTTTCCTTCTTTATCTACTGAAGAAACGAGAGCTGCATTTGGGTCTAATTCAACGAGACTTTTTTCTTTGTTAAAAAAGAAGGTCCACGCATCAATCCAATGGTTAAAGTCTTCAATATCTATGCTCATACAAGTGATTTATAATGAATTTATGAAATTAATGAATTAAAATTAATTTTTTTAGGTAAATAAATGTTAAATGTATTAAAAAAGATTTGGTTTTTGCAATGGCGATTTGTAAAAATATTCATTTCAAGCGGGGTTTACCCGCCTCTAATTAGAAATAGAAAAAGAAATAATTGGAATAAAAAAAAATAAACTATTCTTCTTTATCTTGAGTTTTGATTACCACTTCGGTAACTCTTTGCATTTGACTCTCAATTCTCACAGAATGATCTTTGAAATCTTGGCGAGCAAGATAAACAATATAAATAAGAACGCAAAGAGCAATGAATATTAAAAATTCCATGACTGATTATAGCGCGAAAGGTAAAATTTAAAACTGGTAATTAAGGTCAAGAAATACGCCTATTTTTCACCTCTTATTTTTAATATTTGTTCGTAGGCATCGTTAATACGTTGAAAATTCTCCTTAGCTTTTTGAATTAGACTCTTATCAGTTATTCCTTTTGCTCTCACAATATCAGGGTGATTTTTACGAGCCAAGGTTCTGTATATTTTTTTTATTTCCGTGGTGGTATGAGATTTAGATACACCGAGCACTTTATAGGGATCCTCTTTTACAAATTCAGGTCGAGAATTTTTTAATCTGTTGAATGTTTGCTGATCGAGCCCAAAAATTTGGCTTACTTTTTTAATATATTTTAACTCTGGTGGAGATAATTCGTGATCTGCATATCCGATTTCAAAAAGTCCCAAGATTACTTGTTCTAGCATTTGAGGAGATCGATAAAATGTGTCTCTTAATTGTTGAGCGTAAGGTTCAAAACCTGCACTAGTTTGAGCAGCTTCCTTCCATATGGCACCAACTTGCTTCATATTCTCCTGGGGAATTTTAAATATTTTTTTAAATTTTTTTATTTCATCATCAGTTACTCTACCATCTGCTTTAGCTAATTTTGCACAAAGCACGACTAGCCCAAGCGCATAAACACCTTGCTGACTATTAAAATTTGCTCCTGGATTTCTGAAATTTGTTTTCTTTCCAAGAAAATATGCTCCTGCAGTGAATGCAAGTGCCCCAAGCGGACCAGCAATCATGTTGCCAAGTGAGGCTGCTATTAAATATCTCCAAATGTTCATAGGTTTCAATTTTGATTAATGATAATCTAATTTTTAATAAAATCTATATGAACAGAAATAATATTAAGTTAGGTGCATTCTATATGCTGATCGCCGTCACAGGTTTCAGTATTATGGATATTGCTGTTAAATGGACAACTGCTGAATATTCAATTGGAATGGTAATTGCGGCTCGTATGATTGGGGGACTTATTCCACTCTTTTTTGTTGTACCAAAAGATCGATGGGGGAATTTTTTCTATACTAGTAAACCTGGCTTAATGTTTATAAGAGCATTTACTGGAACTGCAGCACTTTTTTGTGTTTACGCAAGTCTTCATTTTTTACCACTAGCTACAACAGTAAGTTTAACTTTTGCATCTCCAATCTTTAGTACTTTACTATCAATATTTATACTTGGCGAACTCGTAAGAGTGAAAAGATGGATTGCAATCATAATTGGTTTTACTGGAGTCTTGATTATAATTAACCCCACATCAAGTGAATTTAGTATTTATATGTTTTTGCCAATTTTATTTTGTGTATTTTTTGCAATGGTATCTATTTCGATTCGTTTATTAAGTGAGACTGAACCATCATATTTGATTGCTTGGTATTTTACTTTGTTTGGATTTATTGCATCTTTATTTACAATCCCTTTTGGAGGGTGGAAGATGCCTGTATCTTGGTTTGATCTGGGGATATTAACAGCTGTTGGAATTTTTGGAGGAATTGGAAACCTGGCACTTACTTCTGCGTTTAAACACGCTGAAGTCTCATTAGTGACACCGTTAAAATACCTAAGCTTAATTTATGGAATAATATTTGGTTATATGATTTGGAATGAAATACCTGCGTGGAATACTTATGTTGGTGCTGGATTTATAATCTTATCTGCAATATTTATTCTTAGACGTGAAACGGTTCTTAAAAAAGAGATCCAACCAGAGAAATTCTCAATCCAGCGTTAACTTTTATTTAAAAATGTATCAATGCCCTTTTTAGTTTCAGGCATTTGAAGGTTCTCAACCATTGCTTTACTTGCAAAGTCATAGGCATCAGAAATGTTCATTGACGACTGCTTATATAATGTTTCTTTTGTGAGAGCGAGTACTTCAGGAGTATGGTCGCAAACTTGCTTGGAAAATGTTTCTACTCTTTTATCTAATGCATCATCTTCTAAGTATTCATTTATGAGCCCAGCTTCTTGTGCTCTCTGAGCATTAAGTGGCTGACCGCTTACTAGTAATTCCATAACATTTTTTGGTGATGTTGCACGCGCTACTGAAACTGATGGTTGATGACATCCAAAATTAAAATTTATACCCCCAAGTGCAAATCTTGCTGATTTTGAACTAAAAACACAGTCCATTATACTTACTAATCCAAACCCACCAGCGGTTGCTATTCCTCTTACTTTTGCAACAAAAATTTTTGGACTTTTTCTAATTTTCATTAACATTTCAGAGCACTCTGCAAAGAGAAGTTCTTGTGATTTCATGTCATTATTTTTAATCATCTCTTGAACTTCGTTAAAACTGTGTCCGCTACAAAATATTTTTTCATTTGAACTTTCAAATATAACGAGTTTGTGATCTTTAGATTGATTAACACGATCAATCTCCATTTTTATTGCAGACATCATTTCCATTGTTAGACAATTTGCTGGCGCATCATTAAGAGTGAGCGTTACAACTTGTCCATCATCTTTACTTACTAAAATATCTGTCATGAATTAAACCTTATATTAATTCGCCTGTTTCTCTTACCTTTATTTTCAATCTTTCCAATCTCAAGTGGTCCAATTTCTTTTGTAGATTGGCAGTGTGTACCGCCACAACACTGAAGATCAATAATGTTTTTTCCCTCACCTATTTGGACTGTTTGAACTTTGTTATCAATTACTGGAGGTGAAACAGCCGCTCCTTTAGCTAAGTGAGGATTAGATTTTAGCTCATCTCCTGTAATTTGGTTTATAATTATTGGATAGTCTTTATTAATAATATCTCTAATCTTTTCATTTAACTCTTCTTTATTAAGCATCGATGGATCAACATCAAAATCAATTCTTGATTTAGTACTTCCAACTGATGCACCTGTTATCAAGGCGTCAACTAAGCTGCACAAAATGTGGCAACTAGAATGCATTTTCATATGTGCATATCTAAGTTCCCAATTAATCCTAAGTAAAGCAGATTGATTAATTAAACTTTGATCAATGAGACCATCAACAATGTGCAAAATTTCATTTGGCTTTGATCCTTTTTTAGTATCTATCACTTTGAGAACCTGATCTTTTAAAACAATCTCACCTTGATCTCCAGGTTGTCCACCCGACTCTGCATAAAAAATTGTCCTATCCAATTTTATTATATTTTCTTCAACACCAATAATGCTGGCTTCTGTTTCTTTTAAGTAACTATCTTGATTGAAAAGTAGATCGGTCATGAATCTATAAATAAAACTCATATTCTTCTGAGGGTATGAAACTGTTATCCATATGTTCAAATTCACCTTCTTTAGCGGATACATATAAATCAAGATATTCTTTTCCTAAATACTTTGATAAAATTTTTGAATCTTTAAAACGATTTAATGCGGACTCCATATTTTTTGGCATTTCAGGATCAGCAGTCTTATCAGCACCTTCAGTATTATCAAAACTTACTTGGTCTATTGGTAATAATTTTTTTGTAAGCCCATAGTGAAGTCCAGATAGTATGCATGCTAAAACGAGATATGGATTTGCATCAGCTGATGCTACCCGATGTTCTATTCTTTTTGCGCTATCTGATCCAGCAGGTATTCTTAATGAAACATCCCTTCGATTCCAAGACCAACTTTTATTAACGGGAACAAAATTTCTAGTTTGTATTCTTCTGTAACCATTTCTATTTGGAATAAATATTGGAAATGAGTCATAAAAAGTTTCTTGGAAACCTGCTAACGCATTTTTTAACTTATCATTTCCGTAACGATTCTTGGTTGCAAATATATTTTTTCCATCATCATCGTATACTGAAATATGAAGGTGCATTCCATTTCCCGTCTCCTCAAGAAATGGCTTTGCCATAAATGTTGCCTCAAATCCATGCTTCGCAGTTGTTTCTTTTATTATTCTTCTTAACATTGCAGCATCATCCGCTGCTTTAAGCAGGTCGCTAGTATGCTTTAAATTAATTTCATATTGGCCCGCAGCAAATTCGCTTGAGGCTGTTGTTGCAGGTATATCTTGGATTTTACAGTTTTCATTAATTTCATTAAATAAGTCTCCAAACATATCAAGATCAGGAATGCCATATACATGAGTTTTACTCGCACCTAATGCAGGAACTGGCTTGCCTTCCTTATTTCTTTTCTTATCCAACAAATAAAACTCTAATTCAAAAGCTACTACTGGATTTAAACCCGTGCCTTTAAATTTATTCATTACTTTTTCTAGAATATTTCTTGGATCAACTTCCGCCGGATTTTCTATTACACCCCATTTTTCCTGATCTTTTCTCATAGAAATTAATACTTGAAGAACTTTACTGTCCCAAGGAACGAGCTTAATGGAATTTTTAATGGGTATTAAAACACCATCAGGATCTCCGTCTGTCCAACCAAGATTCATCGTGTTTGTTACGCCACCAAGAACATCCAAATAAAATGCTGAAAACGGTAACAATACACCATCTGAAAAAATTTTATCTGCCTCTAACACTGGAAATCTTTTTCCCCTCACATAACCACAAAGGTCTGTAAATATTGCGTCTACGTATTGAATATTATGATGACGATTAAGCACTTCATCAAATTCTGATTGTGTTGCAGGTTCCATATAGGTATCGAATTAAAGTTAGACTAAGTCGTTCAGGTGTGTCTGTAAATGATTAAGGTAAAATTTCTGATATTGAACTAAGCTCGTCTCCAAATTCCCATATTTACCAGGTTGATAGGACCTGCTTTCAATTCCCTTTTGATTCATTTCACATAACTGTGAGTCTTCAGTAGAAGTTTGGTTCCACAAAAAAATCATTTTATCAACATCAACTTCCGCATCTTTATGAGTTACCCAATATTGTGTCACTACTGTTTTATTTTGACTAATCGGTGAGAATAAAAAAAGAATTACAAATTCATTATTTGCGACAAAGCTATTGAATGGACTAAAACCAATTGCGGTATAACCATTGTCGGCACCAATTTTCTTAAAATCGCCCATCAATTTAGAGCAAGAATAACTACCGTCCATTGTTTCTGATACAATACCATCAGGCAAAGGTGTTCGTTCTGCGATTCTAAAATATTTTGAATCATGTTCACTGAACTCCCCAACAAATAAACCCCTCTTTAATGTTTCTTCTGTCCACTCTTTAATACGTTTTGTAAGTTTAGGAGCTTCAATCCCTGAACCAACACCCGCACCATAAGAATTGCAATAATCTTCACCATGCACACTTAGATAATCTTTGTGTGTAAATTCACCTCCCCAGCAATGAGCACATTCTTTAAAGTTATGAATTGTAGCCAAATGTGAAGCTTTAAAAATAAAATCTTTTTGAAAAGCAATCTTGCCATCATTCAGTCCATGTATTTTAATATATGGTTCAAGCGGTTTGATGAACTCATCAAAAGAATAGGGAGAGTTTGATAAATTGATAAAAACTAAACTCTCATACACCCTTATATGACACTGGATTTCTGGATCAGAAGCGGCAATTGAAAGTTGATTATCATCTGTTTTTTTTATCTCTATAAATCCTCTATTCAAGTTGTATGTAAAGACATCGTTTTGATCAAAATATGAGTGATGAGTAAGAAAAATCCATTGTTTTTTAAAAATCGCATCATAGCTTGCATGAAATACCTCAGAATTTGTAAAGAAAAGTTGGTCCATTCCCGCATGTGGATCTTGACTCTGTATTAGACTTTTAATTTTTTCACTTATCATAAATTATTTTCAATATATTTTAATAATTGTTAAATTTAAATAAAAAATCATCATGAATGATACTGATATCGAAATTTGTTATTTATCCGCTTCAGATACACTAAAGAAGTACAAAGAAAAAAAATTATCTCCAGTTGAAGTTATGTCAGCTGTAATTAAAAGAATAGAGAAAGTTAATCCTGAGATAAATGCATTTAATTATCTTGATTTTGATACATCCTTAAAGCTCGCAAAAGAGTCAGAAAAAAAATTCTTTAATGATAAGGATGTTTTGCCTCTTGAAGGTATACCCCTGGCTATTAAAGATGAGGTAAATATAAAAGGGCAGCCAAACCGTAATGGTTGCTTGCTTCTCAAGGAAAATATCGCACAGAAAACAGATATTGATGTTGAAACAATAGTTAATTCTGGAGCGATACTTCACGGTCGCACAACTAATCCTGAATTCTCTCTCACTTCTTTTTGTCACTCAAAATTAAATGGTGTAACAAGAAACCCTTGGAACTTAGACATGACACCGGGTGGATCAAGTGGAGGCAGTGCAGCTGCATTAGCTTCAGGTTGTGCCATGTTAGCTACTGGAAGTGATATTGGAGGTTCAATAAGGATACCAGCAGGCGCGTGCGGTGTTGTTGGATTCAAACCGCCCCATGGAAGAAATGCTCAAAGTTATCCATTCAATCATGATCCTTACTGTGTAACAGGCCCGCTCACAAGAACAGTAGTTGATACCGCCATGATGCAAAACATTATGTGTGGGCCAAACCAAAAAGATATAACATCTCTACGACCAAAAAAAATATTACCGTTAAATTACGAAAATATTAAAAATTGGAAGATTGCTTATTCGATGGACTTAGGATTTTTTGAAATTGATAAAGAAGTTGAACAGAATACTCTGGCAGCATTAAAAAAATTTAAAAGTCTTGGGTGTCAGGTCACAGAGGTCAAACTTAATTGGAAAAAAGATGAAGTAAATTCGGTTTGTTTTAGTCATTATGCGAATTCTTTTTATAAAGAAATTTCTGAGCTTTCTTACTCAGAAAAAGAACAGCTGAGTGATTATACAAAGATGTTAAGTGGTGTAACTTCAATGCATATTGACTCTCTAAGGAATAATAAAAAAATTTATCACGAACAAATTGGCGCTCACTTGGGTTATGGCGTTGAGGAGAGCGCAATGGTAACTGGTAAAATGTATGAAGAAATTGGCCCAATATTGGAAAAATATGATTTATTTATCTGTCCTACAAATGCCTTACCTGCAATCAAGGCTGATATTGATATAGTAAATGACCAGGTCGTCATAAATGGAAAAAAACAAGAATGCGCTGACTTCGCATGGTGCATGTCTCATCCATTTAATATGTTGGGAAAGCTACCAGTGCTTTCGGTTCCATCGGGTTTCAGTTCAAATAGGGTACCAACAGGTATTCAAATTATTGCTCGCTCTTATTGCGATGAATTGGTGTTTCAAGGGGGGTACAACTACGAAATACTCGATCCGTGGCTTAATAATGTTAAAAATCGGCCAATTTTTGACTGATATATATTGACCATATTTCTATAATAGGTGTACAATTTTCACGTTTAAACAAAAAAAAGGATTAATTAATTATGCGAAGATACAATGAAATTAAGGATTTCTTTGTAAAAACTGTAATCGTGATGCTGTCGTTTGTTTTTATTGCAGGCGTAACAAGTACGACAAAAGTTTTTGCAGATGAGCCTGGATCTGTATTCCTTTGGGGAGGTTACGATGATGATGGACTGTTTGGTACATATGCTGAAGAACACGGTTCCCCTGAGTATTCAATATTCGGTGATGCTGAAGAAGGATTACAAAAACTAAAAGCTGGTTTTGAGGTTGATTTAGCCTGGCCATGCCAAGGAGAAATTAAGAGATGGGTAAGAGCTGGCGTTTTAGAACCACTTGATCCATCTAGAATTGACAACTGGGATGATATGTTCCCTGAAGTTAGAGATCTACCAAGCGGTATGGTTGATGGAAAGCATTATTTTGCACCTGTAGATTGGGGCGACACAACATTGTTTTACATGGCTGATAGAATTGATTGGATGGATGCTTCTAATGAAAGTTTTGCTCTTATGGAGGATCCTCGAGTGAAAGGTAAAGTCGGTATATTAGACTCTGCGGCTGACTCTTTGTTCTTAATGATGCACCATCTTGGAATTGATATCAGAGAGCAAGATCAACTTACTAAAGCTGCTATTGATCAAGGTATCGATAAGTTCCGTGAAATGAGAGACAATGGACAAATTCGTGCATTCTTTGGAGATACTTCTTCAATGATAGAAGCGCTAGGTAACGAAGAAATAGACGTAGCACTTGGCTGGAACGAAATTGCATGGAGCGCAGGAGCTAAAATGATGCAGCCTTCTAATGGCACTATGACTTGGGCATGCGGTCTAGCAATTGTTAAAGGTGCAGACCTTGATAAAGCATACGCGATGATAAATGGCGCTACTAGTGCTGAAACATCTGCTTACTTGTTAAGTGAGTGGGGTTATGGACACAGTAATAAAGCCGGATTTAGCACACTTACAGCTGACGAATTAGCTGAACGTGGCGTTGCTTCAAATCCTATAGAACATTTAAATAATGGAATGTTCTCGGTGATGCCAACTGACGAAGTGACAGACTACATGGAAGCTCAGTGGGCTGAAATGGTAGCTGGTGGTTAATACACTACTAATTGACTAATTTAAAATAGCTTGTTCTCTCTTGAGGACAGGCTATTTTTTATTCAGTAAGGAAATATCGTTTGGGTTTATGCTGATAAAGCATTTGCCATCTTGGAAAGACTGATTGTCAAAATATTGTGACGATACAGTTATAATTTTTTCTATCTCTTTTGTTTCAACATAAAATTTAGTCATTTCTCCCAAATATGATGTTTGCTTAATTTTGCCTTCTAAGCAAATATCCCAATCTGATTTTTCTGTATCTATCATCATAGTCTCAGGACGAACACTGCAAATAACCTCTGAAGCATTTTCACTTATATTGAGATTATTTTTTATTTTAAAGGAGCCAAGATTTTCAATGTTTACATTAATATACTCGCCATCTTTCAACTCTGTATTGGCTTTTAGAAAATTAGTTTCACCAATAAAGTCACTCACAAAAATATTTTGTGGGTTTTTATATAATTCATTTGGGGATGACATCTGTTGGATTTTACCTTCGCTCATCACCGCGACTCGATCAGACATACTAATGGCTTCTTGCTGATCATGTGTAACAAATACAAATGTTATTCCAATCTCTTTTTGTAGAGTTCTTAATTCAAGTTGCATTTCATCACGTAACTTTTTGTCTAATGCTCCAAGTGGTTCATCCAGCAATAAGACCTTGGGTTGTCTTACTAAAGCCCTTGCCAATGCTACTCTTTGTCTTTGACCTCCAGATAGTTGGCTACTATAGCGTTCCTCATATCCTTCTAATTTAACCAACGACAAAACGTCTTTAACTCTTTTGATAATTTCATCGTTTGTTAAGCCAAGTTTTCTTAAACCAAACTGAACATTTTTTTCAACATTGATGTGTGGAAAAATTGCGTAATTCTGAAAAACCATATTTGTGGGTCTTTTGTCGGGAGGTAATGCAGTAATATCACTGCCATCAAGTAATAGGCTCCCACTGGTTGGATATTCGAATCCAGCTAGTAATCTCAGTAAAGTTGTCTTGCCACAGCCTGATGGACCAAGAAGAGAAAAAAACTCTCCTTCTTTAATCTCAAAGGACACATCATCTACAGCTTTAACATTCCCAAAATGCTTTGAAATCCCGTTTATCTGTATGAAAGAATTATTCATGTATTTTTATTCCAAATTCAGCTTTCTCTTTTCCTTGGCCTAGGTTTCTTAACCAGAATGCTAACAAAACTATAAAAGTAGTAAATACAATTATAACTGCCCCTAAAGCCAACACATGTGGTAGTTTCTGAATAAATCTCATTTGAGCCCACATATACATAGGCAAAGTAGCATCGCTTCCTGTTAAGAAAAATGCGAGAACAAATTCATCAAAAGAAATAATAAAACTCAACAAGAGTGAAGCAATTATACCTGGCAAGTATAAGGGGAGAGATACTCGATAAAATGTCCCCCAAGCATTTTCTCCAAGATCTCTTGATGCTTCTTCAAGAGAGAAATCAAAACCTTCTATGCGAGCAATTAAAATAAGCATTGCAAATGGAGTACAAAAAAGAATATGTCCTAAAGTTACCGGTACTAGTCCGAGCTTGAAACCAAGACTTAACCAAATGACAAGTATTGCAACTGCTAAGATTATTTCAGGAATCAAAAAAGGAATCATAATAGCTCCGTAAGAAATATTTTGTCCCCTAAATTTATAACGTGCAAAGGCTTTGGCTGCAAAAAGTGCAATTGTTGTACTGACGATACTTGCGACCACACCTACTTTGATACTAGCCCAAAGAGCTTTATGTAGATTTGTTTTTGCCCACATTTCTTCATAATGCTCTGTTGTGAATCCTGAGAGAGGAAACGACATGTAATTTGCATCGTTAAAACTAAAAATAGGCAAGAATAAAACGGGAATATATAAAAATGCAAAATACAATAATGTATAGATTAATAATGTATTATTCTTTTGTTCCACTTATGAAATCCTCTGAGTGAGTTTTTTTGTTGTGTATGAAACAACTATTGTCACTATTGCTACAGTAATAAGCATTATGGTTGCAGAAGCGGCTCCTAAAGGAAGGTTATTAACTTTGCCAAAGTAAGCTTGAATCATGTTTGAAAGCATTCTTCCATCGGTTCCACCAAGCAAGGCAGGGGTGACATAATCTCCTACAGTTGGAATAAAGATGATCAATATAGCGCCGATTATTCCAGGAAGAGATAATGGAAGTGTGATTTTCCAAAAAGTTTCAAATCTTGATAACCCTAAGTCTCTGGCGGCTTCAATTAAGGAAAAATCAATTTTATCTAATGAAACATATAAGGGTAATAATGCAAATGCCGCCCATGCATGAGTGAGGGTAATAATGACTGCCGTCTCTGAATACATTAAAAAAGTGAGTGGTTCATTTAATAGTCCAGCATTAATTAAAGATGAATTAATAACTCCCTTAGTTCCAAGTATAATTTTCCATGAAAACACCCTTAAAAGGTAAGATGTCCAGAAAGGTAAAGTCAAAAGAACTAGCCATAACATTTTATTTTTCTTTACATAAAAAGCGATGTAGTAACAAACTGGATAAGCAGTAAGCAGAGTCACGAAAGTTACAATAAAAGAAATCTTCACTGATTTTATAAGTAGTGAGACAAGTAAATTCTTTTGAAAAAAATCAATGTATCTCTGAATTGTGAAAGAATAGTCGATTTCCGTAAAACTTATTTGAGTAAAAAAACTGAAACTCAACATTAGTCCCAAGGGCACAAGCATAGCCAAAGTGACTAAGATCAATGCTGGAGATAGAAGTGAATAAGCTTTAGCAGGATCACTCCTTGCGTAAAATGCCTTCCAAGTTTGCAACATAAGAAAATTTTAATTTATAAAAATAGTAGATGCAATTTATATTTCTTTTTTACTTTTATCTGTAAAATTTGAATACCATAAATAAAGTCTTAAATACCATAATCTTAAAAAGCCTAATGGTATTTTTGGAGAAAGCCCTTGATACACTTTTGATATATTCGTTTCTCCACTATTGGACTCATAAATCATTTCAGCTAACTTCTTTCCACAATAAACTGTAGTATTATTACCATTGGCCTGATAGCCATATGAAAAGAGGACTGACTTATCGTCGTCTAATGCGCCAAATGCGGGAACAAAATCTCTAGTCATAACAACTGTTCCTCTCCAATAATGATCAATATCTACAGTATCCCAATTAGGAAATACCCCTCTAAATTTTTGTGTCATCAACTCTCTCATTTTTTGTGCACTTGCATCATCACCGTACGTATCACCTCTAGTTCCAAATAACATTCTATTTGAAGGCATTCTCCTGTAGTAATATAAAATCTCTCTTGAATTACAAATTGGATTTAAGGTTTTGTAATTTTGTAATTTAAATTCTTCCTCACTCATTTCTCTAGTTACAATAATATTAGATAAAACTGGCATCATCCTGTTTGCAAAGCTTGGATGGAGCGACTCATCTGTGTAACCGTTAGTTGCAACCACAACTTTATTTGCAGTTATGGAGCCGCCATCAGTAATTAATTTATGAGATCCATTTCTTTCCCATTTTTTTACTCTCGAAAAACTATGAAGTTTTGCTCCAGCATCTACAGTAGCAGATGCAAAACCATTCATAAATGCCATTGGATTCATTGCAAAACCAGCCTCAGTAAATACAGCCCCAAACTGTTCCGTAGACTGATGTCCAACCTCATCAAACTCTTCTTTAGGAATCCACTTTGTATTAATGCCAAAATATTTTTTTAAATCATTGCCCCATTTTTTCAACTCATCGCTGCTATAAGGATGATGTGCAACATCTAAGTTTCCTGTGCCTGTTTTTTCGCAATCAATATTATTGTCAGAAATAAGAGAGGATAATAATTCGACTCCTTCAATTTGAGAAGCGAAGAACTTTTTTGTTTCGTCTAATCCAAACTTATTAATTAATTGATTAACAGACAGTTTAGTAGCTGGCAGGCAACAAAAGCCAGCGTTCCTTGCACTACTTGCAAATCCGAAATGTCCTGCCTCTAGTAATCTCACATCACCACCATAATTTTTTGCAATGTGATAAGCTGTGCTTATTCCGGTAAAGCCCCCTCCTATTACACAAACATCACATGTTTCATGTGTGGTAAGTTTTGGATATTTATCTTGTTCTATTTGACTGACTTTTTCCCAATAACTTTTAATTGGCTTATTAACGTCGTAAATGTCTTTGTTGTAAAGTTGCTTCATATTCTCTTTTCCAGAGATTATGGTAACTGCATGTTGGTAAAATACCAATTATAAAAGTAAGTTACTGCTGACTCATTTTCAGATAAAACTCCGGGTTTAAAAGACTGCGACAGAAGACCTTCCTGATTATTTTCAATTATTGTAGTATCATGTGCTGTAGTGACATCCCAAATATAGCTTACTTCCTCAGGCTTAAAGTCTTTATTCTCCTTAGCTTCTTCATTTACAAGCCATATAAGCTCCACTTCAGACTCTTGGAGTGAGATCGGTTTAAAAATAAACATAACTCCAAAATCATTTGTAAAATAACAACAGCCAAACGGATTAAAGCTTACTTGGGTAAGTCCACCATCAAAATCTTTAAATCGTCCCATAAGAGAAGAAGCTGGTTTTCCGTTTTTGGTTTGTGACAAGTTTCCATTCCCGATTGGTGTTCTATCAATATATCTGTTTAATCCTTTTTTTAATCCTTCTTCTGTTTCAAGATAAACCTCTGACGGGACTCCATTTTTTTTACATTCCTCTACCCAAGGTTTAATTTTATTTAAATATTCATCAGTCTCTTTTTGTGGTGCAGTACCAATTCCAGCTCCCATGGCGACAACCCAGTCTTTGTCCTGTACAGCGCAAAGCTCAGGATGTGCTGTGGGACAGTGATAGCACTCCTGAAAATTTTCAAGAACCAATTTAAAATTTGCATGAGTGGGATATTTCTTTCTTATTGCAATCTTCGACTTACTTGTCTGGTGAAACTCCATCATTTCTTTTAAGGGCTCAATAAATTCGTCAAAATTCATCGGTTCGTCTAAAGATAAATTTATAAATATTATTCCTTCGTAAATGCTAAGACGACACTCTCTAAGACCCCACTCTTCTTTTTTAAAGTCCTCTGGCATAAAGCGTGCAGCTTTAAGTTCGCCTTCTGCTGAAAAACTCCAAGCATGATAAGGGCACACTAAAAGTTTTTTTGAACCCTCTTCATCTAAACAAATTCTTGATCCTCTATGAGTGCAAACATTATAAAAAGCTCTTACTTTATTGTCTCTTCCTCTAATAACTATGACGGATTCTTTTTCTGCATCAAAAACAAAATAATCACCCGGGTTTGGAATACGACTAATATGATCTACCATCAACCACTGTTTGAAATAAATACGCTTCATTTCTTCGGAGAAAATATTCGAGTTTGTGTAAAAGTCTTGAGGTAAAGTTTTACCCTCCTGATAATTTTTTAGCAGATGGTTAAACTCAAGCATTTATTTATGTTGCAGACCAAAGGCCTTCTTTCTTGATATCGTCAGTTGCTAACTCAATTCCTTTTCTGAGTATACTCACAAGATCATCTATTTGTTCCTTAGTGATGATCAATGAAGGAGACATAACACAAGTATTAAATAATGGCCTGACAATTAGACCAAGATTTTGACAATGTGAATTGATGCGAGAAGCGATTTCATACTGTAAATTGAGAGGATCCTTTTTTTCTTTACTTATAACGCATTCAACAGCTGCCATTAATCCCTCCCCACGCACATCACCAACAATAGGTAAATCAATTAACTCACTTAGTTTAGATTGAAAATATGGGCCAACTTCTTGCACATGCTCCAACAGGTTATTTTTTTCAATATAATCAAGAGTTGCTGTTGCAGCCGCCATACTCACTGGGTGACCTGAGTCAGTAAATCCATTAGAAAATATAACTTTTTCTTTATTATCAAGTTGAGACATAAGCTTTTCAGAGATAACAACTGCCCCGCAAGGAACATAACCCGAAGTAATACCTTTTGCCAAAAGTATGATATCAGGTTTTAAATCAAAATAGTTTTCCGAGGCAAATATATGACCTAACCTCCCAAAACCAGTTACTATTTCATCAGAGATATAAATAACATCATACTTAGTACAGATCTCTCGTGTCTTTTTATGATACCCCTTAGGAGGAACAATTACCCCTCCTGATGCCAGGATTGGCTCTGCGATAAATGCTGCGACCTTATCTTGGCCAAGCTCTAAAATTTTATTTTCTAACTCTCTAACTTTTAGATCACAGAATTCTTCATCGCTTAAATCATCTGGTTTCTTAAATGGATTGGGCGCAGACAAATGATGAACTAAGTTATCTGCAAAATCAAAATTATTTTTATCCCTTTCTTTACCTGAACATGAAGCTCCTAAAAATGTGCTTCCATGATATGCATCGTGGCGTGAAATAATTTGTTTCTTATCTCTTAATCCTCTAACATTATTATAAAACATTACAAATCTTAATGCAGAATCAACCGCTGAAGAACCTCCAGAAGTGAAGAAAACCCTTTTAAGATCACCTGGTGCATATTTAACAAGTCTTGATGCATAGTTATATGCTATCTCAGTAGACTCAGTAAATGGACTAGCATAAGGCATTTTTGTAATCTGATTATAAACAGCATCAGCAATTTCCTTTACACCGTGTCCCACATTAACATTCCACATTCCTCCAGGACCATCAATAAGCTGTCTTCCTGTTTGATCGTAAAGATAAATACCTTTAGACTTATCAATAATAGTTCTACTGTCTTCACCACGGTACTCAAGATACTGCCATGGGTATAGAATTCTATCGTCTAAAGTATTAAGGAGATCTTTTTTATCAGGAATCGATGATGACTTTGGCATATCTATAAATATATCCTATATTGAACAGCTGTTCAATAATTGAATTTTTAAAAAACGGGCTATTTTTGACTATTCATAAAGGTCTGCAGGTACTTTGTTGCGCCTTTCAGGGCTAAAAAATTGTCTTTTAACAATCTTACACTTTGCCCATATTTTTTTATATTCTAATTCCTCTGGGTGATAAATTTCTGCAAAAATATTTTCTTTTATCTTAATTCCATATGGACGCCTTAGTGAAGCAAGTGCAACATTTCTTTTCATAGTAGGCGACCACATTGCAGCTGTAACAATACCTATATCTTCTTTTTTTTCGTTATAGATCACTGATCCTACTGCTGGCTTATCGCCATCTATGTCTAAACCCACCAAACATCTTTCAGAATTGCCTTTCTCTTTTTCTTTTTTCAAAGCTTGTTTGCCCACAAAATAACTTTCTTTATTGAGATGAACCATCCAACCCATTCCAATTTCATACGGCGAACGCATTCTTACTGGCCTTAATGTATCTTCTGCGGCCATAAAATCAGTATTAGTTTGAATAAAGCCAGCTTCAATTCTTGTCATCTCTAGAGCATTCATGCCAAAGGGTCTTATCTTTAATTCTTTTCCAGCTTCCATAATGCTATCCCACATATTTTCAGCATTAGCTGGGTCAGTCCACAATTCATATCCTAAATCACCTGTAAAACCTGTTCGCGATATCAAAACTTCGTATCCATTAATATGAAATTCTTTCATTCCGAATGGTTTTAATAATTCAAGTTCATCTGCCCCAAAGTTCTTTAGTGTTGAACATGAAGTAGGTCCTTGGATTGCTAGTGCTGCAGTTGTATCTGTTGCGTCTTCAAAAGTAACATTAAAGCCTTCACCAGAATCATGTAACCAATTATAAATCTTAACTGCGCAACAAAGCATAAATTTTGAGTCTGAAAATTTAAATATTGTTCCATCATCCATCACTTTTCCATCTTCATTACACCAAATGATATATGCTACTGTATTGTCTTCCATCTGAGATAAATCTCTTGTTACAAGATAATCAACAAACCTATTAGCGTCACTGCCTTTAATCATATATTTGCACATAGGTGTAAGATCCATTACTGATGTGCCATTTCTTGCAGCAGTGTATTCAAGTTCAGTCGTTGAGTACTCTGTAGGAACAGTGAATCCGTTCCAGTTATAATATTTATTTGTTCTTGAAGCTAAGCTTGTTCTAGAGTGAAAGGGAGTTTTCTTAAGAGCCGTAAACCTTAAGTCATTAGTCATACTTATGAATCCTCCAAAATAACTTGAGCTGCATTTTTTCCAGGAATTCCTGTCAATCCTCCCCCCGGGTGAGTACCAGCCCCACACATATATAATCCATCAAGGTGGGTTCTATACTGTGATGCTCCGGGAATTGGTCTGAGCATAAAAAGTTGATCGATTTGAATTTCTCCGTGATGCCAATGTCCACCTGTAACATGAAAATCTTTCTCAATGTCATCAGGGGTTACAATTGCTTGAGTCTCAATACAACTTTCAATATCGGGAGCATATTTAGATATTAATTTTACAACTGCATCTATGTAATTATCTTTAATTTTGTCCCAACCTTCTTTAGCTCCATAAGAAGCATATTGAACTTGAATATCTAAGACAGGGTTACTTTGTTCAGAATTTTTTAGTTTCATTTCTAAAATGGGTTCCATAGAGAGTTTATCGAACTTACTTGGATTAAATGTCTCCTCTATGTAATCGATTGAGGGTGCAATTACCATCCTACTCTCTAAATCTTCCTTATTGCAGTTAATAAATTCTGGGAGTTTATTAAGACTTAATGACAATTTTGCAACTTTGCCTTTTGATCGGTGATGTTTGATTCTTCTTTTCACATCAGTATCTAGATTCTCAGTTCCAAGAAGAGAAAAATAAGTGGATCTTGGATCTGCATTGGAAATAATTTTTTTTGCATAAATTTTTTCACCGTTGTGAAGTTCAACTCCTACTGCTTTATCGTTTTCAGTAATACATCTTTTTACCGATGAAGAAGTTTTGATCTCAACTTTATTTTTATTGCTCATATCAAGTAAAGTATCTACAAAAGCTTTACTACCACCATCAATTTCATATATTCCCCCAAAGATTGAATTGTCATGGGTGGCCATTCGATAAAGGAGATTTATTAATGAACCGGGCGATCTTGGCCCTAAGTTAGAACCAAGTACTGCATCATGCGCTATTAAGCCTTGCAAAAGAGTATTTTCAAAATTGTCTTCCAATTCGTCTGCTATATTTAATCCTATCATTCTTGCAAACTCATTAAATTTTTTCTTTCCAAGCATTCGAACATTCATACCTAATTTGAACAATTTAAAATAATCGGAGAAAGTATTATTCATGATCCTTGGTGGAGAAGCCATCATGAAAGACCCCAAAGCTTTTGAAAAGGATGACATTTTGTCATGAAATTCTATATACCTATCTGCATCCTTCGTGGAGTAACCAGAAATAACTTTATGGTCTATGTGTTGATTTCCAACTAGCTGTATATGTTGGCCAGACTCAGAAAGTGCAATCGTAGACTTTGCTTTATACTTTACTGGTAGACCACCAAGAGAACTTGATACACTCAGTGGTATCTGAGGAACAAAGTTGGTTATGCTCTCTTCAACAAGTCCCCCACAATTCTCACGTGCCTCACAAATAAGAACTTTACGATTTTTTTTTGCGAGGATATTAGCACATACAAGACCATTATGACCTGCGCCAATGACTATTACGTCGTAATTGTCTGACATTAATAATAATTACCTGTTTGAGGGATATTCATATCAAGCAGAACCTCCCTCGCAGCATTTGCTCCTGGTGCGCCCATAACTCCACCCCCCGGATGGGTAGATGAACTGCACATATACATATTTTTAAGAGGTGTTCTGTACTGTGCATATCCAGGCACAGGTCGATTGAACATGAGTTGATCCATTGTTAATTCGCCTTGAAAGATATTTCCTTCAGTCAATCCAACTTCATTATCTAATTCTAATGGTGTACGAACTTCATAATGATTAATTAAATCCTTAAAATTTGGAGAAAACTCTGAGATACAATCAACAATATGTCTTCCAAATTCTTGTTTTCTTTCTTCATTCCACCCACCGTTTGCAAGATTGAATGGAACATACTGAATAAAGACAGACATATAATGCTTTCCTGGAGCTGCCATTGTTGGATCGCTTTTTGAGGGAATGCACATATCTACATAAGGATTTCTTGACCATTCGCCTCGTTTCCAATCGTCATAAGCTCCTTCCATTTCTTCAATAGTTTCTGTGAAATGCATATCACCTCCACCGCCCGGATCACCTTCTGGAATACATGGAAAGTCAGGAAGACCGTCTAAGGCAATATTTAGTTTTCCAGATGATCCTCTTATTTTAAAGTTTTTAACCCTTTCAACAAATTCGCCAGGTAGAGAACTTTCTTCAGTAATTTTTAAAAAAGTTCTTTTAACATCTAAGTTAGATACAATTTTTTTTGCATAATATTCATCGCCCTTTTTAGTAGCAACTCCAATCGCGCGACCATTTTTAGTAATGACATTAACAACTTCATTATCTGGTTTTACTTCACCGCCGTGCGCGTTGAGACAGCCTGTCATTGCTTTTGTAATGGAGCCCATACCACCTCTTGAGTACCCCCATGCTCCAACAGAACCATCTACTTCTCCCATATAATGGTGTAGTAATACGTAAGCAGAGCCAGGTGAGCAAGGACCTAGAGCGGTTCCGATAATTGCACTTCCAGCTAAGTGAGCTTTTGTAATATCACTTTCAAAATATTCATCTAGATAGTCTCTGATACTCATTGTATAAAATCGAATAGTGTCATAAATTTCTTTTTCACCAAGACCGCCTAATTCGTCTTTAGCTGCAAAATGTTTAGCAAACTCCAGGGCACCAAATAAATCTTTTGGTTTAAAAGAAGTTAAATCAGGTGGTGTCATTTTTAAAAGAGGTTTAATAATTTTACATTGTCTTAAAACATCACGACTGTACCTTTCGTAAGCCTCTGCATCTTTGTGGGAATGTCTTCTGATAGAATTGATAGTCATATCATGATCATGATAGTGAGCATAGTAGTCCCCATTTCTCATCATTGTTGCGCTGCCTTCATAAGGAATAATTTGCAAACCATATTTGTAAAGTTCTAGATCACGCATGATCTCAGGTCTCAATAGACTGCACACATATGAGCAGTTAGAATATTTCCAGCCTGGGTAGAGCTCTCGACTAACAGCAGCACCTCCAATCCACTCATTTTTTTCTAAAACAAGAACATCAAGTCCTGCCTTCGCCATATAACTAGCGGCGGTCAAACCATTGTGACCAGCGCCAATTACGATTACATCATGTGTATTTTTTGCCATAAAATATAGAGTATTTAGGAATCATGATAATAAAAATTGAATGATTATTCAATACAAAACTATCTTTAATAGTTATCTTTGTGTATTGTTTATTCAATATGATGAAGGCTTTAGTTAATAAAAAAACTTCAGAACATCGCAGTGAAACTGAGATTTCTGTTAATCATCAAAAATTAATTGACGCAACTATAGAGACAATTGCTAAACGAGGGCTAGCTGATACGACGATCGCTCATGTAGCAAAAAGAGCGAAAGTCTCTCAAGGTTATGCAAACTTTAGATTTAAATCGAAAGATAATTTATTAATAAGTTCGCTGCAGTATTTATCTGATGAATATAAAAAATCCTGGCAAAAGATATTTGAGGAAAAGAATATTGATCCAATAGACAGAATAATACGCATTGTTCAAAATGATTTTAGCTCAAAGATTGCCAACAGAAATAAAATTTCAGTATGGATTGCATTTTACAGTGAGGTGAAATTTAGACCCTCTTATTTAACTATTTGTCAAAGACAAGATGAAATTTATTCTCAACAAATGGAAAAGTTAGTAAGTGAAATTAATAATATTTCTAACCAAAAAGAATTTTCACCAAAAGAAGTAAGTGAAACCTATCACTCCATGGTCGATGGTTTGTGGCAGCGAATATTGTTTGATCCAAAAATATATACTAATGAATTTTGTAAAAATTTAGTTCTTAAATATTTTAAAAGCATCTATTTAAATGAAGATAGGTTTGCATGAATTCAATAGCTCAGAACCTATTAGGTGAAAATTACAAAACATATATTGTCCTATTTCTCTGCGCCTTAATTATTGGTATTAAGCTTGGTACTTTAATTCCTCTACTTGCACTAATTTTAGAAGCACGGGGATACAGTAACACTGAAATTGGCCTCAATGTAGTAGCGCAACCACTTGCGGTAATATTATTTGTGAGAATAACACCTATAATTATTCACAAGATAGGTTTAGCAAAATCAGTCATCATTGCTCAAATATTTACAATAATACTTTATTTTACATTCCCAATTTTTGACAGCTTGACAGCTTGGTTTGTTATCAGATTCATAATTGGTTTTGCTGGAGCTCTTGCTTGGAACGCATTTGACACATGGATGCTTTCTATGGCTGATGATACAAATCGCGGTAAAATAGTAACAATTTATAACACAGTATTTGTCATCGGTTTTGCAAGTGGCCCGATGGTACTATCCCTAACTGGAATTGACGGCTGGTTGCCTTTTATTGTTATTTCTTCTCTCTCTTTTATCGCTATTTTACCGCTAATTATGCTTGAGATTGAAGACCCAAAATTGCCAGATAAAAAGTCTCTTCCTGTGTTCGCAGCAATCATTGCAGCTCCAACAATTTTTGGAGCAGCAATTTTATGCGGTTTGGATGATGTAATGTTTGTATCTTTCTTTCCTATTTTCATGATTAAGAATCAGTTTACTCAAGAGATCGCATTACAATATGTAACTATTACACTTGTCGGCGGCGTGATGTGCCAACCTCTTATAGGCGTATTACTGGACAAATTTAATAAAAGACTGCTATTGAATATATCAGTTTTAATTACGTTCTTTTGTCCGATTCTATTCGCTATTTATTTAGATAATTTTTATGTAATGGCAATGAGCTGTTTTGTCTGGGGAGGTGCTGCGAGTGGACTTTTTGCAATTTCACTTACAATGCTAGGTGAAAGATACAGTGCGTCTCAGGTTGCAGGTGCTACTGCAATTCTTGTGATGGTTTTTGAAGTAGGCTCACTTGTTGGTCCTTTAATTGGTGGAAGAGTTATGGATACATTTGGGCCAATGGGCTTCATCTATACAGTTACATCTTTTACTTTTATTTTCTTAGTGTTATCAATATACCGAACAATTTGGAAATAAAATATATGTCTGATGAATTACAAATAAAAATTGCTCAACCTGATGATTTCGAAAAAATTGGAGAGGTATTTAATCTATATAGACAATTTTACGAAAAAGAATCAAACATAGAAGCCTGTAAAAACTACATTCACGAACGTCTTATTAATAATGAGGCGCAAATATTTTATATTGAAAATGAAAAAGAATGTATGGGCATAACACAATTATATATGACTTTTGACTCACTGGAGTTGAGTAAGAAAATAATACTCTACGACTTATATGTGAGGTCTGAGTATAGGAATAAAGGTATTGGTCGTATGCTGATGAATGCTGCTAAAAGTTTTGCTGAAAAAAAAGGCGTAACAAGTATCGAGTTATCAACTTCCATTAATAATAAAAATGCTCAAAGTCTCTATGAATCATTAGAATACCAAAGAGATACTGAATTCTACGATTACTACTTAGCAATCAAGTAAAATTTTATTTAAAAATATGGTTTAGTGTTTGATCCAGCGAAGTCTTAAGCTTTTCGCAAAGTTCGTCTACATGATTATTATTAAAAATAAGAGGAGGACAGAAAATCATACCGTCTCTGACAGCTCTCATTACTAATCCATTTTCAATGCAATAATCCCTGCAAATTGTACCAACTGTACCAGTGTCTTCGAACATTTCTCTAGTTTCTTTGTTCTTTACTAGCTCCACTGCTCCAATAAAACTTTTCATTCTTACTTCGCCAACTAAAGGATGTTTTTCAATTTCGCGCATTTGCTGTTCAAGGTAAACTGAAACATTTCGCGATTGTTCAATAAGATTCTCTTCTTTAATAATTTTTAAATTTTCAAGGCTTACAGCACATGCAACAGGGTGTCCCGAATAAGTATAGCCGTGATAAAATTCTCCACCTTCGTTAATCAGAGTTTCACAAACTCGATCGCAAATCATTATTCCAGATAATGGAATATATCCAGACGTGATCCCTTTAGCCATGGTTATAATGTCAGGTTTAATATTATAAGTATCTGATCCAAACCAGTTTCCGGTTCTTCCAAATCCACAAATAACTTCATCAACTACTAAAAGAATATCGTATTGATTACAGATCTCTTGAACTCTAGGCCAATAGGTATCAGGTGGAATAATAACTCCTCCAGCTCCTTGGATTGGTTCACCTATAAACGCTGCAATATTATCAGGCCCAATTTCATTTATCTTTTCCTCAATTTTATTAGCTGCATGAATACCAAAATCGTCATGGGACATATCTCCTCCGTACTTGTACCAATAAGGAGGCAATACATGTTCGAAGCCAGGCATCATGTCTCCTTGCGAATGCATCGCGGTCATACCACCTAAACTCATCCCAGTCATTGTACTTCCGTGGTAGGCAAACTCGCGACTTATAAATGTTTTTTTATTAGGCTTACCTTTTAAATCCCAATATCTCCTAACCATTCTTACAACAGTATCGTTAGCTTCAGAACCACTTGAAGAAAAAAATGCATGATTCAAATCATACGGACTAATTGCAGCCAACTCTCTGGCAAGTTCAATTGATGGTGGTGTTGCCGTTTTAAAAAAAGAATTATAATAAGGTAATTCTTGCATTTGTTTATAAGCTACATCTGCAAGGTTCTTTCTTCCATAGCCAACATTTACACACCACAAACCAGACATGGCATCGAGTAATTGTTTATCATCTGAAGTGGTGAGGTGGACACCATCTGCTTTTGTAACAATGATACTGCCTTCTTTTGCAAGTGACTTGTAATCAGTAAAAGGATGCAAATGATGAGCTGTATCGATTTCTTGCCATTGCTTTGTTGTACGATTTAAATAAGCCATAATTATTTAAAAGCTTGTATACCTGTTAAGTTTCTTCCCATAATTAAAGTATGTACATCGTGTGTACCTTCATATGTCTTAACGGTTTCCAAATTTACCATATGTCTCATTACATGATACTCATCTGAAATACCATTACCTCCAAGGATATCTCTTGCACTCCTGCAAATATCGAGACTTTTTCCAACGTTATTTCTTTTTATGAGACTTACCATGTTACTATCCGACTGCTCTTCATCCATCAGACGTCCAACTCTAAGTGCTGCCTGTAGACCCAAAGCAATTTCTGTTTGCATATCAACTAATTTTGACTGAACAAGCTGAGTGCCAGCAATTGGTTTCCCAAACATCATTCTGTCCAATGCATACTGTCTAGCTGTTGCGAAACAAAATTCTGCTGCACCAAGAGCACCCCATGAAATTCCATATCTTGCACTATTTAGACATTGAAATGGTGCACCTAAGCCTGAAGTATTTGACAGAACTTTTTCTTCAGGACAAAAAACATTTTCCATAACAACTTGACCAGTTGCTGAAGCACGTAAAGATAATTTACCTTCAATTTTTGGAGTTGATAGTCCTTTGGAATCTCTATCAACAATAAAACCTCTAATCATATTATCTTCATCCTTAGCCCATACAATTATCACATCAGCAAAGGGTGCATTACTAATCCATGTCTTAGTGCCAGTCAATTCGTAGCCCCCTTGAACTTTGATCGCTTTGGTTTTCATTGCACCAGGATCACTTCCTGCATCAGGCTCTGTAAGACCAAAGCTTCCAATAATTTCTCCCTTTGCAAGTCTTGGTAAATATTCTTCTTTTTGCGCGTCAGTACCAAATTGATAAATAGGAAACATAACAAGACTTGTTTGAACTGACATGATAGACCTGTATGCACTATCAATATTTTCAATTTCCCGAGCAATAAGACCATATGAAACATAATTTGTACCCGCACATCCATAACCATGCAGATAGGAACCTAGAATTCCAAGCTCGCCCATTTCACTGAAAATCTCCTTACTGAAATTTTCATTTCTGTTGTCGTCTATAATTCTTGGTAAGAGGTTTTCCTGACAATAAGACCTTACTGACGACTTTAAAATTTTCTCTTCACTGGAAAGTTGATCGTCAATCATCAAAATGTCATCCCATGCAGACATTGACTTATGTTGTGATTGTTTATCTTGAATATTTATAACCATTAAGTCTGTTATATGATATTATCCTAATATTAGTAAACTAATTTTTTATGGATAACCCAAACAAACCACTAGTAGCTGTATTTGCAGATGTAATTGAAAAAGCAGAGTTACATCGAACATATCACGCATCTGGTACAAATTATATTAAGGCTGTCGCTGAGGCTACAAGCTGCATACCCGTAATTTTGCCTGCCCTTGGTTCAACAATTGACTACAAAACCACTTTAAGAAAGTTTGATGGAGTGATGCTCACAGGCAGTCTTTCAAATGTTTACCCTGAGTTTTATAATAAAGACAAAATAGTTAAACCCTTAGATTTAGATCGAGATAAGACTGTACTTCCTATGATAGATTTCATATTTAAAAATGAAATTCCTATGTTAGCTATTTGTAGAGGCTTTCAAGAAGTTAACGTTGCAATGGGTGGCTCCCTTCACGCAGATATTCATGATGTACCAGGAAGAATGGATCATAGATGTCCTGAGTCTGATGACCCAGAGGTTCAATTTTCAAAACAGCATGAAGTTTATTTAACTGAGAATGGAAAATTTGAAAAGTTGGCTGGAACACCTAGTATAGAAGTGAATTCACTTCATACTCAAGGTATAGATAAAATTGCGAATGATCTGGTCATAGAAGGTGTTGCTAAAGATGAAACAGTTGAAGCTATCAGTTTATCAAATTACAGTGGCTACTTTTATGGGGTTCAATGGCACCCGGAGTATTCTGCTACTACAGATGATTTTTCAAAAAAATTATTTGCAAGCTTTAGCGAGTCTGTTGAAAAAAATAGTCTGAGTAAAATCAAATAAAAAAATTACTGTAAACAACTGTTCCAATCGTTAGCACTGCAAGAATAGTTACTATAATTTGTCTTATTAAATTCTTATTACTTAAAAAATTAAATATTAAGCTTCCAGACCAGCACCATATAGAGTGAGAAATTGATTGAATGAAAAAAAAAGTGCCCGCTACAATAATGACTTCTAAGATCCAATTTGAAGAAGTGTATGCGTTCCCAAAGGAAGTAAACTGTGTGTAAGCAGCTATCACCATCGCCCAACCTTTAGGATTTAATGGATGAACAATTAAACCATTTAAAAAATTTGGCGCCTTTTCGATTTGACTACTACCTGTAGATTGAAAACTCAAAGAAAGTATTTTCCATGAAAGCCAACATATATACGCTGTGCCAATTATTTTTATAATATTCACCAGCATAGGATTTGAGTTTAAAAGAGTTAAAAATCCAATCCCTAAGCCAATTGTTAAAAATAATTTCCCACAAGTTACTCCTATTACAAAGGGTACCGACTTATAAAATCCATGCTGAGCTCCGGCGCTCATAAGTAATAGGTTTGCAGGGCCAGGTGTTGTAACCATAATGGTCGCAAAAATAAACAATGCAGAATAAAGTGATATGGTCATTTTCTTCTAGTTTCAGCAATTTTTAAAGCTGACTTCAAAGCTGCAATTAAGCTGTTTGGAGATGCAATAAATTTCTTTGCAATATCAAGACCTGTTCCATGGTCTGGGCTTGTTCTCACAAATGATAATCCAGCAGTATAATTAACTGTCTCATCGAAACTTATCATCTTGACAGGTATCAAGGCTTGATCGTGAAACATGCAAATAAAAATATCATACTTATTTTGATTATTTTTTATGAAAGCTGAGTCAGCTGGTAGTGGCCCTTCAACCAATATATTCTTTTTCTTACAATAATTAATAGCCGGTTTAATTTTTACTTTTTCATCATCCCCAATAAGCCCCCCATCTCCTGCGTGTGGATTCAAAGCAGTCACAGCTATTCGTGGTTTTTTTATTTTAAAATCTTTTATTAAACTTTTATTAGCATTAATGATTGCCTGAATAATATTTTTTTTATTAATCTTGTTAGAGACTTTATTTATTGGGATATGAGTAGTTAGTGGGATGGTTTTCAAATTTTTATTCATCATCACCATTAATTGGTCATTACTTTTGTCCATTTTAGCAAGGTACTCCGTATGACCTTTAAAATTTTTAACTTTTTTTCCTATTACATCTTTATTAATTGGATTCGTTACAATAGCTGCAATCTCCCCTTTTTTTGCTAACGATACTGCAAGATCTATCGACTCTAAAATCGATTCAATATTTGATAAATTTTTTTTTCCTAATTGTGTACTTTTACTAATTTTTATTGGCAAGACTGCTAAAGAATTTTTAGGTAATTTGTTTACTTCTGAAGGGCTGCATATCTCTCTAACTTTTAGTTTAGATTTCATTTTTTTTATAATTTTTTTTACATAATCAGGATCATGAATAACAAAAAAATTTGGTTTTTTTGTTTTTTTTATTTTTGCTCTGATCACAATTTCTGTGCCAACTCCAGTAGGATCACCCATAGTTACGGCTATGATATTAGAATTCTTAATCATTAAAAGATTCCTAAGAATTTTTTTTGAAATTTATGTTCACAATTATCTAATTGGTTTTCATACTTATCTGATCGAACTTTAACTTTTTTTGCAACATCTATTAACCAACTTTGACTTTGATATGATTTCTTTTTGAAACCCCCATGACCCTCATGATAAGCCAAATACTGATTGTATGCATCGCCTTTATCGATCCCATTGATTTGATAGGATTTATTGGTGTACCAACCTGTAAAATCAATGGCATCAGCAAAATTAACTCTTGATGCAAGTGGTTTGTCATTCTCATCGCGATACCAATCCCAAGTTGCATCAATTGCCTGTGTATAACCAAACGCACTTGATTTTCTGGTCCAAGGAATAACGCCTAACAATTTTGTTCTTTCAGGTTTCACTCTATTTTGAAAAGCAGACTCTTGTCTTAAGATTGACATCTGGACATGTATTGGTGTTCCCCATTTTTCAGATGATTTATTGGCTAGTCTATACCATGAAGATTTTTGCTCAAAAATAGAACATATATTTTCCTGCTGGGAAGGAGGTTTACTAGCACAACCATATACGATTAAAAAACTAAAAAATAAAAGAGCAAATAATCTCATTTTTTTATTCATTTACTTTGAAAGTTTAAAATAATACCTTTCTCAAACATTAAATGAAACAAATAAATCAACCAAGTATTATTAGTTGGATACTGCTTTTTTCACTTGCTATTATATGGGGAGTAAATTTTTTATTTATAAAAATTGCCGTTATAGATGTTGGTCCAATAACTAATGTATTTTGTCGTCTATTTATGGCATCGATAATTTTATACGCTTGTATGAAATACACCCGTAATAAAATTATTCTCACACGAACATATCTCATATTTTATATTGCTATTGGAGCATTAGGCTCGGCAATCCCTTTTTATTTAATATCAAATGCAGAGAGAATTATAGATGCTGGCATTGCCGGAGTATTAATGAGCCCTATGCCATTGATAACTCTTGCTTTATCAGCAATAATTTTAAAAGATCAAAATATAAATTTGATTAAAGTATTAAGTTTTATTTTAGCAGCACTAGGACTTATAGTACTTTTTGGTTTTGAGAATCTATCTAAATTAGGTGGAAATAATAGAATTGAATTTTTCAGTCAGGTTTTTGTTTTAGTGGCAGCACTTTGCTATGGTGTGAATTCAATTGTTTCAAAATTAGTGCCTAAAATAAATTTTATTTCTCTTGCAACTGGAACAACTATTACAAGTACAATTATTATTAGTCCTTTTGCATTTTTTTATGAGCCATTTTGGCTTCAGAGTTTCACTAGCCCATCAATAACAGCCATCATAATCCAAGGCTTATTTGCAACAGCTATTGCAAACTTATTATTTTTTAAAATTATTGAACTTCAAGGCCCTGTATTTTTGTCTTTAATCAATTTTATGATACCCCTCATAGCCTATTTTTCGGGAGTTTTATTTCTTAATGAAATTATCAGGGTGAATGTACTAGTTTCACTCACTATGATACTATTTGCACTTTACCTTAATCACGTTTCTTCAAAGTAAGTACTAAGGGTTTGTGAAGAGGAAATTTAATAGTTTTTGAATGTTAAGTATTAATCAATTATCGGTAAATTTCGGAGGCATTAAAGCGGTCAATAATGCAACTATGAAAATTGAAAAGAGCAAAATTACTGGCTTAATTGGTCCTAATGGCGCTGGCAAAACCACACTTTTCAATATCATAGCTGGTAATGTTACGCCCACAAATGGAAGTGTATTCCTGGACGAAAAAAATATCACAGGGCTTCAATCTCATGAGCTATTTAATGAAGGAGTGTTAAGAACTTTTCAATTAGCTCACGAATTTTCGAATATGACCGTGCTTGAAAATTTAATGGTTGTTCCAGGATCTCAATCGGGTGAAAGTATATTTAATACATGGTTTAAAAGAAAAATTATTGAGAAAGAGGAGTCAATTATTAGAGAAAAAGCAATCGAAGTCATAAATTTTCTAAAACTAGATCATTTAATGTTTGAGTTAGCTGGCAATTTGTCTGGTGGACAAAAAAAATTACTAGAACTAGGCCGTACAATGATGGTTGATGCAAAAATAGTTTTACTAGATGAAGTTGGAGCAGGTGTTAATAGAACTTTATTAAATGACATCGCAGATACCATTAAAAAATTAAATACTGAAAAAAATTATACATTTTTTATGATTGAGCATGATATGAATTTTTTAAGTCAGCTTTGCGATAAGGTAATTGTTATGACCGAAGGTTCTGTTCTCGTTGAGGGAAATATTGAAGAAATTAAAAAAAATGAAAAAGTTATAGAAGCATATTTAGGCAGAGATGATAATGCATGACTAAGTTCTTAAGTTGTACAAATATGACAGGGGGATACGGTGGTGAAGATATTATTCATAGTTGTGATATTGAAGTTGATAAAAGTCAGATAGTTGTAATCGTAGGTCCAAATGGCGCTGGTAAATCAACTGCAATGAAAGCAATGCTGGGAATGATTTCTTTAAAAGAAGGTAATTTGATATTAGATGGTTCAGACATTTCGAAATTATCACCACAAGATCGAGTAGCAGCTGGTATTGCGTTTGTACCACAAACGATGAACGTATTTAGTGAGCTTACGGTTGAAGAAAATTTAGAAATGGGTGCATTTCTTAGAGACGATAATATTCAAGAAACAATTGGGGAAATTTATAATCTGTTTCCAGCAATGAAAGATAAAAGAAATCAGCTTGCTGGTGAATTATCAGGTGGACAAAGGCAACAAGTTGCTGTCAGTCGTGCCTTAATGACAAGGCCTAAGGTTCTTATGCTCGATGAGCCAACAGCAGGTGTTTCACCAATTGTTATGAAGGAAATTTTTGAGAGAATTATAACTATTAAGAACTCAGGTGTTGCAATTGTGATCGTCGAACAAAATGCTAAACAAGCACTAAATATCGCAGATTTTGGTTATGTTTTAGTCGGTGGAGAGAATAAATTTAGTGGTGAAGGACAAGAGTTATTAAAAAACCAAGAAGTAAGAAAAAGTTTCTTAGGGGGTTAATTTGGAAAATTTTGAGTTTATTAATGCGATAGTTCTGTTAGCAAATTTTGTATTAGTTCCAGCATTATCGTATGGAAGCCAACTTGCATTAGCTACATTGAGTTTAACAATTGTTTATGGTGTATTAAGATTTTCAAACTTTGCTCAAGCTGACTGGATGTCATTTGGAACAATGGCTGCAATTTTATTTGCATGGCTATTTCAGAGCATTGGAATCACTGCTGGCATTTTTCCAACAGCATTACTTGCTCTGCCTTTTGCCATTATAGTAACAGCTTTATTTTGTCTTTTAATAGATCGATCAGTTTATAGTTTTTATCGGAAACAAAAGAGTCAGCCTATTGTACTCATGATCGTTTCTGTAGGGGTAATGTTTATCCTACAGGCAATAGTTAGATTTATTATTGGGCCAAATGATAGAAAGTTTTTCGACGGTGAAAAGTATATAATACATGCTTTGGATTTTAAAAATTACTTTGGATTAGAAGAAGGATTAACAATTAAATCAACTCAGTTAATCACGGTCATTGTTGCTCTGATTGCAATGATAAGTTTATTTTATTTCTTACAAAAAACAAAACTTGGCAAATCAATGAGAGCATACTCAAATAATGAGGACCTAGCACTTCTATCAGGTATTAATCCTGAAAAGATAGTAATTGTTACATGGATTATATCTTCAATCTTAATTACAACCGCTGGGGTTCTTTATGGGTTAGATAAAAGTTTTAAACCATTTACATATTTTAACTTATTGTTACCAATGTTCGCAGCGGCGATTGTAGGGGGAATAGGATCACCAATTGGTGCAGTTATCGGTGGCTATGTTATTGCATTCTCTGAAATCACATTAACATATGCTTACAAGAAATTTTTTGTATATCTTATGCCAGAACATCTAGAGCCTTCAGGTTTGATGCAAGTGCTATCAACCGATTATAAATTTGCTATCTCTTTTATTATTTTAGTGATTGTGCTGATAGTCAGACCTACAGGAATTGTACGAGGTAAAATTATATGAACGATGAGTTAAGGGCACCAATTGCCTTCACGGTTATGGGAATTTTACTGGCAATTGTAGGTTTTACACAGTCATGGTCTGTATCTCTGAGTATTATAAATCTCTGTATTATCTCTTCAATAATGGCAATTGGAGTTAATTTACAATGGGGATATGGGGGTTTGTTTAACGCTGGAGTGATGGGTTTTACTGCACTTGGAGGTCTTACAGCTGTATTAGTTTCACATGACCCAATATATGAAGCATGGGATAAAGCTGGTGTTGGAATTATAATTAGCACAATAATTTTTATCTTATCAATTACAGCGCTCTTGTTTGTTTTTAGAAATATCGAAAATAAGCAAATAAGAAATACTCTTATAATCTTAATAATTTTTTTTGGTTTAATTGGTATTAACAATTTTTATGGTCCATCAATAAATATAATAGAGTCAATTGATCCTGCTAAAACAGGTTTTCTTGGTGGTCTAGGTTTGCCAATTATTTTTTCTTGGTTAATTGCTGCAGTGGTTGCTGGACTTGTTGCATGGGTAATAGGAAAAATTACGCTTCGTTTACGGTCAGACTATTTAGCTATCGCTACACTTGGAATTTCCGAAATTGTAATAGCAGTAGTCAAACATGAAGATTGGTTATCTCGAGGAGTTAAAAATGTTTCTGGGTTAGATAGACCAGTTCCATATGAAATTGAACTTCAAGAATCTCAATGGTTTCTTAATTTGATTGAGAGTATAAATTTTTCTAAATTAGAAGCTATAAACTCTCTAACGTCGAGACAGGATGTACTAAATGATCTTGTTATTAGTAGTTCAGGAATTTTTGTAAAACTATGTTATGCAGGATTATTCTTTTCTGTTCTTTTGTTGATCTTTTATCTTAGTCAGCTTGCTTTAAATTCCCCATGGGGAAGAATGCTAAGGGCGATTAGGGACAACGAAGAAGCAGCTAGTGCTATGGGTAAAAATATTTTTTTACAACATTTACAAATTTTCATAATTGGCTCAGCAATAATTGGTATAGCAGGAGCGATGCTAACTACCTTAGATGGCCAATTTACACCTGGATCTTATCGTCCCTTAAGATTTACATTTATTATCTGGTTAATGGTTATAATCGGTGGCTCTGGAAATAATTTGGGATCGATTTTTGGTGGATTTTTTATTTGGTTTATTTGGATTGAAGCAGAACCATTATCAATTGGTTTTGTGAATATGTTGGCTGGCGGGCTTGAATATGACAACCCTCTTAGGATTCATTTATTGGGAAGTGCAGCTCATCTTAGGTTGTTTATTATGGGGCTTTTACTTTTATTAGCACTTAGATTCATGCCAAAAGGGGTAATTCCAGAGAAAATTCAAAAAAAATAGGGGCTAAAATCAGCCCCTATTAATTAAAATACAAAGATCTTAACGAACTGTAACTGTATTAAACTTACCGTTACCAATTTCAAGCTCTTTATAGGAACCAGAAGCTTCACCAACCTCAGAGAACTCAACATTTGTTGCGCCTTGATAGTTAACTTGACCTCCATCTTTCAAGATTTGTAATGCTTTACCTAACTCGCCTGGAAAAATTTCAGTCCCAGGAGCGTTTGCAACGCCCATTACATTTTGAGCAATTGAAGACCTGTCAGCAGAATTACCTGCCTGTATAGCGAGCAATATTAAGGCAGCAGCGTCATATGATTCAGGTTCAAACGGTCCATCGCCTGGAATACCATTTGATGAAGCAATTGATTTAAACATGTTTGCCCCTTCTGACTCAGAACCAGGTAACGTTCCAAAAGTTCCCGTTAAATCACCATCAACATTTTCAATTAAACTATCGCCGATCATTCCATCAGCAAGAATAAATCTTGAAAATGCTCCTGTTTCTATGGAATTCTGAATGATGCCACGTCCGCCTTGGTCAACGTATCCAAGAACGGCAACTTCCTTAGCCCCAGATGCTGATAGCGTTGATACCTCTGCTGAGTAATCACCTTTACCATCCTCATGAGGCACTTCAGTAGTGACAGATCCGCCCATGGCTTTAAATGCATTTACAAAACTATCAGAAAGACCCTTACCGTAGTCATTATTAGTATAAGTAACAGCTAACTCACTGATACCTCTGTCCATTACGACTTGCGCTAAGACTTGTCCTTGTCTTGCATCTGAAGGTGCAGTTCTAAAAAAGTAACCTTTATCATCGATATCAGTTAATGCTGGCGAAGTAGCTGATGGAGAAATCATTGTTACTCCATTAGGTACAGCTACATTGTTTGCAATTGCTGTTGTAACCCCTGAACAATCTGCACCCATTATTGCTGCAACATTATCTGAAGTCACCAATCGCTCAGCAGCTGAAGTTGCTGCGCCTGCATCAACACAAGTTGAGTCAGCACGTACCACACTTGCAGTTGCTCCACCTAAAAGTAATCCGGAGTCACTTGCTTCTTTCATAGCGAGTTCAGCTGAACTTGCCATTGTAGGTGTTAATGACTCAATAGGTCCGGTAAATCCAAGAATTACTCCGATTTTAATTTCATCAGTAGATGTC
>CABZHO010000001.1 GCA_902525595.1 uncultured Pelagibacteraceae bacterium | reverse complement strand
TAATAGACGTAAGAAATATTTATGAAATTTCAATTGGAAAGTTCAAAAATTCAATTAATCCTTTTACAAAATCTTTTAGGGAATTCCCAAAAAAATTCAGTAGTTTAAATATAAAAAAAAATCAAAAAATAGCTATGTATTGTACTGGGGGAATTAGATGTGAAAAAGCATCCTTATATTTAAAGTCTTCTGGTTATAAGAACGTATTTCAACTCGAAGGTGGAATCTTAAATTATCTGTCTACAAAAAAAAATAAAACTAATAAAAATTGGATCGGCGAGTGTTTTGTTTTTGATGAAAGAGTATCAGTAAATAAATACTTAAAAAAGGGAGATTATTTTCAGTGTTATGGATGCAGAAGACCGATAGGCAAAAAGGATCTTAATTCTAAATTTTATAAAAAAGGAGTTCATTGTCCACAATGTTTCTACGAAAGAACTCAGGAACAAATGAAAAGGTCCAATATGAGGCAAAGCCAAATAAATAAAATTATTCAAAACTTAAGTCTATAAAAACATTACTCATTTGGTAATAAAATTACTTAAGTCCAAATTTTATAGTAAGAATTGCAAAACTAAAAAACAACGAACCAAATAAAATCATAATAATTGGCATAATAATATTATCAATATATCCCGATGGACTATTTAATGATAAAGGCACAATTAATGAAGTTTTTTTAGTATCTTTAACAATTTGAATATACTCATTTATTTGTTCTGAAGTATCATTTAATGAATTAAATAAATAAGTCTTAGCTTCATCAAAAGAAAGCTCAAAACTTGACTGAAGTTCTAAATTACTTAACCTGCTCTCTAAGGAAATCTTCTTAATTTCAAGTGCTGATATCTCATTTATGTAAAGAAATTGTTTTTCTTGACTACTCGCCAGACTACTTAAAGAAATAATTCTATCAATAAATGAGGCGTCTGCATTTAAAGACCCAACATCATTTGAAGAATTGCTACTTAGTTGTTTATCGGTTGGCTTATCACCTTGTAGATAATTAAGTTTATCTTCCAATTTTAAAATTCTTTTATCTAGTGCTTCAACATCTAGATTTATCTGCTTTTTCATGATACTTTTGTGAAATTCACTCTCTTGTATGATATAATTAAAAAGTTCCTCATTAGTATCCAAATTACTTAATAAAATTTGCAGATTAATGTCAGGGGCAAAACTAGAGTATTGATTTGATAGTATGTCGATGTACTCTCTGATAAGCAATAAGCGATTATTAATTTGATTTACATCTATTGACGATAAAGGAGAACTTATATCAATATTTTGTATTACTTTTAAGTTAATATTTCCTGCATCATAATCACGTGAAATACTCTCATTAATTACATCAATAAGATTAGCCATCATTACTTTAATTTGTGCAGCTCCAACTTCCAAATTCTTTTTATCATAAGTAATTGCACGAAACCTATTGCCCTTAGAAATTAAATTGTTGAGAAATTGATCTATTTCCGCAGGTTTATAGTACAATGATTGCGTAAGGGCCTCTAAATCGCTTTCTAGATAAAAATCTGTTAGAGTATTTAAATCACTGTGACCACTGACAATTTTAAATGAATTTATAAAGTCAGCATCAAGTGAAATCTCTTCAGATAAATTAGAACGGCTTATTGTCTCTTTTAAATTTCTTGCGCTAAAGAAATAGTCTTCATTTATATTTTCTATTAATACCGGATCCTCTATAAGAATATTAAAAGTATATATTTTTTGATCAGTGTAAGTTAATGGCTTATAAAAAAAAATAATTGCAAGACCCATCAATAGAGGAACTAAAGAATAAATAATAAAATTACCTAAATTCTCTCTATAAAAATTTATTGCTTCCCTTAAGTTAATTTTTAATTCGCTCATTTATTTTTTTTACTAAGTTTCTTATTTTTCTTTTTCAAAAATTTTTTATATTTTGGCCAATCATCTGAAGAAATAATATAACCTATGCAATTTTTAGAACCACATTTACAAATATGATCTATATAATCGTCTTTGTCAAATTCATAACCATAATCATAATTAAGTTCAGCTCCTTTTTTTATTTTTTTAATAGAAGAGATCCATATTTGATTATTAATTATATCAACTTCACAATTAGGATTACAAGAATGATTAATATACCTTGCTTTATTGTATAATGGCGAACCGTCAATGTCATATTTTTTATTAAGCTCAAAAATATAGACTGACCCTTCATTTTTTTTATTTAAATATTTTTTTATTCTTTCAGCGGATCTTCGATCACCCTCGGACTTAGTTATTTTTTTACCTATATATTGAATGATCTTTACATTTTTTTGAATATTAGTATTAGCAAATACACCAGTTCCATGAACTTTGGATTTTTTTACTTTCCACATAACTATAAAACTTTTTGATGCACCAGGTTATTTAATCTCACATGTTTAATCAAGATATCATCCGGTAAAAAATTATCTTAAAATCAACTATTTTTCTTATTGTGAATAGAATGAAGAAAAAATCCTACTGGTAGGTAATATATGATATTTATCCAATTGCCGAAAAAATTTTGGGATGGAATAAAAGGCCATAAAGTCACCATAAAACAAGCAATCAAGCATATTTGATAGTCAGACAGTAATAATTCTCTTTTTTTTATATAGTCTACACAGTGAATAAAAACTAGTTTTATCATTTTAAAATAAAAAATTAATACGAATATAAGTCCCAATATACCAGTTTCAGCTATTAGCTGAGCATATGAATTATGGGGATGGGTAGAACATGCATCAATATCATCGTTTTGATTAAACTGAATGTCATCGCATAAAACTCTAAACATTTTTGGACCTTGTCCAAATAATGGATTATCAATAAACATTTTCCAAGATCCTACTATGTAGCCTTGATGAACTTTACTAAAAATAAAGATATTATTTGATTTATCTCCAGATATCTGACTAATGGTTTGATCTATATTTATTTGCTTAATACTTGGATTGTAAATTGCTATTAAAGACATTAATACAAGTGAAACTAAAAAAGTAAAAATTCTAATTCTTTTATATTTTGAAAGAAAAAAAATTATAAATACTGTAGATAAAAATAACAAAGCTAATGCAGTTCTTTCACCTGAAACAAAAATTAAAATATCTATAAGAATTAAAATTAAGAGAATTATCAAAACATAAGTTTTTTTTAAATCAAAACTATAAATTAAAACAGCCAAAAGTAGTGGAAATAGTCTTGAAAGATATCCTCCTAGTATAGCTTTACTATCTAAAGGTAAAGTTAGTCTTGTTCCTGGCCAATGAAAGCCGAATAGACTTGTCTCATTAAAATACTGATAATAGCCATCAATGAGGGTAAACATAAATATCACTAAGAGAAAAATTGAAAAATTTTTAATTAATTTATTATTATTTTCAATTAAATACCAAACGCAAATAGCAAATAAACCAAATCTAAAATAAAACAAGGAACTTTCTAGAGACAGCATAGTAGATTTAGCAAAAAGAGACCTAACTATTAAATAAATACAAAAAAGTAAGAAAAAAATAAAATAATTATTATTGAAATAAATGTACTTCTTTTCTTTGATAATTAAGGCAGTGACAAATATTCCAATTAAGCAAATAGATAAGTCAGGTAAAAAAGGTCCTGTTAGCAATGCTAATGGTAAAAAATATATTAGCCAGGAACTGATAAAAATTATATTTTTTTTCATCTATTTAGAGTGTGTACAATTCATTATTGACTCTTCAAAACGTTTATCACTATCACTGATTTAATTACTAAAATCATAAATAGTAGGGTTATAATATTTAAATGATAATACAATTTTCATAACAGTAATCTTTGCATTTAATAGTTTGGACAGCAATTCGTAATTAATAAGCTTACTTTATTTTTTTCATTTAAAAACTTTTTATAAGTTTTTATTAGATATTTTTTCAACATATATTTTATCAACGATATCAGTATTAGATTTGTATAATTTTAATAATTTAGACAATAAATTTTTTATCTCGAATACTTTATTGTCATCTAGTAAAGTCTTTAAATTTTTTAAATCTAACTCTAATTGATCAAAAGGGATGTAAGGATCGATAGCTTTTTTTATTTTTGGATGACTAGTACCTTGTGGATTTTCTCCAATTAACAATTCTTCATATAGTTTTTCTCCTGGTCTAAGGCCAGTTATTTTAATTTCAATATCACCCTCTGGATTTTTATTATTTTTAACGGTAAGACCAGATAACTTGACTATTTTTTCAACTAAATCTTTTATTTTTACACTTTTGCCCATATCAAGCACAAATACTTCTGAAGATTTTCCCATAGCACCTGCTTGTATAACTAATTGAGCTGCCTCGGTGACAGTCATAAAATAACGTGTGACATCTTCATGAGTTAAAGTGACTGGACCCCCCTCTTTTATTTGATTTTTAAATTTTGGAATAACTGATCCAGATGATTCTAATACATTACCAAATCGCACGATTGAAAAATTAGTATTAATATTTTTATGTTGGTTATAAATACCCTGCATACAGAGTTCTGAAAGTCTCTTAGAAGCTCCCATAATATTTGTTGGTCTCACTGCTTTATCGCTTGATATAAGAACAACATTTGAAACTTTCTTTTCTACAGACGCTTTTGCAACGGCTAAAGTACCAAACACATTATTCTTAACTCCTTCACAAACATTTTCTTCAACTAAAGATACATGCTTATAAGCCGCAGCATGGTATATTGTTTCTATTTTGAAGGTTTCACAAATTAACTCTAGTTTTTCTTGATCTTGTACATTAATGAGTATTGGAATAATTTTGAAATTATTATTTATAGTAGTTAATTCTTCGTGGATTTTATAGAGAGAAAATTCATTCATTTCTAGAAGCAATAATTTATTAGGTTTTAATTTTACAATTTGGCGACATAATTCAGAGCCAATCGATCCACCGGCGCCAGTTACAAGCACTACTTTAGATTTTATATTTTGATTTAATAGCATAATATCTGGTTCAACTTGGTCTCGATTAAGCAAATCATCAATATTAAAATCTCTAATATCAGATATAGATACTTTACCATCTATAATATCTGATAAGTTTGGCAGTGTTTTAATATTTAATTTGTATAGATTTAATTTTTCAATAATTTTATTTTTTTGAATTTTATTAATTGATGGTAACGCAAGGAATACTAAGTTAATACTTTTAGTTAAAACTAATCTTTCTAACCTATTTGAAGAATAAATAGTATGACCTAATATGACTTGCTTGTCCAACTGATCGTTATCATCTAAAAAGCCAACTATTCTGTATTCCGAACTACTCTTCAGAGTGCGTGCCAATTGTCTTCCTGCTTGGCCTGCTCCATAAATTAAAATATTTTTTTTGTTAGAATTCTTTTCGGGGCGATATTTACTATTTAATATATATGATATTGCTAATCTCGAACAAATCACCGCTAAAGATAATAGTATTGGCTGCAAAACACCAATAGACCTTGGTGTTCCTTGAATACCATAAACCCCTATAATTATGAAATAAAGTAATCCATATACAGTTGTAGAGATTAAAACATTAATAATAATTGATAAACTAGTAAATCGAAAGATAGTTTTATATAGCCCAAATAACCAGAATATTGGTATGGCAAAAATTATGGATATATATACTGGATAAAAATTTAAGTTTTTAAATAGAATTAATTGCTCAAATCTTAAGGTAAAGGCAAGCCAAGTACACAAAACACATAAACTTATGTCAGTTATAAGTGCAATAATTTTTTTTGAGTAACGGGGCAGCATTAATATAATATTTAAAAAATTAGTCATTGTGATTATTAGTTATAGAGAAATATTCAATAATTTATTAATAAATATATTAAAATAATTGTCATTAATTCTTTGTATAGTATGTATAATTTAGTCATCTCATACTCATTATATAATTTTTTTTAATTTTAATGCTTCAAAAATTTCTTAATTAATTTAATTTGATTATTTATCTTAATGCAATACGTTAGATTTTTTTAAAACTGCGAAAATAGTCTTATACAATATTAGAATATCTAAAAATATTGATTTGTTATTTATATAAAATGTATCCAAAATAACTTTTTCTTTTATACTTAAATTATCTCTACCATTAACTTGTGCCCATCCAGTAAGACCAGGTAATACTCTATCTATATTATTTTTTTTTCTTAAATAAATTAGTTCAGATTGACTATATAAAGCAGGCCTGGGACCTACAAAGCTCATATCTCCTATTAGAATACAAAAAAGCTGAGGTAATTCATCTAGACTATATCTTCGAAGAAAACCACCAATGAATGTTATATATCGATCTGGATTTTGCATCTCATTACTTGATAAATTTGGAGCATTCATAACCATAGTTCTAAACTTGGGCATTAAAAAAAAAATTCCATCTTTGCCAACTCTCTTTGACCAGTGTAGAATTGGTCCCTTTGATGATAAAAAAACTGTCACAGAAATTATTAATAAAGGGAAAAATATTATTAACAACGAGATGATTGAGAATAATATATCAAATAATCTTTTAAACATATTCTCTTCAATATTTTGAATTATTAATATTAATTAATTTTTTTTGTGCGATGAAGCCAGCTTTTTCAATTTTTTCAGAAGAATAAAATTCATCTGCAAACATTTTGTTCATTTTTTCTGATAAACCTGGAATAATAAAGGCTACTAGTTTTAATAGATTCATTGGTATACCTATTTTGAATATTCTTTTATTTAGAGCAGTACATAATATTTCATAAATGTCTCTTGCTGAATAACACTCGCCATCAGTTATTGTATAAATATCATTATTATACTTCTCATTATTTACTAAAAATTTGATTGAGTCGATTAGATCATCTACATGAACCATTGATTTACAATTACCTGTTTTTGGTAATGGTGGAAACCAATATTGATTAAAAATATTTAATAACGTTTCAAGGTTTCCTTTCACACCAGGACCATAAACTAATGCTGGTCTTATTATTAAATATTTCATTGGGCTTATTGAACATTTTTTACAAAGATAATTTTCAACTTTTTTTTTACTTATTCCATAATAGTTTTTAGATACCTTATTATTTTTTTGATCCTTAATGTTATCACTTATCTTAATATCTTGCGCTTTGGTACTACTTATATATACAAATTTTTTAACCCCAGACGTGAGAGATTTATCGATAATATTAATACTAGCTTTGAAATTTATTTTTTCATTAAAGTATTTTTCATTTTTTTTATTTTTGATATCATGAGCATAACCGGCTAAATGAAACACAATATCAATATTCTTGAACGCTTCAGAAGGAATTTTGTTCTCACTAAGATCACAAATGAATGTTTTAAAGTGATTAACTTTTTTTCTAGAAAGTAGAGTTATATTATAATTAGCTTTATTAATTGCATTTAAAAATTTTTTTCCAATAAATCCAGTTGCCCCAGTGATTAATATATTCATTTAAATTTATACATAAGCAATATATTTATTGTTAAAGCACTATAGTTCATGTGTTGTAACATTTGACCAATCTATTTTATCACAAGCTTCACTAACACTTATAAATTTAAAATCATTGAATAATCTTTCAAATTTTTTTCTTGAACTTGATAAGCCTACATAAGATTTAAAATATCTTATTAACGATATATCATCTAAAATTGGCTGACTTGGATCAAAATCTCTAGGATGAAAATATGTCATTACGTAATCTGAACTTTTCATCATTTTCTGTAAAATATAATATGGCAATATTCTAAAGTAACCCCCGCCAGAAAAAATAATTTTTTTACTCATTATCTTGTATGTATTTATTGGAAATTCTTTTATTTCTTGATTCTTTTTTGTTAATATTTTGCTAGGATATACAGAGGAATAATTTTCATAACCACCTATCTTTCTCTTAGCCGGAAAAATCGAACAATCAATCAAGATACCTTGGTCTGACATTTCTTCGAAAGCCCAAGAGTTAAGATTATTTATACTAAAGCTTGGGGCTCTGTAGAGTATAACTTTTTTTCCTACAATCTGTTCAATTGATTGAATAGAAATATTCAAATCTTCCGAAAATTCATTTCTAGATTGATGATATGCTAGCTTATGTGAATTAGAGTGTGACCCTATTTCGTGTCCTCTTCTATCTATTTCTTTTAATATATGAGGATACTTTCTTGCTACCCATCCTAGGCAAAAGAAAGTTGCTTTAAGTTTATAATTTTCAAGAGTATCTAAAATATATTCGACATTATTATCAATTCGATTTTCATATTTATCAATTCTGGTATCATCTAAGAAATCAACATCAAATTTTATGTGAAACCATTCTTCGATATCAAAAGTTAAAATGTTCATATGAAAATATACTCTTGAACTTAGACTGAAATCTCAACTAAATAATCTCTATCAATTTTATGAATTTTGTAATTAACAAATGGAATTTGAGACATTAAATTATCTATCTTTTTCTCATCGTAAAACCATAATGGACATTTTCGTATCTTGTATCTTATTTTTCTTTGGGTAGTAAGCCAATGATTAAGAACTGGTACACTAAATAAAATTTTATTTGTACATATCTTCTTCATCTTTTTTAATAAGTCAATAGGGTCATCAAAATACTCAACTACTCCAAGCGCAAATATAGCATCAAATTTTTGATCAAAATTGTATTCAAGTAAATCTGCAGTGATGAAATTTAATTTTGTTTCTAAATTTCTTTTTTTACTCTCAGTCTCTGAAATTTTAATCATCTCTGGAGCAATATCTATTCCAGTAATATTTATATTTAAAGTTTTTGCTAATAAAATATCGTGCCATCCAGGACCGCACCCCGCATCTAGTACATCTCTGGAATTAGACTTTTCTATAATCTCAGAAACTTTTTGGAAACGATGGAACATACTGTATCTTACAGTTCTATCTAAAAATCTTTTAATTGGATTTTTTTGTTCCTCTTTGTAAATTGAATAGAATCCTGATGCATAACCATCAAAAAAAGATTTAACTGCTTGAGTATTTTTTTTTGACATTTGATCTATTTAATTAATTTTTCTATAATTTTGAGCTGTCTTGTATTATACAAGTTTTCAGTATAAAAACTAGATAACACATTAAAAGCATTAGTTGTTAATTTTGATACTAGATTCTTATTATTTTTAAGTTTAATAATTGCTGAGTAAAGCTGATTAATATTGGATTTTTCATATAAAAGTCCATTTTTATTATTTTTTATTACTTCTCTGCTACCACGTACATTAGTTGAAATTACAGGAATTTTACAGCTCATAGCCTCGAGCATACTTCGTGAAATACCCTCCCTGTACGAAGAAAGAACGTAAACATCAGAACAATTAAGATAATCCTCTACATTATCTATCATACCAGTCAAAATAACTTGATCATTTATATTTAGATTATTTATCTTTTTAATAATTTTTCTCTCATATTTTGAAATATCCTGACTAATATTGCCTCCGATAATTAATAAATAACAATTTTTTTCATTTTTACTTATTCTTTCGAAAGCTTCAATTAAATCCTGAAAGCCCTTATCTTTTACTAACCTTCCAATTCCAATTATAATGAAGCTATTCTTTGGTAATCCGATCTTTTCTCTAAGATCTAATTTATTAGAAGCTGGTTTAAATTTTAAATTATCGATACCATTACCCACGTGCGTAATTTTTTTATTAATAATATATTTTTTATTAATCATTAAATTCATATCTTCTAAAGATTGACTAATAGTATGAGAAGTGATTATTTCTAATAAGCGCTCTATTTGAATAGATATAAAATACGAAAATAGATTTTGATTATCATGAAAATAAAAACCATGCGCAAAATATATATTTTGTGGAACTTGGGAGAAAAAAGTTGCAATTCTGCCAACAATACTTGAATTTCTATTATGGCTAATCACACAATCAAAATTGAATCTCTTTATTATTTTATTTGTTTTTATGATAGTACTTAAGAATTCTATTGGTGAGACTTTCCTTGGAAAAGTTATATCGTGAAGATGTACCTTTTTATTAAAATTAAATTTTTTTCTGCCAATATCACATAATACATGAACCTCATAATTATTTTCAACTAGATTATCTATGTGGGTTTTTAAAAAATTTCTTAAGTAAAAACTTGTATTACATATATGAAGTATTTTTTTCATAAATATTTTTTATTTTCGCTTAAAAATTTAATTTATTCCCAAAAAATACCAATTTTTAATATATTCTAATATTGTGGGATGTTCCCATAATCTAGATTTTAAATTATTTTTCTGAATGAATTCAACTTTATCATTAGAAATATCTTCAATTGCTTTTATCACTAATGCAATGCCAAGATTATATTGTTTAATTGGATACGTAAAAATATTATCACTTTCGTCTACATCTATTGTTTTCTGATAAAGTATCTGGCCAGTATCAATTCCTTTATCAACTAAATGAACAGTAACACCAATATTTTCTAAGTCTTTATTTACATTTGCCCAATAAGCACCATGAATTCCTCTGTATTCGGGAGTAATTCCACAATGAATATTTAAAAAAAAGGCATTACAACAGTTAATTGTTTCTTTAGACACAATCCTGGTACCGTTAATAATCACAATGTCTGGTTTTTCTTCTTTTAACCATTTAATACAATCATTTGAATTTATTGAAGAAAAAAATTTTCTTATTATATTTACGTTCTTATTATCCAAAAGTTGGTATTTATCTTTTAAAACATTAATTTTTTTTTTATAAAATAAAATTAATATAACTGAAAATAATTTGAATGCTATTTGCCCTAAAACTCTAAATAAACCATTATTTTTAAGTCTCTTTTTTAAAAAAAAATAAATCGAAAATTTTTTTTCGATCGCTATAACTAAATTATCATAACTTTTACTTAATTTATTTATTAAGTACCAAGACGTATCGGAGTCACTTACTATCAATAAAATTTTCACAATTTACCTGGGTTTTGAAAATTTCTCATGTTATAAGACTGCATTCCATATTTATGATTTAAATATGTAAAGTATTTTAATATTTCCTCTAAGATATAAAAATTTTCAAGAAAATTTATTCCAAAATTATGTGGATGCCACCATAAATGGAATATTTCATCTTTAATGGCTGCTTCAAGCATTGCATTTTTAATTCTTTTCAACTTTGTCAATTCAAGAATTTTTAAATTTTTATTATATGGCCTTAAAAATAAACTTGCAGGTACATTGATTAAGTCACAAATGATTGATGGTTTAGAATTTAAAGTTTTTGATAAAGGAAAAATTGAGTCAACAAATCTCAGAGATCTACCAATCATTCCATATGAAGGCGTGTGACCATTTCGGTACAAAAATGTATCTAAATTTCCTCTATAAACACAAATATTATTCTTTTTTAAAACATCAAAATAACTTTCATTGACTTGATTTCTTGGAAAAACAATACTTTTTAACTCAATATTTAATTCAGAGGATATATTGATTGAACTATTAATGTCATTTTCAAATGTCTCAACACTAGAACCATCTTCCTGACAATAATAATGTGAAAAAGTATGAGTAGCAATTTCTTGATTTTCATGATTAGTAATTTGATTTACTAAATCCCTTGCAAAAAAAAGCTTTTCATTTTGTTTTACTAAATCTCCTAAAGTATATGGATTAATTTTTATATTCCTATAATCGGGGTAGCTATTGTATTGAAATGAATTCCATTCATTGAAATCTTTACACATTAACATTCCTACCGTTGCCCATGTAGCACTAATGTTGTATAATTTAAATAATTTTAATATTGCTGGTACTGCTTCCCAAACACCTTCTATATTAGATTTATAATTATCAAAATCTCTAGACTCAATTACACCCCAAAATAATTCAAAATCTAATGAGATTACTAATTTTGATTTCATAGAAATATATTTGTTTATTAATTGAATAATTTTTTATACATACATTTTTTTACCTATCAAGCCAAGCCTGAACACTTAATACAGTCCAAAGCTGATGATGCCAATTCCTTTTTCCTTCAATATGTTCTTGCCATTTTTTTAATATAATTGATGAGTTAAAAAAACCTTGTTCATCTATTTTATTTTTATCAAGTAGATTTTCCGCCCATTCTCGAAGGGGGCCCTTTAACCACTCACCTAATGGAACACCAAAACCCATCTTTGGCCTATTTGTTATTTTTGATGGTATGTGTCGATTCAAAAGCTGCTTAAGAATCCATTTGCCCTCACCATTCCTTATTTTCATATTTAATGGAAGTTTCCAGGCAAATTCGATGATATGTTGATCTAACAAAGGTATTCTGGTCTCTAATGAAACAGCCATTGCAGCTCTATCAACTTTTGTTAAAATATCATCAGGAAGATACGTAACAAAATCTGTATACATCATATTGTTTTCATATTCCTGAAATTTCGGCAAGGTAGCCTTATTTATTATTGAACTTTTATTATGAAAATTCTTTATGACTTCATGTGCCTCTGTCCACAAGATCACAAGTTTATTATAAATCTCTTCGGGATTATGAGAATCTAATATTTTTGCAACTTTGTGCATTTTATCTCCTGGAAGCTGAATATTATAATCATTTGGAAAGATTTTTAGGATCATTGATAAAATAATATTCAGAAAGCTTGCAGGAAAAATTAATATGAGTTTTGAAAGTTTTGTCCTTACAGAAAAAGGTAAAAATTTGATTTTGTTCCAAATATTTGATGACCAAAAATAACGATTATAACCACCGAATAGTTCATCGCCACCGTCTCCAGATAAAGCAACTTTAACATTCTTGCTTGTCATTTGAGAAACTAAATAAGTCGGTATTTGAGAAGAATCTGCAAATGGTTCATCATAAATAAATGGCAATTTAGGTATTACATCAATAGCATCTTGTTCTTTCACATATAGTTCTGTATGGTTTGTTCCAAGAAATGAGGCGATTTCACTAGCAAATATAGCTTCATTAAATTGTTTATTCTCAAATCCAATGGTATAGGAGTTAATTCGATTTTTAGATAATTTTTGCATTATTGAAACAATTAATGAGGAGTCTATGCCTCCTGACAAAAAAGCGCCTATTGGAACATCTGATATCATTTGTTTTTCAATAGAATTAACAACTAACTGCTCCAAGTCATTAATTGCATCGTTATCAGACCCATAATATTTATTACTCACACCATGATTTGCTATACTATAAACTGACCAATATACATGCTGACCAACTGATTCTTTGTTTACTTTTTGATTTTTTTTGCAATTAATTTTTAGATAACTACCTGGTGTAAGTTTATATATGTTTTTATAAATTGATTCTGGAGTACGAACATTATTGTAGGTGAGTATGGAGTGTAAGGCATTAAGATTTAGTTCTCTATTAAAAATATCCAATGCCTCCAAAGATTTTAATTCTGATGCAAATAAGAAAAAACCTTTACTCCAACCGTAATATAATGGCTTTTCTCCAACTCTATCTCTCGCTAAGTATAAAAACTTTTCTTTTCTGTCCCAGAGTCCAAAAGAAAACATACCATTTATTTTATCAAGTGTTTTATCTAGGCCCCAAATCTCAAAAGCAGATAGCAACGTCTCTGTATCAGAATTACCATTCCATTTGATATCTTTTTTAAAAGTATTTAATTCATTCCTAAGAATTAAATGATTATATATTTCACCATTAAAAATTAATACATATCTGCCATTTGATGAAATCATTGGTTGATTTCCATTTTGAGATAGATCTAGTATAGCTAGCCTTCTGTGAGTGAAACCTAATGAGTATTCTTTATCGTAATAATCTCCCGATGAATCAGGGCCTCTATGAAACAATGAGTCAGACATTTTTTTTAGATTATTAAATGTTTCTTTCTCATTTAATGAGTCATTAATGTCTATAAATCCAGCAATACCACACATAAAAAAGATATCTATTTTTTTTTAAAACCAACTGCAGTCCAAAAGGGAGCTTTATTTGAAAATATAATATTTACTAATCCTGATTTGAGCATCATAGTTTCAACTTCATTTTTGGTAAATCTCTTTTCTAAAATTGTTCCAAATCTATCAAGGGCATCTGTACGCATGGTATAGAGACTAGATTTTTTGTAATAATTCAATGGAAACGATGACGTGTTGAAATTAAGTTTATCAAAAATTAAAGCTGTTCGTGCAACAGGGTAATAAATCAAAAGAGCAATAAGTTGACTCACAAGGTATCTTAATTTCATAGGCAATCTAGATGAAAAAAATCTAAAGTAATTTGTTAGTTTCCACACAATACGAAACCATAATGGTCTGTTTTCAAAAGAATAGTAAATATAAATTAAAAAAGGAGCTCCTGGTTTTAATTTTTTAACGCAAGAGTCAAGACCACCTTGAGTATTTGGAATATGATGAAGGACGCCTAGACAGTATCCAAAGTCCATTGTGTTATTCTCAAGAGGTATATTGTCAACTCCATTTTGATGGAATACACAATTATTATTCATGATATTTTTTTTTGCCACTTCTATCGCTGAACTTGGATCAATGCAATGTAGTTTTCCAACGCGATCTGCTGCTAATTCCGCCCATCTTCCGCTTCCACAACCCATATCAAACCCTGTAGCCTTTTTACTTATTTTGTTCCAGGGAAAGATGTGAAAATATTTATTAAACATGATTAATTTCTCTTTTTGAGAAAGTGTAGACTGATCAAATCGACTCCACTCATCACCGAAACCACTTACAGTTTTATTATGAATATTTTTATTCACCATTATTAATAATTTCAGAATAAAGATTATTATATTTTTTGAATATATGTTTAATAGTAAAATTTCTTGATATTTTTTCTTTTGCTTTTAGCCCAATTTTGTTTCTGTCTATTAAGGATTTATTTGCTAAAAATAAAAGTTTCTCATATAGGAGATTTGAATTTTTTCTTGGAACAATATAGTTATCATCTTTCATTAGAATTTTCACATCTCCAACATCTGTAGCGACACAAGGTAATCCAACACTCATTGCCTCTCCAAGAGAATTTGGAAAACCCTCACTTTTTGAATGTAAGCAAAAAATATCTAACGCAGATAAAATTTCGTGAATATCGTTTCTTTCACCTAAAAATCTAAAGTAATGCTGAAGTTTTTTTTTCTTTATAATTTCGTAAAAAATTGAACTGTGATCTAGTCCTACTCCAACTAACATAAAAACTACATTTTTTCTAAAGCAAATCATTTTCTCTGCAGCTGCGATGAAATTACCATAATCTTTATATTCATTCTCGCGTCCTATTGAACCAATGATTATTAAGTTTTCATCTATGCTAAATTCTTTTCTAATTTTTTTCCTATTTTTTTCATCAAACTTAAATAATTCTAGATCAAATCCATTCTCAATTACAATGCATCTACTTTTATCATAGCCTTGTTTAACATGAGAGTTTAGAGCACTATTAGAAACGCATATAATTTTTGTAGGTATAAATCGAGATAATAATGCACAACTTTTCATAATCCAAAATGTTAAGTTTGATATACCTTTACCACTATAAATGTGCGTATTTCTAATACTCCAAATTATATTTTTATACCCAAGAAGTTTAGCAATTATACCTCCAAATAAATCTGAATGATACATCCAGGTATGGACAATATGGGGCTTATGCCGACGTAAAATATTAAATAATAAAATAATACCTTTTAATGAATTATAGAAATTGGACATTCTTAGATCTATAACTTCAACACCCTCAGAAATAATTTTTTGCGCCATAACACCAGTATTGTTTAAAACGATCACATAGTGACTAAATTTTGAAAAGTTATATTTATTTAGTACGATATTAGTTAACATCCGCTCAGCACCACCAATATTTAACGCGGTTATTATATGTATAATTTTTTTTTTATTTGCCATTTATGTATGATGTCTACTTTCTTTGAAATATAAACTCATTACATCCCTGTCTATTGCCAACCAAAATTTGTTTTTTTAAAACAAAACCTTCTGACTCTAATTTTTTTACTATTTCTGATGGTTTTGCTACTTCAAATGGATAACCTCCAAGCCAATCGAGCATATCGTGCCATAAGCTCATACCTCTCTCTAACTTTCTAGAGGTTATAGTTCTAATAATTTTTCTTAATAAAATAAAGTATGGTAAATGCAGTATGATAATTAAATATCTTACTATTTTATTCAAATTATATAATCTTTTAATAATAAGCCAATATTTACTAATTAATAATTGGTCATTATAAATAGCTATATATAGACTTCCATTATTATTAACTAATGAGGATGCATTATCAATAGCCTTCCACATTGAGCCGGTATGGTGCAAAACACCCCATGAGTATACGATATCAAACTTTTCAAGCTTATATAAAAACTGTTTATCTAAAATTGAGCCTTTAAAAATATTCCAATTGGTATCATTTCTAAAAAATCTATCTTTTAATTTTTTTGTACATTCAACTGAATTTTGATCATAGTCAAAAGATGTTACTTTAGCACCTAATCTTCTAGCTGCTAGACTAAAAATACCACTACCAGATCCAATATCAATAAATTCTTTTTTTTCTAATGAGTCAACCTCAAGCATTGTTGAGAGAGAGTTAATTGTATCATTAATATTTTTATCATTTATATTTTTAATATAATTTTTCCAATTATTTCCAAAGCCAAATCTTAAGTTTTTTTTATTTTGATAGTTATTTATCATCAATTTACTAAAAAAGACTCTAAAATTTTTGAAGGTTCAAATTTTTGTAAATGTTTATTGAGCTCATTCTGAGATACTTTTTTTGCAATTGATTTATTTATAGCTGCATCATACATTAAATTTATTAATCTTTCAAAGTCATCACATTCAAAAAGATCTCCAAATTTTCCTGAGTCCAAAAGTTCATTGGGTCCAACGGGACAATTTGAGGAAATCACATGGCAATTGTATGCAAGGGCCTCAATAATTACTCTCCCGAAGCTCTCATATTTAGAGTTAAGAAGCAAACAGTCTGATCCATTGTAAATATCATTTAATTCAAGTTTGTTGCCTGGAAATTTGATTAATCTTGCTATACTAAGTTTCTTAGACTTATCGATAAGAATTTTTTTCTGTGGGCCATCACCAAAAATGAATAACTCTACTTTTATTTTTGTTGAAAGCTTTTGAATTGCATTTAGTAGTGTTATTACACCCTTATCTTCGACTAATCTACCTACGTAAATAAATCTATAAGTATCAATATTTGAATTTTTAATATTTTTTTTCCTAGTACACACAGCTTCTATGGGATTGTATATTTTATTTACTTTATAATGGTATTTTTGGCTCAATAAATTTTCAATAGATATCTTCGTTCCCTCTGATACAGGCGCTATTTTATTAGAAATTGGTAATAGAAATTTTTGTAAACTCAGTAAAAAATATTTTTTTATTTTTGAATAATAGAGATAATCTCCATATTCGAATGGACTATGGACTGTTGAGATTAAATTAATTTTTTTAAAACAAAATAGTTTTGCAATAATTGTAATTATATTAACATGATCAAGGTAGCTTATTACAATATTTGGGCCATGATTGTTGAAATACTTAATAAGTAAAAAAATAGTCTTTCTTACTTTATCTTTATTAAAATTTATTACCTTTACATTTGGTGAAAGTTTTTTTTCTAAAACACCTAAACTTCTCAAGACAACTAAATCTACAATATAACCATTTTTTACAGACTCATTGCATGTTGTTATTGCAGAAATTTCTGCTCCTCCAAAACCCAATGAATCTACAATAAAACTAATTTTTGTTTTCATTTACTATTTCTTTTTTAAAATTTAATGTACGCAGACCCAAAATTATAAAGAAAACTATAGCAAAAACTAATTGCACCCTATGTCTTGGACCATTTAAAAAATCTATAAAGGAGTAAAAAACTACAAATAATAAATAATAAAATAAAATAAATCGTTCAAATTTAAGTTTGTTTAGAGCAATCGCTGATCTTTTATTTAGAATTATCTTTATGATTCCAAGTGCAATAAATGGAAGCGCTGTTAAATTTAATATACTAGGTATTAAAAGATAATTATGTTCTATTGTTATATTATATGGCAATGGCGTTAAAAGAAAATGAATAAAGCCATAAGGTGCTGTAATTAATGCACCCAATAATGAGCCATCAGCAAACTGTACAATTGCGTCTAATCCAGTAGATGAGAGGCTTAACAAAGCGTAAAATACATCAAAAACCACAGCTAAAAAGAAAAATGTAAGAGATATTTTCCAGAAATTTTTCTTAAAAATTGAAGTAAATATAAAAAATAGAATATAAAATAAAATTACAAGATAAAATCTTGTAAATAATGATATTAATGTTGCCAGTACAAAAGACCAAAAATAATTTTTATTATTTCCTAAAAGAAATCCTGAATATGATTTGATAAATAATATGTGCGCCAAGATAACAAATGAGTCTTTTCCTGACGTAGCAGATGAATAAGCTAGTAGGTCAGGAAATAATAAGAATAAAATTACAAAGTATTTGTGCCAATAATATCCTTGCTCTTTTAATATGCTGCCGGCTAAAAATGCACAAACAACTGTAATTATTACGTTAAATACTATTAGGGAAGTATAATACCCTCCCAATAAATATACAACGAATGATCCTAATAAGGGGTATAAAACGTGGTAGGACTCAAAAGAATTATACAAACTAGCCCAACCTAGTTTAGAAATATTAAAGTTGTCTAAATATAGTTTAATTTTTTCGTAATAATAGAGATCATCGACTCTTGAATTAAGATCCGGCATAAAATAAATAAAATAAATATAAAAGACTGATGTCTTTAATGCTGAAATTAAAAATATTAAGAAAATATTTTTTGAAAAGAAAAATCTTGTAAACAACGATACTGTTACAAAAATAATTAATGAATGGTAAATTATAATTTCATTTGTTGGATAAAGAGATTCTATTAGCATACTAATTTAGTTTTAAACTTAAATGGATTAATATTCTGATTAAAAAATATCATAATTAGCAATATCTTAATTAAGGTATTTTTACAAAATTATCAATTGAGTTATGTATATTATTTGTTGTTTAAACTAGATCAATTACTTAAGATTAAATAATTAAATTTTTAATGAATACCTGTAAAAATTAAAGTAAGCATATAACAACTGATTACATCTAAATTAAAATAAATCTATAATTTTAAATTTATGAGGTTCCTATTTACTGTTTATTTTTTATTATCTTTAATGTAATTATATAACTTAAAGAACTAAAATTTATGAAAATAGCTTTAACTGGATGTGCTGGATTTATTGGAAGTAATTTTTTGGATGACTTAATTTTAAAAGGTCATGATATTATAGGGATTGATAATTTATCTACTGGAAGAAAAGAATTTTTAGAGAAATCAGCTAATAAAAAAAATTTTAAATTTATAAATGAAGATTTATTTACATCTAATAACCTCGAAGAAATATTTAAATCATGCGAACTCATAATACATTTTTCTGCAAATGCTGATGTAAGATTTGGATTATACCATACATCAAGAGATTTGAATCAAAATACAATAGTTACTTATAAAATTCTTGAGGCCATGAGAAAAAATAAAATTAAAAAAATTATTTTTTCATCTACTGGATCTGTGTATGGTGAAAGTAAAGTAATTCCAACGCCTGAGAATGTAAATTTTCCAATTCAGACCTCTCTATATGCTGCTTCAAAACTTGCTGCTGAAAGTCTTATAAGTTCTTACTCATATGGATTTGAAATACAGTCATGGATATTTAGGTTTGTATCTATTTTGGGTCCAAGATATTCTCATGGTCATGTTTTTGATTTTTACAAAAAACTAATTAATAATAAAAATGAACTAGAAGTGCTAGGTAATGGAAAACAGAGAAAATCATATCTTCATATTGATGATTGTATAAGTGGAATAAATACTGCATTTGAAAAAACAGATAAATTAATAAATATCTTTAATCTTGGAACAGATGATTATTGCGAAGTAAACGATTCAATTAAATGGATAACTAAAGAATTAAATGTAAATCCTAAAATTAATTATACTGGTGGAGATAAAGGGTGGATTGGGGACAACCCTTTTATTTATCTTGATACAAGCAAAATAAGGGGTTTAGGTTGGTCATCAAAAATATCGATCAAAGATAGTGTTTTATCAACATTGAATTATTTAAAAGAAAACCAATGGTTAATTAATTAATGAATGATGCAATTGAAACTCTTAAAATTGTTGAAAAGATATATATAGATAATAATTATGATTATAGTTCGTAGTCCACAGAGAATTTCAATTGGCGGTGGTGGTACTGATCTAGCCTCATATTATTCTAAACATGGTGGATTCATCATATCAGCTGCAATAAACAAATATGTTTATGTGAGCATAATCAAACCATTTAAAAAGGGAATTTTTTTAAAATACTCTGATATAGAAAAAGAGTCTGAATTAAGCAATATTAAGCACCCAATTTTTAGAGAGGTGCTTAGAAAATATGGTACAAATAACAATCAAATAGAAATTACTACTTTAGCTGACATTCCATCAGGTACTGGTTTAGGCTCATCAGGAAGCTTCACTACAGCCTTAATTAAAAGTTTATATGCTTCAGAAGGTAAGTATATTTCTCAGAAAGATCTAGCTGAAGCTGCTTGTGAAATAGAAATAGATATTTTGAATGAGCCAATAGGAAAACAAGATCAATATATAGCTTCATATGGTGGTCTAAAAACTTTTGAATTTTTTCCTAATGGAAATGTTAATGTTGAAAGATTAAAAATATCAAAAGAAACACTTTTTGATCTTGAAGAAAATCTATTGCTTTTTTTTACTGGTTATACAAGAAATGCAAGCAGTATTTTAGAAGATCAAGATAGAAAAACCAAATTAGATGATAAAAATATGATTGATAGATTACATCAGGTTAAAGAAACAGGCCTTAATATTAAAGGGGCCTTAGAAGAAGGTGATACAATTAAATTTGCTAAATATATGCATGAACATTGGGAAAATAAAAGAATAAGATCGATTGGCATGAGCAATAATCAAATTGACGAATTTTATCAAATAGCCATTGATAATGGTGCAATAGGAGGAAAAATTGTTGGAGCTGGTGGTGGAGGTTTTTTATTGCTTTATGCTGAGGAAAAGAAAGTTTTACGAAATAAGTTGCAAGAAAAAGGTTTAAGTGAACTTAGATTTCAATTTGATTTTGAAGGATCTAAACAAATTAATTTATGACACGTCAGGTAGTGATTTTAGCTGGAGGCTTAGCTACTAGACTAGGTAGTCTTGTAGAAAAAATTCCAAAATCATTAATTAATGTAAATGGAACTCCTTTCATTATTCATCAATTAAACTACTTGAAATCACAAGGATTGAAAGATGTACATCTCTGTCTTGGTCACATGAAGGAACAAATAATAGATCTTCTTAAACAAAATAATAATTTAGGAATTAATTTTTCATTCTCTTATGATGGAGATTATCCGCTTGGGACTGGTGGGGCACTATTAAATGCTTTATCATATTTAGATGAAAATTTTTTTTTACAATATGGTGATACTTTTCTTCCAATTAATTATACTGACGTTTCTAACTTCTTTTATCAAAACAATAATTACAATATTCTAACAGTTTTTAAAAATGAGAATGAATATGACAAAAGCAATATCATTTTAAATGAAGATAAAATTGTTAAATATGAGAAAGAATTGAATGATAAAAATATGAAATATATCGACTATGGTCTTTCAATTTTAAAAAAAGTATCATTAAATAATTATGATAGTCATAGATTTACAGACTTATCTAGTATATATCAATCTTTGATAGAAAAAAAAATTATGATTAGTTTTGAAGTTTCTCATCGTTTCTATGAAATTGGCAAACCTAGTGGTATAAAAGAAACAGAAAAGTTTTTAAGTTTTGTTAATAATAAAATATAATCTAAAAAGATGAATTTTAGCGAGAAACATTTGAATGAAGTAAAAGAAATAGTAGAAAGACTAGATTCTTCTAAAATTGAAGATTTAGTAAATTCTATTAAAAAAGTTAAAATAAATGAAGGTAGAATATTCTTTCTTGGTGTAGGTGGTAGTGCTGGAAATTGCTCTCATGCAGTAAATGACTTTAGAAAGATTATAGGTATAGAGTCGTATACTCCAACTGATAATGTTTCTGAGCTTACAGCAAGAACAAATGATGAAGGATGGGATTCAATTTTTACTGAATGGTTAAAAGTAAGTAACCTTAATCAAAATGATGCAATTTTTATTTTTTCAGTAGGCGGTGGAAGTATTGAAAAAAATATTAGTACAAACTTAGTTTCTGCAATCGATTATGCAAAACTTATGAACTCAAAGATTTTTTCAATCGTAGGTAAGAATTCTGGATATGCAGCATTAAAATCAGATAATTGTATAATTATTCCAGAGGTAAATAGCAGTTCAATCACGCCACATTCAGAAGCATTTCAATCAGTCATATGGCACCTTCTAGTTTCTCACCCAAATTTAAAAGTAAATGAGACAAAATGGGAGCAGACAACTAAATAAATAAAACTACTTTAATGAACAAAGCTATTTTTTTTGATCGTGACGGAGTTCTTATTAAAGCTATCGTAAAAAATAGAAAACCCTTATCAATAAAAAATATTGAAGATATTAATTTTTTAATTGATGATAATGAATTATTTTTTAAACTAAAAAGTATTGGTTATAAACTGATTATAGTCACTAACCAACCAGATGTAGCAAGAAATGAGATTTCACGAAAATTTGTTGAGAAAGTAAATTCTATCATCATAAAAAAATATAAAATAGATTATGCTTATGCTTGTTTACATGATGATATCAGTAATTGCTCATGTAGAAAGCCTAAAAATGGTCTTTTGATTAAAGCTCAAAAAGATTTTAATTTAAATTTAGAGGAATGTTTTCTCATTGGTGATAGATGGAAAGATATAACCGCAGCTAAGTCTAGTGGGTGTAAATCAATATTCATTGATTATAATTATAATGAAAAAAAACCAAAAGAGTATACATTTAAAGTTAATTCTACATTAGAAGCGATTAATATAATTTTAAAATATGATGAACAAAAAAGTTGATGATTTAAAGATAAATATATTTGCTGATGGCGCTAACAAAAGTGAAATGATTAGATTATATAATCAAGATTTAATAAAGGGTTTAACGACAAATCCAACATTAATGAAACAAGCAAATGTTAAAAACTATAAAGAGTTCGCTGTTTCTATTTTAAAGTATGTTAAAAATAAACCTATATCATTCGAAGTATTCGCAGATGATTTCATGGATATGGAAAAGCAAGCTATTGAAATCTCTAGTTGGCAAGAGAATGTTTATGTCAAAATACCTGTAATGAATACCAAAAAAAAAACTTCGTATGATTTAATTAAATCTTTAACAGATCAAAATATCAAAGTAAATGTAACTGCTGTTATGACTTGTGAACAAGTAAAGTCAATTGAAAATGTTTTAAACCCTGAAGTTCCAAGTTACGTCTCTATTTTTGCTGGTAGGATTGCAGATACAGGTGTCGACCCTACTAAAACAATTACAGAGTCATTAAAGATACTAAGAAATAAAACTCTCTCAGAAATTATTTGGGCTAGCCCAAGAGAACTTCTTAATATTTTTCAAGCTGAAGCGGTTGGATGTCACGCTATCACCGTAACAACTAGCCTACTAAATAAATTATCTCTTGTGGGTTATGATTTAGATCAGTACTCTCTTGAAACTGTAAAAATGTTTTATGATGATGCTGAAAAATCTGGGTACTCTATTTAAGTTAAGATTTAATAAATTTTTTAATTAATAAAATTATTAAGTAAATAATAGTATCAATTATACTCTTGAGCCAAAAAAATTTGAAAATTCTTTTAGTTTTAATTCCAAATATAATCTTGAATTTTAATAATTTAAAAGACTGATTAATTGCTTTAGAGTGACTTACATTGGTTTGACTTTTTCTGTATAATAGTAGCTGTTCAGAAATTAAATGAAATTTTGCTCCTTGATAAAACATTCTATAAATCCACTCATAATCTGCTGCATATTCACATTTCCAATTAAATAATCCATGCTTAGATAATATTTCTCTTCTAAGCATTATCGTTGGATTTCTTACCAAAGGGGCCGCATTCTTAAGGTTTTCAGAAATTGAGGAGTAAATAGGTATTTTGTTTTCAATTTTATCATAGAATTCAAAACAATCAGACCCAGCAATATGAACTGAATTATTATTTTCAAGAAATGAAACTTGCTTTGATATTCGATTTGAAAGAGAAATATCATCAGGATCAGCGATGGCAATATATTTACCACTTGCGTTCATAAATCCCAGGTTATAAGTGATTGCAGGATAAGGTATATAATAATCAGTATAAATTTTTTTTATACTTTTATATTTTGAAGTATAATCATTTATAATTTCTCTTGATCCATCGTTAGAATAGGCATCAATAATTATTAACGATATGTTTTCATAATCTTGATTTAAGATTGATTGTATTGCATCTGAAATATATTTGGCATTATTATAATTATTCATTACTACAGTAACTTCAGGTAGGCGATTGTTTTTCATAATTATAATTTATTATCTTAGTTAAATTTATAATGATACAATGCAATATGAAAGTTGAATAAATAAAAAATGAAAATTATTTATAATTAGCCTTACTCTATAAATTCTGCGCTTGCATTAATATTATCTAAAATATCTTTTTTAATTTCATCGTTATAAACTCCTGCTTTGAGAATTATTAATGGCTTATTTACAGACTTTAAGCAATTTGGGCTTTTTACAAGCATTGAAGTTCCATAAAGTCTTTTTCCTTGTTTATTTGGGTCATTATCTAACAGACAATCTATATTACTAGTATTAAGGCCTGAACAAATTAAATACTGAGAAAAAATATGTGCACCGAATAAATAAATTGATTTCTTTGACTCAGAAATCAAATTATTTAGATCAGTAATAAGTTTTTCATGAAAAATTCTGTAATCATTATATATTTTTTTATTAATAGAATATAAATCTTTTGAAATTTCAATAATTTTTTTATTACTAGTTTTAACAGTGGAGTAAAAGATACTATGGTCATGTCGAAAATATTTTTTTTCAATTATTTCAAAACCATATTTGGATAGAAGATACTCAACATAAGGTTCTGTTAAGAATACTGTATGTTCAAAATTTAGACAGTTTGTATATTTATTCTTGAGCATATTTAACATATTCGGTAGTGTAAAAATCAAATGACCATCATCTTTCATAAATGAAGAAACATCATTCATGAAATTATCATGATTATAAACATGCTCAAAAACGTGAGAATGAACTATGGTCTTAAATTTTTTTTCATGTTTAAAATTTTTATCAAAGAACCCATTTATAAATTTAGCTTTAGTTTCTTTGATAGGACTTGGATTTGGTTCAATTATAGTCCATGGAATATTATCATAGCGTTCGTATTCATATGCAAGTCGTCCGTGACCACCCCCAATTTCAAGAACACTTTTAGGACTATATTTGCTAATAAACTCTGCAAACTCCCTATGATGCTCAGTCCATATACGACCAATATCGCCTGAACCATGACTATCTTTATATAAAATTTTAAGGGGTATAAGTTCACTTAGTTGAATTAATCCTGAACTTTTACTAATAGTCCAAATCATATCAGCAGTGATATCTGCATTTCTATCACTATTTACACAACCCATAAATATAGGAAAATTTGACACTGTGTGCAGTTTCTCAAGATCTTTTTTATTAGAAACGCTGCAGCTTTTTCTTTTAACTAATTGCAATTTTCTATTTTCATAAATTTTTAATGGTTATGATTATACATATTTTTTTAAATTAAATACAGTTATAGATGATATGACAATCTTTTCGCAAAATGTAGAAGTCTTGTACCTAAAGGCATTCTATGGATGACAAATTTTAAGAATGTATATTTTTTCTTAGTTTCAAAGTCTTTTCTTTGGTGAAGCATCTCTTCTCTTGAAATTCTATCAGAATAAAGATTTCTTGAAATAAGAGAACTTCCTTTAATTGCATTATCATCATCTATACTAGCGAAAAGTTCATTATGTAAAATACCCATTTTCACTGGTAGGATAAAAGTATCGTTATGTCTCTTTTCAAAATCAAATGGAACTTCTTTTGGCCACCTTCTTAGATATGGTCTTTTTGAAAAAACAATTTTTTTAAAATAACTTTTTGAAAATATACCACACAGAGAAATAATTACTGAATATTGGTTTGTTATTCTTAGAGAGTTCTTTTGCCTTATGTCATTTTCTTTCCTTCGATAATTTAAGAAAGATAGACACTCTGCCTTATGTAACTTTAAATCTGAAAATTCTTGTTTATACGTACCTAAACCAAACCATGAGTATCCAACATAATCAATTTGATGTGTCTTGATCTCCTCAAATATACTGTTTAAATAATTAATTCCTCCAATACAGATGTGGTCCTCAATCCAATAAAAAACTAAGTCTGATTTTATATGTTTGATTAGCTTCCTAGAGTCATGAAACCATCCAGCTGATGAATCTAAGTTAAATATTAGTACATTATCGTTTAGTTCCCTCTTTAAAAAAATTGCAACCTCATCTTTAAATGCACCTCTACAATTAATAATCCACTTATCAATTGCAGCATCTTTAAAAGAGTAAAAAGAGTCTTTCATTCTACTAAAATTTTCTTCACTATTTACCCAAAAATTACTGAAAACTGAAATAGTCATTTATATGAAATGCCCAGTTAACATTATTTCATAAGCACTAGGTATAAAAACCTTAAATTTACTATTTGCTTTATTCATTAATTAATCCGTCATTTCCATGGTTTTATTTATTGTTTTATTTTCTATTTTTAAAATTTTATTACAAAACTTTAGTGGAGAAATGTCATGAGAAATAATAATTATTGTTACTTTAGCTTTTAATGATTTTATAGCTTCTAATACTTCTTTTTCATTTTTTTGATCTAATGCGCTTGTTGCCTCATCTAAAATAATAATTGACGGTTCTCTATATAAAGCCCTTGCTATTCCTATTCTTTGTTTCTGTCCACCTGAAAGTTTTGCCCCTCGCTCACCGATTATAGTTTCTATTCCTTCGTTTAGAGTTTCAACAAAATTCGATAAGTTTGTATTTATGATTACTTCTTTGATTTTTTCTTCATTTATATCATTCTCATCTATTCCAAAAGCTATATTTTTTTTTAACGAAAGATCCATTAAAAATACTTCTTGAGTTATATAACCAATATTACTTTGCCAATTCTTAATATTGTCATGGATATTTTCTCCATCTAAATAAATATACCCTGAATTTGGCTTTAATAGACCAAGAATTATATCAATTAAAGTAGTTTTACCCGAACCACTCTCACCAATAATACCAATGCTATCACCTTTATTTATAATAAAATTTATATCTTCTAAAACAGTTTGATTGTTAGTATACCCAAAATTAATATTTTCAATTTTAATGGAGTTCCAATTTTTCGTTTTTTCTTCTTTTATTGCAGGGCTTTTTTCAATTTCTAGATTGATTTCTCTATTTAATAAATCTACTACAGGGTACATAAATCTAACTGATTGGAGTGCAGTATTTATACGATTTATAGATGGTAAAATTCGAAATCCAACAGCAGCAAAAAAACCAATTTTAGGAATGATTGTATCCGAATACCCCCTATCACTTAGTAAGTAAAAAACAATAAATGAGATTACTAAGATTGCCAGGAACTCAAATAGAAATCTTGGTATTAAAGAAAAGAATGCTAAATAGCGTGAAAATCTAGCACTACTGAAGTTGTCTATATAGTAAAATTTACTGAATGATTCTTCTTTATTATATATTTTTACGTTTTTTATGCCTCCTAGTCCTTGTTGTAAATTTTGCATTCTAAATCTATCATGATATTGTCTCATCTCACCCCATCTAAGTAACGGTTTTCTCAAAGTATAATAAAATATTGATAAAATAAAAAACATTGAGAGTAACATTGTTATTGAGATTTTAGGCTCAATATAAATAATCAAAAAACAGATTCCAAACAAAATTAGGATCTCAGTAATCAAAATCATTGCAGGCAATATTAAACCATGCATTAAATGATTTACCTCACCTAAAACATTCTGAATTAGTTGAGCGGAATTTCTTTCATAATAAAAAGTCCATGGCTGGTTCTGATATACATTATATAATCTTTGTGATAATCGAGCTGTCATCTCTGTAGCAAAATACGTTTGCTTCCAGCTTTGATAAATAAAAAAAATTGTTTTAATAAAATAAATAATTATCAAAGATAGAAAACCTAATAATATTAAATCATTTCCCTGTGGGTTTGATAGTGACGCTAAGATATTATTTACAAAAGTAATATTTGTTTCCAAGGAAGGATTATTGAGAAGACCAAGTACAGGAATGACCATTGCAAGGCTTAACATTTCTAAACACATTCCAACAGTCATTAGAAAAATAAGAAAAATAATCGAAATTCTAATTTTTTTGTCGACTAAATTCCAGATTTTAGTGAAAACATTTATAGAATGTTGCTTTCTAGCAAAATTCATTAAAGTCTTCCATCAGCTAATTCAGAGGAAAAGAGATATTTTATATCATAAAAAATATTTTTTTCTTTTCCAAATTCTTTTATTTTTTTAATTCCCATTTCTTTAAATATTTGATGAGGAACAGCTAAAATAATTAAATCATAAAATTTCTTCGGTGGTTTATCAATTAGATCAATATTAAATTCCTCTAATGATTTTGATCGATCAACCCAAGGGTCAAATACATCAACATATATATCTTCGTCCTTAAAATAATTTACTAGATCTGAAACTTTGGTATTTCTTATATCAGGACAGTTTTCCTTAAAAGTAAGGCCCATAATAAGAATCTTTGATATTTTTATATTAAAGTTTTTTTTCTCCATTAATTTCAAAACCTCATCAAAAATATATCGTGACATACTGTCATTTATTTCTCGACCAGATAATATGATCTTAGGTTTATAGCCAAGTATTTCAGATTTATAAGTTAAGTAAAAAGGGTCGATACCAATACAATGACCGCCAACAAGACCTGGTTTAAAATTTAAAAAATTCCATTTTGTTTCAGCGGCTTTTAGTACCTCCTCTGTGTCAATCCCTATTTTATTGAAAATGATTGCAAACTCATTTATTAAAGCAATGTTCACGTCACGCTGTGTATTTTCTATAACTTTTGCTGCCTCTGCGACTTTAATACTCGATGCAACAAATGTTCCAGCTTTAATAATACTTTTATATAGAGCGTCTACTTTTTTTGATGTTTCAGGAGTTGAACCAGAAGTTATTTTAATAATATTTGTCAGTTTGTGTTTCTTATCACCAGGATTAATTCTTTCTGGACTATATCCACAAAAAAAATCTTTGTTAAATTTTAAATTAGAGCCATTTTCAAGAATAGGTACGCAAACTTCTTCTACTGCTCCAGGATAAACTGTTGATTCATAAATTATGATATCGTCTTTTTTTATTATTTTACTTATTTCATGACTTGCTTTTGTCAAAGGCAATAAATCAGGCTTATTATCATTTGTCACTGGTGTGGGAACTGTGACAATATAAAAATTGCATTGTCTTAATTCTGATATTTCGTTAGTGAATTCACTTTTATATGACAAAGCAAATTCTTGATTTGAAATTTCTAATGTATCATCAATAAAGTTTTTCAAATCATTTATTCTTTTGGTTTTTAGATCATAACCAATAGTTTTATAAATTTTCCCAAATTCTATTGCTAATGGCAATCCCACATATCCTAGTCCGATAATGCCTATTATGTTATTTTTGCTCATTGATTTATTTTATAGTAAATTTTGTACCACTTTATAAACTCTTTAATGCCATCCTTTATAGATGTATTTGGCTTATAATTAAATTCTGAAATAAGCTCCTCAACATCAGCATGAGTATCGGGAACATCACCTAATTGAAGGGGCAAAAATTCTTTATCAGCATTCATTTCAAGCTCTTTTTCAATCTCACTTATATAATCCATTAGATCAGTCTTCTTATTATTTCCTATATTAAATATTCTCCAAGGTGCGGTACTTGAATTTGCCTCAGGATCATTGCCAGACCATTTTTTATTTCCTGATGGAGGGTTATCAATTACATGTTCAATACCACTTATGATATCATCAATATATGTAAAGTCTCTTTTATGCTTACCATTATTAAAGATAGTTATTCGTTCCTTTTTTAAAATAGAATTGGTAAACTTAAATAAAGCCATATCTGGCCTACCCCATGGACCATATACAGTAAAAAATCTTAGACCAGTAGTAGGCAGTTTATATAAATGACTATAAGTATGAGCCATTAATTCATTTGCTTTTTTTGTCGCCGCATAAAAACTTACTGGATGATTTGCTGAGTCTTTAACTGAATAAGGCATTTTTGTATTTAATCCATAAACTGAACTTGTAGAAGCGTAGACTAGGTGATTTACATTATTATACCTGCACTCCTCAAGTAAGTGAGTAAAACCTAAAATATTCGAATTTACGTACGACACTGGATTTTCCAAAGAATATCTGACACCTGCTTGAGCAGCAAGGTTAACTACAACATCGATTTTTTCTTTTTTGAAAATATTTTTTACGCTTTTATAATCCTCAAGACTAATTCGATTATGACTATACTTGTCGTTATCTATAAATAAATTTAGCCTGTCTTCTTTTAAGGATGTATCGTAGTAATCATTATGGTTATCAATTCCAATTACTGTATCACCTCTTTGTAATAATCTTATACTTAATGCAGAACCAATAAAGCCTGCTGATCCTGTTACTAAAATCTTCATATAAAATATTAATTACTTTTCATCTTTATTGATAGATCCTCTATCTGAGAAGATACTAATTTCTTTAATAAGATCTTTATTTATCCTACTCAGTTCATTAACTTTAATACGTAAGCTTAAAATACATAAAATAAAACAATTGATTTTGGTTAATTTTTATCATATTTATAAAATAATACTCTTAATTTAAAATAAATATTTAATATCTAGTAGTGTCAATTTTAAAGGATAGCTTAAAAAATCTTCCTCCAAATAAAAGCTTTGGTTTATTATTCTCGTTAATTTTTTTTATCTTTTTTCTTTACCTATATTTTATAACTTCATTAAAAGAATTATCATATATCTTTATTATTTTTAGTTTACTATTTTTGACACTATCTTTCATTTATCCCAAAATTTTCTATTTTTTAAATGTTGGCTGGATGATTATTGCAATCGTTTTATCAAAAATAATGAACCCTATAATCTTAGGAATTATATTTTATTTACTAATTACACCTTCGGCTTTGTTAGGAAAAATAATTGGACGAGATGAACTAAAACTTAAAAAAAGAAAAACAGACTCATATTGGATTGAAAGAAAAAAAAGAAAAGAAGATTTACAATCATTCATTAATCAATTTTAAAATACTGTGTCATTTTTTATTGAAATAATTCAATTTCTTAAATTCAGAAAAAAACTTTGGTTGTTCCCAATTGTTTTTATTATGATTGTTATTGGTGGACTTTTGTTTTTAGCTCAAGGCTCAGTGGTAGCACCTTTCATATATACTCTTTTTTAAATGATTATCTTAGGAATTTCAGCTTTCTACCACGATTCAGCTGCATGTTTAATAATAAATGGTGATATTGCGGCAGCGCAACAAGAAGAGCGGTCTACTAGAAAAAAACATGACTCAAACTTTCCTATAAACTCAATAAATTTTTGTCTAAACAGTAAAAATATAAATCCATTAGAAATAGACTATATTGTATTTTACGATAAACCATTTCTCAAATTTGAAAGGTTGCTTGAGACTTATCTTGCATTTGCTCCAAAAGGATTTACTTCTTTTTTTACCTCTTTGCCTGTTTGGATAAAAGATAAGTTATTTCAAAAAAAAACAATAACAAACGAATTTAAAAAATTATGGGGTAAAGAAATTAAATTTGATTTTAAAAAGAAATTATTATTTTCTGAACACCATTTAAGTCATGCTGCAAGTGCCTTCTATCCCTCACCTTTTGAAAATGCGGCAATACTTACAATGGATGGGGTTGGTGAATGGACCACAACTTCACTTGCAATTGGAGAAGGTAACAAAATTAATGTCATAAAAGAAATTCATTTCCCTCATTCACTGGGATTATTGTACTCCGCAATAACATATTTTACCGGTTTTAAAGTTAACTCAGGGGAATATAAAGTAATGGGCTTAGCACCATATGGTGAGCCAATATATGTTGATATAATAAAAAAAAATTTAATTGATATCAAGCAGGATGGCTCTTTCCATCTTGATATGACTTATTTTGATTATTGTACTGGTTTAAAGATGACAAATGAAAAATTTAATCAATTATTCAACAAACAACCAAGGAAACCTGAGTCAAAGGTTACTCAATTTGAAATGGATTTAGCTGCTTCAATTCAATCAATTACAGAGGAAGTTGTCATAAAAATGTGCAGAAATATTGCTAAGACAACTAAAGAAGAAAATCTTTGTTTAGCTGGAGGTGTAGCTCTCAACTGCGTTGCAAATGGAAAAATTGTAAAAGAAAAGATATTTAAAAATGTTTGGGTTCAGCCTGCAGCAGGTGATGCTGGTGGGGCTCTCGGAGCGGCCTTAAGTGCTTATTATTTAATTTTAAATAATGAGAGAAAAATTATAAGTGATAAAGACTCGATGAAAGGATCTTATCTAGGTCCAGAATTCTCATCAGAAAACATAGAAGAGGAATTAAATAATTTAGATGCAGTTTATACAAAACTTAGTCATAATGAATTAATAAACCAAACTGCAAAAGCCTTATCCGAAGGAAAAGCTATTGGGTGGCATCAGGGAAAGATGGAATTTGGCCCAAGAGCTCTTGGATCCAGATCAATATTAGCTGATCCAAGATCGCCTGATGTTCAAAAGCTTCTGAATTTGAAGGTAAAATATCGAGAGTCATTTAGACCATTTGCACCTAGTATCTTAGCAGAAGATCTTAGAGACTGGTTTGATTTTGATAATGCAAGTCCGTATATGTTAATGGTTGCTAATGTTAATTCAAAAATTCAAATTCAGATGAACGATGAAGAAAAAAACCTTTTTGGAATTGAAAAGTTGAATATTCCACGATCTAAAATACCCGCTGTTACTCACGTAGATTATTCTGCTCGAGTCCAAACAGTACATAAAGAAACAAATATGAAATATTATGAATTAATTGAAAAATTTAAAGAAATTACTGGATGCCCTGTTCTGGTTAATACTTCATTTAATATTCGAGGAGAACCTATTGTTTGTTCTCCAAAAGACTCCTTTAAATGTTTTATGGGAACTGAACTAGATATCTTAGCGATAGGAAACTTTCTTTTATTTAAAGATAAACAAAAAGAATATTTAAAAGTTGAGTATAAAAATAAATATGAATTGGATTAAAGATAAGAAGATAATTTTTGTTGAAGTTTTTATTTTTCTTATTGTAATTTTTTTTTGTGCAGTTTTTCTTGAATATGCCTGTCGATATTTTTATAAAAGCTATAGATATATTCCAACTATTGATGAAATAAAAAAACATGAAAGTCTTGGAAGAGTGAATCATCACATACGAGATTTCATTCAAATCAACGGTGAAAAAAGAAATAATGATGAATATTACTATAGTTCATACAAATCTGAAAATGGAAATAAAAAAGTTCTAATTCAGGGAGATAGTTGGATGGAAATGCTTGATATATATGGTGATTTTGAGGAAAAAATTAAAAATAATTTTAATGTCAAACAATTAATTAATGGCGGTACGTCATCTTACTCTCCATCTTTAATGGAGATACAATTTAGAGATATTGTCAACATAGAGAACCTCAAATTTGATTTGATTATAGCTTATATCGATCAAACAGACTTTATGGACGAAGTTTGTAGATATAATAAATTACGCATAGAAGATAATGATGGAAAGCTCATTGCTGTCTTAAAAGACTCGTCTTATTCGGGTCCACAAATATATTCGACAAATCAAAATATTAATTTGATAAATATTTCAACTGCTAAATATAAATCAATAGCTTTAATAAATAATATGATTCAGATAAATTTATTTGATAAATGGAGAAGAAATAAACTTTCAAATCCAGAATGTAAATGGAGTGACATTAGTCGATTTATGGAGGGAAATATAACTATTGAAGAAATTAATATCTTTTCTAAAAATTTGGTTTCATTAATAGAAAGCTATCGTATGTTTTCAGATAAAGTTATTTTAATAACACATAAACATCGAAAACACTATGAAGAAGAATATTTAAATAATATCTATGATTTCATAAAACCAGTGATAGAAAAATATGATAATATTGTTTCGCTTTATGATATAAGCGGTATTGATATTTTAGAGATAAATGATGTTAATACTTATTTTCCAAATAATGAAGAAGATCCAGCTTCTCACCCTCACCCAAAAATATTTAATGAGTTTTTTTCCAATCATTTATTAAATTTAATGGATAAAACTTAAAATAAATTTGAATTTTTAAATTAACATTAGCAACCTTTACATATACGGACTTTCATTCTCAAAATCTCAACTGATCGTCTATATTTTATAAGATAATGGTTTGAATTTTTTTTTAAATAAAACTATAACAATATATTAGTCCTTCAATAAATGGCAATAATCCAACAAAATAAATATTCACTTCGCGCTTTTGATTGGTTTTTGGCGTTTATCTCTTATCAAATAAAATCTTTTTTTACAGTTTTTAATATTCTATAACTTATCAATAATTAATTAATTTAAAAAATTATATTTATGTCTTTATTTAAAGTTCTTATTCTTGACGTTGATGGTGTATTAACTGATGGTAAGTTTTATTACACCAATAAAGGTAAAGTTATGAAAGTTTTTGGTGCAGATGATAATGATGCACTTTCGATGCTTAGAAAATTTATTGATATAATATTTATTACTGGTGACAAAAAAGGATTTTCAATATCAAAAAAAAGAATTGATGATATGGGATTTAAATTAAACTTAGTTAGTACTGTAAAAAGAGTTGATTGGATAAGTAAGAAATTTAAATTAGATGAGGTTATATACATGGGTGATGGTATATTTGATCATTATGTGATGCAAAAAGTTGGATACTCAATTTCAACAGCTAATTCTGATATTAATGCAAAAAAATTTTCTAATTATATAACAAAGAGAAATGGTTCTGAAAGAGCTGTTGCAGAAGCATGTTTACACATAATGAAAAAATTTTTTGAACCATATAATCCAAATAAACCATTAAAAAATAAATCTAAATTATCCGGTAATTGGGGAACATGAGCCTAAAAAAATTAAATTCTTTCATTAATAACAAAAATTGTACCCTACTTGGTGTGGGACCAATGAGTGTTAATTGCGTTGACGCGGTTTGCGAAATTGCTAATGAATATTTGGTGCCCATAATGCTAATTGCTAGCCGAAGACAAATTGATTCAAAAGAAATGTGTGGTGGCTATGTTAATAATTGGAACACTGAAGAGTTTTCAAATTATGTAAGGTCTAAGAATATGAATGGTATGGTTCTCTTGTCAAGAGATCATGGGGGTCCATGGCAGAACAACTTAGAAATTGAAAATAAATATGATTTAAAAAAAGCTATGAGTTCAGCAAAAGAGTCATATCTAACAGATATAAAGTCTGGATTTAAAATACTTCATATTGATCCAAGTATTGATCCTTATAATGATACAAATACAGACATTATATTAGAGAGAGTCTATGAACTTTACGATTTTTGTGCTGAACAGGCTTTCAAGAATAATAAGGAAATTATTTATGAAATAGGTACAGAAGAACAAAGTGGCTCAACAAATACACCAGATGAATTAGAATATACAATAGAAAAAATAAATGTTTTTTGTGATAAAAACAAATTTAAAAGACCTTCATTTGTAGTAATTCAATCAGGAACAAGGGTTGCTGAAATGAGAAACATTGGATCATTTGACTCTGAAATAAGAATTAAAAATGAACTTGCTCCGGAAATTCAGATACCAAGAATGATAGAAATATGTGAAAAAAATAATATCTGGATGAAGGCTCATAATACAGATTATATATCAAATGAGGCATTACAATCACATCCAAAATTAGGTATTCATGCAGTAAATATTGCTCCTGAGTTTGGAGTAATCGAATCCCAATCAATTGTTAAAATTTTAACTGAAAATAATCTACTGAATTTAAGAGATAAATTTCTAGAACTTGCTTACGAGTCAAACAAATGGTCAAAATGGATGGTAAAAGACTCAAAGGCCTCAAATTATGAAAAATCTATTATTGCAGGACACTATGTATTTTCACTACCTGAATGCAAAAATATTTTTTCTGAAGCAAGAGAGAATTTAAAAAAGAAGAATTTATCATTTGACAGTTATATTAAGAATAACGTCAAAAATGGTATTATGCGATACGTCGTAAACCTTAATATAATCTAATGATTAATGAGAAAACAGCAACAATTATCCTAAATAGAAACTTACCCGAAGTTACTGATGACTTAGTAAATCATATAAATAAATATGATGGTAATTCAACAGACATATTTGTTATAGAGGCAGGGTCTGATATTGATAATTTATCAAATAATATGACATGGCATATTAATGATGATTTTACTAATGTTCACGGCCTTAGATATCCAAGAGGAGTAAATTTAGGGATTAAGAAACTACATGATGAAAATAAACTTCAAAGATATGACTCAATATTTTTTATTACAAATGATACTGTTTTAGAAAATAAAAAGACTATTGAGCCATTGCGAAAAATTTTAAAAGAACACAAAAAAATGGGGATTCTTTCTCCTTGCTCAAAAGATTGGGGGGAGAAAATAATATTAAAAAATATAAATATTAAATACTTTTGGTTTATACATAGTCATGCATACTTTATAAGAAAAGAATTTATTGAAGACTTATGTGATTTTAATGATAGTTATATTAATTTATTTTTTGATGGAAATAACTTTAGAGGATGGGGATTGGAAACAGAATTAATCGCTAAAGGCTATGCCAACAATTGGTCTAGTGGAATTACAAGCGAGGTATTTATTAAAGAAAATAATTCATTATTAATTGAAAAATCAGACCTTATTAAAACAGAAAAAATTGATGAAAATTTAAAACTCTACGTAAATGAAGGCAAGGCATGGATGAGAAGTAAGTATGGCTTTAAAAGCAAATGGGATATGGTATTTTATGCCAAAAAATTCTATGATGATTTCTTTAAAAGAAATAAGTCGCTTATAGATTATAAAATCTAGAAAAATATTATGAAATTTATCGAAAAACCATGGGGTTCAGAAGAAGTAATTGAAATTAATGATAAATACATGGTCAAAAAATTGACTATGAAAAAAAATCATAGATGTAGTTTGCAATACCATGATATTAAAAAAGAAACTATATATGTACTTTCTGGTGATTTAAAAATTCTAATTGGAAAAAATAAGGATGCTTTAGAAACCAAAGTATATACAGCTGGGGACTCTATAACGATTAACCCTGGAATAGTTCATAGAATGGAAGGACTTACTGATACTGTATATTTGGAAGCAAGCACACCAGAAATGGAAGATATAGTGAGACTAAGTGATGACTATGAAAGAGACTAATCTTGAAATTGAGAGTTTGCATACCAACAGCAGGGACTGGTTCTAGATTAGGTTTATTAGTAAAGAATCTCAATAAATCTTTGGTTTCGGTAAATAATAAACCGACAATTTCTCATCAAATAGAATACTTTCCAAAAGATACAGAGTTTGTTATCCCACTTGGCTATAAGGGTAATTTAGTTAAAAAATATCTATTAATTGCTCATCCAAATATTAAATTCTATTTTGTAAGTGTCAATGATTATACAAGTCCAAATTCTGGTCTTGGTTTAAGCATACTTAAGGCAAAAAAATATTTGCAGCAGCCATTTATTTTTCTTTCCTGTGATACTTTAATTTCTGGAAATATTCCTAAACTAAAAAATAATTGGATGGGTTATTCTCAAATAAAAAATATGAAAGAATATAGAACTATTTCAATTAAAGGTGATTTGGTAGAAAGTATAAATGAAAAAAAAGTTATAAAAAGAAATATGCATCCGTATATAGGAATTGCAGGAGTCTTAGATTATAAGATTTTTTGGAAAAAAATGACTAATGGTGGTCGAAATGCAATACAAATAGGTGAATCTTATGGTCTCAAAGAGCTTATTGCAAATAAGGTATATACAAAAAAATTCAAATGGTTTGATACTGGAAATTTAGCTGAATTAAACAAAACAAGAAGAAAATTAAGATTGCCAAATATGCCCAATATTCTTGAAAAGGAGGGTGAAGCTATTTGGTTTGTTAAAAATAAAGTTATAAAATTTTCTCAAGATAAAAAATTTATTAAAAATCGAATTTTAAGAACAAAACATCTTAATAAATATGTTCCAAAAATTACTGCCCACAATGACAATATGTATGTATATAATAAAATTGAAGGATCTGTTTTGTCTCAAATAATAGATTTAAGTACTTTTAAAAAATTTTTAATTTATTCAGATAAATTTTGGGTTAAAAAAAATTTAAATAAATATGAAGAAAAAAAATTTATTTTGAGTTGTAAAAAGTTCTATAAAATAAAGACACATGAAAGAATTGAATTATTCTATAAAAAATTTAATAAAAGAGATAGCAATGAACATATTAATCACAAGGCTATGCCTTTTTTATATGAAATCTTAGAGCAAGTTGATTGGGATTTAATATGTGCAGGTAAGGCTTCAAGATTTCATGGCGACTTTCACTTTGAAAATATTATATATAATAAAAAATTTGAAAGATTTACCTTCCTGGATTGGCGTCAAGATTTTGATAGAAATATTGAATATGGAGATATTTATTATGACTTTGCTAAGTTATTACACGGTATGTTAGTTAATCACTCTATCATTAATAAAAATAAATATAGAGTATCGTGGGACAAAAGAGATATTCACTTTAAAATTGGAAGAAAGAAAAATTTAATTTCTTGTGAAAAATACTTTTATCAATGGATTCAAAAAAAAGGTTTTTCTGTTAATAAAGTAAAAACACTAACAGCTTTGATTTTTCTAAATATTGCCCCTCTTCACCATGAGCCCTACTGTTACGCACTTTATGGGTTGGGTAAAGATATGTTATTAAAAGCTGTAAATAATAGATAAGGTTTTACATTTTGGTTGCGGGGGTAGGATTTGAACCTACGACCTTCAGGTTATGAGCCTGACGAGCTACCAGACTGCTCCACCCCGCGGTAAGCAAACAAACTATGATGTATCAATCTAAAAGTCAATTTACTAATTATTTCAAAATTTTTAGGCTAGTATAAAGAATGTGGTGATTAATTTTCTCTGAATAGATCTCTTGTATAGATTTTATGTTTAACTGAATTTAATTGCTCAGAAAATCTATTAGTAATTATTATATCTGAGTCATTCATAAAATTATTTAAATTTTTGTATACCTGTGATTCAAAAAATTTTTTATCTTTTAATTTTGGCTCATAAATAATTACTTTAATTCCTTTTGACTTAATACGCTTCATTACACCTTGAACAGAACTCTCTCTAAAATTATCAGACCCCTCTTTCATAATCAGTCGAAATACTCCAACAATATTTGGCTTCATTTTGATTATTTGATTAGCAATATGATCTTTTCTTGTTGTATTTGCAGCAACTATAGCTTCAATGATTTTATTTGGTACTTTGTTATAGTTTTTTAAAAGTTGCTGCGTATCTTTTGGCAAACAATATCCTCCATACCCAAATGATGGATTATTATAATAGTTTCCAATTCGAGAATCGTAACCAATACCCTTGATGATTTTTTCTGTATTTAGGTTATTTATTTCACAATAAGTATCAAGCTCGTTGAAATAGGCTATACGCATTGCTAAATACGTGTTTGAAAAAAGCTTGACCGCCTCTGCTTCAGTGGAGTCCATAAATATAACAGGTATATTTTCATCATGTTTAGTGGCCACTTCTTTAAGTAGTTGGGCAAAGATAGTCGCATTTTCTGATTTGCCTCCAACAATTATTCTCGAAGGATACTGATTATCTCTCACAGCACTGCCTTCTCTTAAAAATTCTGGGGAGAAATATATTTCACTTGTTTCATATTTATTTTTCATTTCTTGGGTAAACCCCACTGGTATAGTTGACTTAATAAATATTGGGATAAAAAATTTATTTTTTAATATATTTTCAATTACTGATGTTACAGAACTTGTATCAAATTCATTTGATGCTGAGTTATAATTTGTAGGTGTACAGACTATAACAATATCAGCGTCAACATATGCTAACTCATTATCAGCTGTTGCAACTAGATTTATTTCAGGATTTTTTAATAATATTGATAGCTCATGATCAACTATCGGACATTCACGTCTATTAATTTGATCGACTCTATTTTTATCTATATCAAGAGCCTTAACATTGTGTTTTTGGGAGAGGAGTGCGGCAAGACTTAAACCAACATAGCCAAGACCTACTACTGTAATATTCATAATTATTAATTATAATATAAATCAATTTAATGCAAAGTGACCATTTCACGTTTAGTAGACCTGGCAATGTCCTACTCTCCCATGCCTTAAGACAAAGTACCATCGGCGCTGGAGCCCTTAACGTTCGAGTTCGAAATGGGATCGTGTGTAACCTCTCCGCTAAAACCACCAGGTCAACAAAACGTGAAATCAATACCAAATAATTTTTATTAATTTTTCTATCATAGTGTTGCTTGTATCTTACTAGTTTGTTTCTAGTACATAGAAAATCAAGCCGATCGAGTTATTAGTATCAGTTAGCTTCATGCATTACTGCACTTCCACACCTGACCTATCAACGTGGTGGTCTACCACGACTCTCATGGAAGAATTCGTTTCGAGGGAGGCTTCCCGCTTAGATGCTTTCAGCGGTTATCCCGTCCGTACTTGGCTACCCAGCGATGCCGATGGCACGACAACTGGTACACCATTGGTACGTTCACTCCGGTCCTCTCGTACTAGGAGTAACTCCTCTCAATTCTTCAACACCCACGGCAGATAGGGACCGAACTGTCTCACGACGTTCTAAACCCAGCTCGCGTACCACTTTAATCGGCGAACAGCCGAACCCTTGGGACCTGCTCCAGCCCCAGGATGTGATGAGCCGACATCGAGGTGCCAAACACCGCCGTCGATATGAACTCTTGGGCGGTATCAGCCTGTTATCCCCGGCGTACCTTTTATCCGTTGAGCGATGGCCCTTCCACTCAGAACCACCGGATCACTATGACCGTCTTTCGACTCTGCTCGACTTGTCAGTCTCGCAGTCAGGCAGGCTTATGCCATTGCACTCAACAGCTGATTTCCGACCAGCTTGAGCCTACCTTCGCACGCCTCCGTTACTTTTTGGGAGGCGACCGCCCCAGTCAAACTACCCACCATACACTGTCTTGGATCCAGATAATGGATCTCAGTTAGATGTCAAAAATTACAAGAGTGGTATTTCAAGGACGACTCCATGAAAGCTGGCGCTTCCACTTCAAAGTCTACCACCTATCCTACACATGTAATTTCTAACACCAATGTAAAGCTATAGTAAAGGTGCACGGGGTCTTTCCGTCTAACCGCGGGTACTCCGCATCTTCACGGAGAATTCAATTTCGCTGAGTCTACGCTGGAGACAGCGGGGAAATCATTACGCCATTCGTGCAGGTCGGAACTTACCCGACAAGGAATTTCGCTACCTTAGGACCGTTATAGTTACGGCCGCCGTTCACCGGGACTTCAGGTCGTAGCTTGCACCACTCACTTTAATCTTCCGGCACCGGGCAGGCGTCAGACCCTATACTTCGCCTTACGGCTTTGCAGAGTCCTGTGTTTTTAATAAACAGTTGCTACCCCCATTTCTGTGCCACCTACATCTGGTTGCCCAAACATAGGTCCTCCTTCTTCCGAAGTTACAGAGGCAATTTGCCGAGTTCCTTCAGCATAGTTCTCTCAAGCGCCTTGGTATCCTCTACCTATCCACCTGTGTCGGTTTCGGGTACGGTCTATGATGAGGCTATTTCCTGGAACAACTTCACTGCCCATCCAATCCATATAAGGATAGACAATTTACGTCATCCGTCACATCTCATCTGGTCAAGGAATATTAACCTTGTTCCCATCGACTACGACTTTCGTCCTCGCCTTAGGAGCCGACTCAACCTGCGCGGATTAGCCTTGCGCAGGAACCCTTGGATTTTCGGCGACAGAGTTTCTCACTCTGTTTGTCGCTACTCATGTCAGCATTCTCACTTCCGATATCTCCAGGAGCTCTCACGAGTCTCCCTTCAACAACGTACGGAACGCTCCGCTACCACACAATAAATTGTGTCCAAAGCTTCGGTGCATTGTTTAGCCCCGTTACATCTTCGGCGCCGGATAACTTAATTAGACCAGTGAGCTGTTACGCTTTCTTTAAAGGATGGCTGCTTCTAAGCCAACCTCCTGGCTGTTTTGGTCGTCCGACATCCTTTCCCACTTAACAATAACTTGGGGACCTTAGCTGTTGGTCTGGACTGTTTTCCTTTCGACTATGGACCTTAGCACCCATAGTCTGTCTGCCATACAGTACTCATCGGTATTTGGAGTTTGGTTGGACTTAGTAAGGATCTCTCCCCCCTTGCCCATCCAGTGCTCTACCCCCGATGGTATTCATATGACGCACTACCTAAATAGTTTTCGCGGAGAACCAGCTATATCCGAGTTTGATTGGCCTTTCACCCCTAACCACAAGTCATCCAAAGACTTTTCAACGTCAACTGGTTCGGTCCTCCAATAAGTGTTACCTTATCTTCAACCTGCTCATGGCTAGATCACTCGGTTTCGGGTTTAATCCAAAGTACTGTCGCCCTATTAAGACTCGCTTTCGCTACGCCTACACCTAACGGCTTAAGCTTGCACTTTAAACTAACTCGCTGACCCATTATACAAAAGGTACGCGGTCACCCTTACGGGCTTCCACAGCTTGTAAGCATTCAATTTCAGGATCTATTTCACTCCCCTCGTCGGGGTTCTTTTCACCTTTCCCTCACGGTACTAGTTCACTATCGGTCACACAAGAGTACTTAGGCTTGGAGGGTGGTCCCCCCATATTCAGACAAGATTTCACGTGTCCCGTCTTACTCGAGAACACTAACTGTAATTACCCATACGAGACTATCACTCTCTATGGTTTACCTTTCCAGGTAATTCTGGTTGTACAATTAATGCTACTGGCCTGGTCCGCTTTCGCTCGCCACTACTTACGGAGTATCGGTTGATATCCTTTCCTCCAGTTACTTAGATGTTTCAGTTCACTGGGTTCGCTTTACTAACCTATGTATTCAGTTAGCAATAACTCAAAAGAGTTGGGTTATCCCATTCGGAAATCTCCGGATCAAAGTGTGTTCGTCACTCCCCGAAGCTTATCGCAACGTACTACGTCCTTCATCGCCTTTGTGTGCCAAGGCATCCATCAAATGCTCTTAAACGCTTGATTATTCTATGTACAAAAAACAAACTTTATATTTTTTGCAATACTTAGATATTTTGAATTCTCAATAAAAATTTAATTTAATTTAGTATTGATGTCACTTCACGATGTAAACGGAAAAGCTTAAAACTTTGGTGGAGCTGACCGGGATCGAACCGGTGACCCCCTGCTTGCAAAGCAGGTGCTCTCCCAGCTGAGCTACAGCCCCAAGAGAAACCACGTCATGGTGGGCCTGGGTAGACTCGAACTACCGACCTCACCCTTATCAGGGGTGCGCTCTAACCAGACTGAGCTACAAGCCCAAACGTAGGCTTTATAGTTTTAAACAATGAAAGAGAAACGAGGACGGTAAGCCGCATATAATTACTAAGTAAAATTATTTTTAAAATTCATAAAGAACTCAAAAAATTACTCTTAGAAAGGAGGTGATCCAACCGCAGGTTCCCCTACGGTTACCTTGTTACGACTTCACCCCAGTCGCTAATCTTACCGTGGTTGGCTGCCTCCTTACGGTTAGCAAACCAGCTTCAGGTAAAACCAACTCCCATGGTGTGACGGGCGGTGTGTACAAGACCCGGGAACGTATTCACCGTAGCGCGCTGATCTACGATTACTAGCGATTCCAACTTCATGCACTCGAGTTGCAGAGTACAATCCGAACTGAGGTAACTTTTTGAGATTTGCTCCAGATTGCTCCTTCGCTGCCCTTTGTAGTTACCATTGTATCACGTGTGTAGCCCGGCCCGTAAGGGCCATGAGGACTTGACGTCATCCCCACCTTCCTCCGGCTTATCACCGGCAGTTCCTTCAAAGTTCCCACCATAATGTGCTGGCAATTGAAGGTAAGGGTTGCGCTCGTTGCGGGACTTAACCCAACATCTCACGACACGAGCTGACGACAGCCATGCAGCACCTGTATCCAATCCACCCGAAGTGAAAGACTTAATCTCTTAAGTCCGCGATTGGTATGTCAAGGGCCGGTAAGGTTCTTCGCGTATCTTCGAATTAAACCACATGATCCACCGCTTGTGCGGGTCCCCGTCAATTCATTTGAGTTTTAGCCTTGCGGCCGTACTTCCCAGGCGGAGTGCTTAACGCGTTAACTGCGATACTGGAAATCTAAATTCCCAACATCTAGCACTCATCGTTTACTGCATGGACTACCAGGGTATCTAATCCTGTTCGCTACCCATGCTTTCGAACCTCAGCGTCAGTATTGGCCCAGAGAGTCGCCTTCGCCACTGGTGTTCCTCCTAATATCTACGAATTTCACCTCTACACTAGGAATTCCACTCTCCTCTACCAAACTCAAGAAATGTAGTTTTGAAGGCAGTTCCAGAGTTAAGCTCTGGGATTTCACCTCCAACTTACAAATCCGCCTACGCTCGCTTTACGCCCAGTAATTCCGAATAACGCTAGATCCCTCCGTATTACCGCGGCTGCTGGCACGGAGTTAGCCGGATCTTCTTCTTCAGGTACCGTCATTATCTTCCCTGACGAAAGAGTTTTACAACCCTAAGGCCTTCATCACTCACGCGGCATCGCTGGATCAGGGTTGCCCCCATTGTCCAATATTCCCCACTGCTGCCTCCCGTAGGAGTCTGGGCCGTGTCTCAGTCCCAGTGTGGCTGATCATCCTCTCAGACCAGCTATAGATCGTAGTCTTGGTGAGCCATTACCTCACCAACAAACTAATCTAACGCGGGCCCATCCAATAGCGCATAAAGCTTTCTCCCGAAGGACGTATAAAGTATTAGCTTAAGTTTCCCCAAGTTATTCTCTACTACTGGGCAGGTTCCCACGCGTTACTCACCCGTCTGCCACTAGATCCGAAGATCTCGTTCGACTTGCATGTGTTAAGCGTGCCGCCAGCGTTCATTCTGAGCCATGATCAAACTCTCAAGTTTAAAAATGACGCACACAAACTTATTGGCGGAGTTACATAATTATAAATTATGTAATCCAAATAAAACGTGTACGATTATTCTGTACTGCGGAATTACCGCCCACGTTTCTCTTTCAATTTACTTTTCCAATAGCATAATCGCGCAGGCAGGTGTTACTTTTCCATTGGAAAAATAAAAAATGCCGGTTTGATTATATTAAGACTATAAAAGTCATATGCCGCAAATTCAGAGCATCACCGAATAAGGGTGAACGTTTTTTACTGTATAGAGCCAAAAAGTCAAGCAACAAACGAAAAAAATGACGAAAAATAAGGGTTTTTTTTTAAAATTAAAACTCAATTAATTCAATAACATAGGTGGAATATATGACTTAGAATAATATCGCAGACATATTGTTTGTGAAAAAAATTTAAAATTGATTATACCAAGGTTTCAAAATGCACATTATGAGGAAAAAGTTAGTCTTTATATTTTTTTTACTTCTATTATCGGGGTTCTCGATTTTTCTATCTTATGAATTTTCGGAAAAGAAATTTTTACAGTCAAATGATTTGCACATAATTCATAATAACGAGAATCAAATCCCATTCAAAAAAGAAACTCTAGATATTGATTACTCATTTATCGAATATTATACGTTAAAAGATGGAGATACTCTTACGAGTGTTCTCAAAAAAACAAAATTAACCAGTCGGGAAATTGATCAATTGATTTCAAGTACTATTGATAAAATCAATGTAAACAAATTGAAGATTGGAACTCGCATTGAGATAATTTCCTATTTAAAAGACTCTGAGAAAACTGTTAGAGAAATAATTATTTATCCCAACGCAGAAAACAAAATAAATATTTCTAAAGTTAAGGACAAATTTATTGTTGAAAAAGATATCAAAACACTTTTTTCAAAAAATAAGTTTTATGAAGTAAAGATTGATAAAAGTATATATGAATCTTTAAAACAAGTTGAAGTTCCAGATAATATTATTATGGAATTTGTTCAGTTATTTAGTTTTGATATTGACTTTCAAAGAGATATTAGAAACGGCAATAGTTTAAAAATTATGTTTGATCAATATTATGACAAATATGACAATGTGGTTAAAACAGGATCAATTTATTTTGCAGAAATAAATTTATTAAGCAACTCATATGAACTTTATCGATTCAAATCTCAAGATATGGTTGAGTATTTTAATGCTGACGGAAAAAGTGCGACTAAAGCTCTGATGAAGACACCAATAAATGGAGCAAGATTATCATCAGGTTTTGGTATGAGGAAGCATCCAATTCTTGGTTACAACAAGAAACACCAAGGTGTTGATTTTGCAGCCCCTACTGGCACACCTATAATGGCGGCTGGTACTGGTCACATCGAATTTGTAGGCAATAATGGTGGGGCAGGTAAATATATTAGAATTAAACATCTCAATGGTTACAAAACTAGCTATTCTCATTTAAGTAAATATGCATCAGGAATAAAAAAGAACGTTCGTGTTACCCAAGGTCAAACAATTGGTTATGTTGGCAACACAGGCTTATCAACAGGACCTCATTTACATTATGAAGTCATTTACAATGGCGAAAGAATTAATCCTATGAAAATGAAATTACCTTCAGGTAAAAAACTTGAAGGTGAAAATTTAAAAAATTTCCTTTTATTCAAAGAGAAAACTGATACTGAAATTAGCCTTTTTAAGAGTTAGCTTCTTCTATTGCTTTAGCTGGATCTAGTGTTTCTGCTGGGGCCATATCAGATGAGTTAGATGTCTTTTCATCCTTATTAGCACTACCGTTACTACTATTATTTCTCTCATATCGCTCATTAATTAATCTACTGTAATGTTCTGCATGCTGCATGTAGTTTTCAGCTCCAACATAGTCTCCAGATGCAGCTGCATCTTTTGCTAGAACTTTATATTTTTCCAATACAGTTGATAAATTACCTCTTACGCGAGTAGTACTATTTCCATTAGAGAAATTGTCGCTATGAGATCTACTATTTGACCTTTTAAAAGGTCGACTTCTTCTGTTTTTCACTTTGAGAATTAAATTCCTATTTATTTAATGGGATACTTTATATTCATTTTTTAAAATGAAACTATGCTAAATTAGTGTTTACTTAGTAATTAATCAAGTTTTTAATTAAATTCTTTTTGCAACAATACACCTAGGAATATTAGCTAAGTCATTTTCAACAGAAATCACAGCAAAATTGTTAATTTTCAATAAATTAATGACAGATGATGATTGATTTATGCCAATTTCAAAAAAAATAAGTTGATCTTTATTAATATTTTTTCTTAAGTTTTTTATTATATTTTTGTAGTTTAAGAGTCCATTTTCCTCAGCAAAAAGTGATAGGTGTGGTTCGTATAAAGTTACTTGATCTTCTATATTATCCATTTTTGAAACTGGTATGTATGGAGGATTACAAACTATAATATCAAAGTCTTTCGTTTGAAAATTTTCAAAACTATCATTTAAAAACATTAATCTTGATTCATTTAGAAGCATTGATTTATTTGTTTTTGCAACTTTTAAAGCTTTAATATCTATGTCAATGCCTAAACCATGGCTATTTTTATATTCTTTTAAAAGCGAAATTATAAGACACCCTGATCCAGTACCAAGATCAAGAATAGAATATTTGGTATTAATATCTGGAACGTACTTAAGAACAGTTTCAATTATTATTTCACTATCATGTCTGGGTATTAAAACAGACTCATTTATATAAAATTCATATTTCCAAAATTCTCTTATATTAGTTAAGTAAGAAATAGGTTCATTTTTTCGTCTTCTCAAAATGAGTGAATTAAAATTCTCAATTATATTATCTGATAGTTTATTTTGAGTTACAAGATTTAGTTCTTCTTTAGAGGTATTTAACAAATTGGAAAGTAAAATTTTTTTTTCTAAAATATGTATATCAAGATAATTTGCGTATAGTATTTCACTGATTGTCGTCATATTAATTTTCCTGATCAGCAATTATTAGGTTAGAAATTATCTCATCAAGACCTGTTGAATTTAAAATTTGCTCTAATTTGTATAATGTTAAATTAATTCTATGATCAGTTACTCTTCCTTGAGGAAAATTATATGTTCTAATCCGTTCTGACCTATCACCGGAACCTATCTGGGATTTTCTTTTATCAGCAATTTCATCATCTTGTTTTTTTCTTTCATAGTCATAAAGTCTTGTTTTTAATACAAGCATCGCTTTAGCCTTATTTTTATGTTGTGATTTTTCATCCTGTTGTTGAACTACAATGCCAGATGGCATATGAGTAATTCTTACTGCACTGTCTGTAGTATTCACATGTTGACCACCTGCTCCACTTGATCGAAAAACATCTACTCTAATATCTTTTTCGTCTATATCAATATCCACATCGTCAGCCTCAGGTAAAACAACAACACTTGCCGCTGACGTATGCACACGCCCTTGTGACTCAGTTTCAGGTACTCTTTGAACTCTGTGAACCCCTGATTCAAATTTGAGTTTAGAAAAAACGTTCTGACCAGAGATTTTCGCAATAGCTTCTTTTACTCCTCCTTTCTCCGACTCAGATATAGATAAATACTCTACTTTCCAATTGTTAGTTTCAGAATATCGTTGATACATTCTTAATAAATCATTTGCAAATAAAGAAGCTTCATCACCCCCAGTTCCTGCACGAATTTCTAAAATAACATTTTTTTGATCAAGCGGATCTTTAGGAGTCAATAGCTCTTTAAGGAAGTTTTCCGAAATTAAGAGTTTTTCTTTAATGGATCCTATTTCGGATTTGGCTATTTCGATAAGTTCATTATCGTTCCCATTTAAAACATCATTTAATTCTTCTAACTCAGAATTTATCAATAAGTAATTATTTACTTGGTCATAAAGCGGCTTTAAATCTGAATACTCTTTTGAAATTATTATATATTTTTCTTTATTAGTTACTGATTGACTAAGTTCTATCTCTAGTTCTTTATATTTAGAGATTATTTTTTTAAGTTCATCATGTTTAATCATTTTTTGAATTTAATTTTTTTTCTACAAGATTAACAACGTGATCTACAATCTCAGGATTAGCAATTTTGTGATCAGCTACACCAGACAAGTATATCATGCTATTACCTTTACCTCCACCCGTAACACCTATTTCACTTTTTAATGCTTCACCAGGCCCATTTACAACGCAACCTATCACCGATACAGTTAGTGGTTCTTTAATGTGAGAGAGTCTTTTTTCAAGAAGCTTTACAGTTTCAATAACTGGAAATGCTTGTCTTGCGCATGAAGGACAAGAAACTATTCTCACTCCTCTAGACCCTAAATCTAAGCTTTTTAAAATCTCATAGCCTACTTTAATTTCTTCTACCGGATCAGCAGTTAATGAGACACGAATTGTATCCCCTATACCTTTAGCTAGTAAGTTACCAATACTTATTGATGATTTGATGGAACCAGCTAAATATGTTCCAGCCTCAGTAAGACCAACATGAAAAGGGTAATTGCAAAGGTTAGCAAGTTTTTCATATGATTCGATTGTTGTAAATACATCTGATGCCTTGACGCTTATTTTAAAATTATCAAAATTATTATCTTCTAAGAGTTGAATATTTTTTATTGCACTTTCCACTAATGCATCTGAACATGGCTCATTGTATTTCTCTAGAATAGTAGTATCAATAGATCCAGCATTAATACCAACTCTCATGCTAATATTATTTTGTTTAGCTGAGTTTATTATCTCAATGATTTTATGAGGACCAATGTTTCCAGGGTTTATTCTCAGACATGCTGCACCTGATTCCGCCGCTTCTATAGCTCTTTTATAATGAAAGTGAATATCTGCTACAATTGGGACACTCACCTGATCTACAATTTTTTTAAGAGCTTGTGTTGATCCTTCATCTGGACATGAAATTCTGACGATATCTGCACCTTCTGCGACTAAACTTTCGACCTGAGCAATTGTAGAGTCTATATCAGTCGTTAAGGTATTGGTCATTGACTGAACAGTTATTTTTGCATCGCCACCAACCTCTACGTTACCAACATTAATTTTTTTGGTTTTTCTCCTATTAATCTTATTTGTTAAAGACTCACTCATAAAATAATAATTTTTGCTTTAAATTTAGACACTAAATATAATGAAAGTAGTTGTTTGAAAACTTAAAAAATTTTTTTTCTTCCTATTTCGCCTTTAATTCCAAGAGATTTTATTTCCTGTTGCCTATGCTTCATCGAAATTAAGCCTAAATTTCCTGATGTGACAAAAATTTCATCATCTTTCACAAGATCTAAGCTTAACTCTTCGCCTTTATTGAATACCTTTCTAACAATTACCTCATTTAAATTTGATATCTCTACCCATACTTCCCCATTGAAAAAAAGCTTTAATTTTGAAAAGTTGGAATTAATATCAATTTTGTTCTCTTTTGTTTCGAGGTTTATATTCTTAAATGTATTAGATGTCTTTTTATTCCACATATCTAATGTATCTTGAATTACATAACTTGTTTTATTTTCTGAAAGCTGATTAATGATACCTGGAGAGTCTTTTAACTCACCATCATCTATAATTTTGGAATACAAACTTTTATTTTCCTTAAAGTTAATATTAAGAAAAATAATAATCCCTATAATAAATAATGGTGCATAAAATTTAAAAGTGACAAGGTTTAACAAATGAAAAAAATTAGTTGCAGGCAAATTATTTGAAGATTTAACATTTTTCATATCTTTATTTATATGACTTTGATTTACTCTGTTATTAATTTGAATATTCAAAAAGTTTGCATAGGTTTTTAATAAATGACTTTGTGGCATTAGATATATTTGATTATCATCTAATAACTCAAATTTTCTAATTATGAATTTAGAAATTTTTGTTTTGACAAAAACATCGTCAAGTGAAATTTTTTTCTGAAGACGTGTTTTTCTTAATTTTTTAGAAATACTATTAGACATTTTTAAAAATTAGATATTCTTTCAGTAACATGCTTTGATATCCTTAATATTATCTCCTAAATCTTGTCCAAATTAAAAGTTGAGTGAAGTTCACTCACTGCTTTTTCTGTTTTTTCTCTGTTAATCAAAACACTGATTTTTATCTCTGAGGTCGAAATAACTTCAATATTAATATTATTTTTCGATAAACAATCAAACATTTTAGCTGCAATTCCAGGTTGATTTCTCATGCCAGAACCAATAATTGATACCTTTGAGAGATTTTTTTCTTCTAAAACTTTTGAAAAATTAATTTTTTGCTTCAAATCATTCAATAATTTAATTGACCTTTCTAATTCAATCATCGGTACTGTAAATGTTAAGTTTGTCATCTTGCGTTCAATAAAATTATTTTGGACTATCATATCAACGTTTACAGAAGACTCGGCTAGTTTGTTAAATATTTCTGCTGCAACGCCTGGCTTATCTTCTACATCAATCAAAGTTATTTTTGCTTCATCCTTAGAATATGCTACGCCAGTTACTGCTTGATTATCACTTTCAATATCATTTGAGATTTTAGTTCCCATATCTTTAGGATTGAAAGTTGAACGAACGTTGACATCAACATCATGTTTCATAGCAGACTCTACAGAAGCAGTCTGCAGTACTTTAGCGCCTTGCGATGCCATTTCGATCATCTCCTCGTAGGAAACTTTATCTAGTCGTTTAACATTTTTTGTCATTTTTGGATCTGATGTATAAACACCGTCTACATCAGTGTATATGTCACAGCGCTCAGCATTTAAGGCAGCTGCAATATAAACCGCTGTATTATCTGATCCACCACGTCCAATTGTTGTAATCCTTCCATCAGATGATATTCCTTGAAAACCTGCGACAACCCCAACTTTCTTATCGTCAAAATTTTTCAATATTGCATTTGGAATAACTCTTTTGATGGCCGCATTTCTGTGAGAATCACTAGTAATAATTGGTATTTGCCAACCCATCCATGATCTAGAAGGTACACCTAATTTATTAAGACAAATAGACATTAACCCTGCCGTAACTTGCTCACCTGAGGAAACCACAACGTCATATTCAGAGTCATCATCGTAATTAATTTTATTTACGTGATCTATTAGAATATTAGTTGCGCCAGACATAGCTGACACAACCACAACAAGGTTATTTCCTGCTTCATACTCAGATTTTACTATTTTAGCTGCTGACTCTATTAATTCTACTGAAGCGACTGATGTTCCTCCAAATTTTAAGACAAGTATGGACATTTTGATTATAGCAGTTAAATAGATTCTTGATGTTATTTGTGAATTCAAATTAGCATTAATGTATAACTAAATTTAAATCAAGAACTACTTAAGTTGTTGTAATATGGACATATCTAGCATTGATGATACTGAAATTGAGAAGTTCAGAAACCTATCAAAGGAATGGTGGAAACATGATGGTAAGTTTAAAACACTGCATAAATTTAACCCTGTAAGATTATCGTTTATTATCAATACCATTAAAAATCATTACAATTTAAATGAAGATGATCACGCGCCATTAGCTGGCATTAACATATTAGATATTGGATGTGGCGGAGGATTAATTTCAGAGCCGCTTGCAAGACTTGGAGCAAGCGTAACTGGTATTGATGCACTAGAAAAAAATTGTATAACTGCAAAATTGCATGCAGATGATAGCAATCTAAAAATAAACTATTTTCAAAGTACAGTGGAAGAACTAAATATAAATAATAAATTTGATGTAATATTAAATTTAGAAGTAATAGAACACGTAAAAAATCAAAATGAGTTTATTAAAAAAAGTTGCGACCTTGTAAATGCTAATGGTCTTATGTTTATTGCGACAATCAATAAAACTATATTCTCACTAGTATTTGCAAAATTTATGGCTGAGTATGTACTTGGTTTTCTTCCTAAAGGTACACATGATTGGAATAAGTTTCTAACACCTGAGGATGTTTATGCAATGCTTTTGCAAAATCAATTTGATGTAATGGATTCTATTGGAATAAATTATAACCCAATAAAGGATAGTTGGAATCAATCAAAAAACATGAATGCTAATTTTTTGGTAGCTGGGAAAAAGGTTTAATTTTCATCTTCAATCCATGGAATTGTAGAAACATTTATACCTTCCTCTTTTAAATTAATAAGCTCACTCTTTGAAGCACTTCCATAAATTGGTTTTTTTTTGAATTGTCGTAGTGAATACGTCTTGCTTCATAAGCAAATTGGTCTCCCAGATAATCGCAATTTTCTTGCACAAACTTTTTAACCTCTCTTACTTTTTTCTTTAATTCTGTAAGTACTTCCTCTGTGTTTAAATCATGATCTGATTTAACTCCTACGTTTGGCCTAGAAAGCTCTTTTGTGATTCTAGAAGAACTACAAGTGACAAACTTGACCATATTTTTTTTGATTTGACTGTCACAAGACTTAGCCGATGCAAACCAGTCTTCAAAGTATGTATTACAATCTTTACAACTTAAGTTAAAAACAATCATATGAAATATATGACAATTACTTTTTTCATTTCAATAGATAAGGTTTAAAACTAGCAATATTTTGTCGAATTTTATTAACCATATTTGGATCAATATCAGCCATAATCAAGCCTTGACCGGATTTTCTCTCAGCAATTATATCTCCCCATGGGGAAACAATAAGACTATGACCGTACGTAATTCTTTTTGAGTTATGTTTTCCATACTGTGCTGGTGCAAAAATATAACATCCAGTTTCAATTGCTCTTGCTACTATTAAGCTTTGCCAGTGCGCTTTTCCAGTTTTTACAGTAAAAGCTGCAGGTATGGATATAAATTGTGCACCTTTCATCATTAATTGACGATAGAGTTCCGGAAATCTTATATCAAAGCATATGGATAACCCAATTTTTCCCCAAGGAGTTTTGACGACTTTAATCTTTTTGCCTTTTAAAAATAATGAGGACTCTCTATATTTTTCTTTTTTTGAGATTGTTGCATCAAACAGATGAATTTTATCATATTTTGCAGATAGTTTACCGTGATCATTAATTACGTATGATCGATTATAAATTTTACCATTTTGATTACGAATGATTATTGAGCCTAGAACTATCCAAACAGTATTTTCTCTAGCAATGGTTTTAAAAGTTTTCAAGAAAGGATCATTGCCCTCAAGATATATTTCTTTAAGTAATTGCTGTTTATTAGAAGAAACAATATTTGTAATTTCTGGTGTAATTATTAACTTAGCTTTTTTAGATATAGCCTGATGTACAAATTTTATTGTCTGTTTAAGATTCTCTTGAATTGATTGCTTAGAAGTTAATTGTATACATGCAACCTTAAGAAACTTAGCCATTAATCATTTTTTCTAGTTTTCCACTTAGCTCAAGCATCTTTAAATCTTCGTAACCTCCTATATGTATGTTTCCATAAAATATCTGCGGGACTGTTCGTTTACCATTTGATTTATTTAACATTTCCTCCCTTTTATCAGGCTCTTCATAAAGATTTATTTCTTGATAATTAATTTTTTTTTCATCTAGTAGTTTTTTTGCCATTTCACAATAACCACAATTAATAGATGAATAAATTATTATTGGACTTTTCATATCAAATTCTATCACATCAATTAAAAAAATTGATCATTTCTGACAAATTTTCTAAAACTTTATCATTTTCAAAGTAAGTTTCTCCTAATCGTACAACAACCATGTTTCTTGACGGTATAACTAAAATATACTGTCCACCATATCCAGCGCAGTAAATAGTATCTTTTGGTAAACCCCTTGTAAATGCTGGGTGCAGAAGCCAAAATTGATTACTATACATTCCATACGTATTTTTTGCTGGCACTTTTATTTTTTTAATCCAATCTCTTGATACTATTTGCTCACCATCCCATTCACCTTCTCTTAACACTAAATATCCAAACCTTGCATAATCTCTTGCATTTGCAAAAACTGAACTCCCCCCAATAAAAGTACCAGACTCATCAAATTCAAAAATAGTATTATAAATTCCAATTTTTTTTATTAAATTTTCATTAATAAAGTCATAGTAAGATATTCCTCTATCCTCTAAATTATTTTTAATCAGCATACTGAGAATATTTGTTTCACCCGTAGAATAATTGTACTCCATACCTGGGAAAGGAGTCTTAAGTTTAAACGTTGACGCGAATAATGCTTGATCATATCTCCCTTCACCAAACAACATTTCAAGAGTATCTGATCTTCCATCAACATTATATTGTTCGACAAAGTCAAGTCCCGACTGCATATTTAATAAATGATTAATTGATATATTTTTTCTGTTATCTTGCCATTCTGGAAGAAGATTATCTTGCTGAATATCTTGAAAATATTTTCTATCTAGCATTATCCCAGTCAGTAAACCAATGTAGCTTTTAGCCATAGAATATGACACTAATTTAGTGTCTTCATTTATTGGATCGTTATATTTTTCAAAAGCGATCCTACCATCCTTAATCACCAAGACTGCATTTGTTCTCCCTAAAGTTTTGAATGAATTTTCTGAAAAAGTAAAATTCACAAATTTTTCAAAGTCGGTAACATCTTTGATATCTAAGTCGCTCTTTAACCATTCTTTTTGAGGCCAAATATTTTTGTCGTTAACCTGATCAAGGTCATAAGAATTAACGGATGAAAAGTTGACTAAGAATAGTATCAAAGCTAACAAATATGTGATATTTAATTGCTTATGCATATTTTTCAAAATTTGTTTTATATTATTAAAATTGTTTTAGCACTAATTATTTTTTTTATGTCAAAAAGTTTGGCTGCTGATGATATGCTAATAAATTTAAATGCAACAGCTAAACACTACTGTACTTGTATATTTATATCTAATTTAGATATTGACTCTTGTGACGAAGCTTATGATCGCATCATTTATGGGTCTATTAATAATAATGAGCTTGTTGATCAGGTTAAAACAATCGGATATGAAGTTGATTTAGAAAATAATATAATATTAATTGATTATAATGAATATAAAATTAGTGTTAAATTTACTAATGAGACTGGTTGTTACTTTACCAAATAGTTAACAATATTTATATTTGCCGGTAGTAATTTAATTCTTTTTAATTGTGATTTATTTACCCAAATTAATTTTTCTTTATCTTTATTTATAATATCTCCCTTCCACTTTTTGAGAATAAATGTATACATCATCAATATAAAAGATTTATAACGATGCTTTGTAAAGAACGGATTTTTGAGATTTTTAATTTCAATTTTTAAATTTAATTCCTCATCTAATTCTCTTTTTAAGGCCGTAATAAATGTCTCTCCATTTTGCAATTTACCTCCGGGAAACTCCCAGTAATTCTTATATACATCTTTATTTTTTCGACTCATTAAAAGAATTTGACCTTTCTTATTCTGTAATAATGCTGATGTGCAAAAAACAACTTTCATGACTTATATGAAGCATTTATATCCACATATCTATGTGAAAAATCGCAAGTCTGCATATCGTATTTTGCTTTTCCAAGCCCTAAAGAGATTTTTATTAATATGTTTTCTTTTTTTAAATATTTCCTAAGCGCTCCATTACTGACACTGACTTGTTCCGAACCATTTTTAACAACTAATATTTTTCCAAAATAAATATTAACTTTTTGAGGTTTTATCTTTTCGTAAGTTTTGCCAATAGCCATTATAATTCGACCCCAATTTGGATCATTGCCATACATTGCAGTTTTAAATAATGCGGAATTTGCAATTGACTTTGCTATTTTTTTTACTTGATTGTCATTTTTTCCACCATTTACAATAATATTAATAAGTTTTGTTGCTCCTTCGCCATCTCTTACGATTTGTTCAGACAAAAATTTAAAAATTTTGATAAGTTTCTTTTCGAGAAGATTAATTCTTTTATCTTTAAATGATTTAATTGGTTTTTTAAGCTTTATTCTATTTGAACTACACATTATTACGGTATCATTTGTAGACTCATCTCCATCAACAGATATTTTATTAAATGAGTCTGAAACGAGTTTTTTTAGAAGAGTTTGAAGAATTTTTTGAGGCACTTCAAGATCCATAAATATAAAACCAAGCATCGTAGCCATATTAGGCTCAATCATACCTGATCCTTTGGCAATACCTGTTATTGTCACATATTGATTGTCGATCTTAATTTTTCTTGATATTCCTTTTGGGAATGTGTCAGTTGTCATAATTGATTTTGCACCATCAATCCACTTTTTTGAAACAGCCTCTTTTTTATTTAATGTATTGAGAATTTTCTCAACTGGAAATCTTTCTCCAATTACACCTGTTGATGCAAAGAAAAGATTTTTTTTTGAGACTTTAAATTTTTTACAAATTGACTCACTGATTTTGTAAAGTGAGTTCATACCCTGCTGACCTGTGAAAGTATTGGCATTACCAGAATTAACAATGATTGCGTCAACAGTTTTAGTTGCTAAGTTTTTTCTATTCCAGTCTAAAGTACATGATCTAAGAGAGGATTGTGTAAAAACTTCTGAGATAGAACCACTCCTGTTAAAATGAAAAATGACTAAATCATTTCTCTTATTATTGTAAAGTCTTGCGCAGTAAACATGTACATCTATACCTATTGGACTTAATAACTTTTTGATTATTTTTGGCGCTAAAGGCGATATTTTTAACTTTTGTTGCGTAATTAAATCTTTTCTCATTTTAACGAATTTTATCTTAATTGAGATTAGTATTTAATGTATAAAAGCATGCAATTAAATAAAAAACTACAATATCAGTTTAATGTTCAAAATTAACTCCTTTATTAATTCAATTTTTAGCGGAAATGATAAGAAAAAATTTGCTAAATTTAATAAATATGTAAATGAAATTAATAGTCTGGAGTCTAAATATGAAATCCTGAGTCAGGATGAACTATTAAATTGCATTAATGATCTGAAGGTAAAAATAAAGAACGGTAAAAAATTGAATGAATGTTTGGTTGAAGCATTTGCAATAGTCAGAGAGGCATCAAAAAGAACGCTCCAACAAAGACATTTTGATGTTCAGCTTATGGGTGGCATGGTATTGCATGAAGGTGGAATAGCTGAAATGAAAACTGGAGAGGGAAAAACTCTTGTTTCAACCTTACCGGCTTTTTTAAATTCATTGAATGGTGAAGGTGTTCATATTGTAACTGTAAATGACTATCTTGCAAAAAGAGATTCGCTTTGGATGGGTGAAGTATTTAAATACCTAGGATTAACTGTTGGTTGTCTTACCAACGACGTTGTTGGAGTCGAGCAAAGGAAAGCACAATATAATTGTGATATTACTTATGGTACAAATAATGAATTTGGCTTTGATTATTTAAGAGACAATTTAAGAGTTCAGAAACAAAACATTGTTCAAAGAGATCATAATTTTTGTATTGTAGATGAAGTTGACAGTGTTTTGATTGATGAGTCCCGAACACCACTTGTAATATCGGGTGCTGTAGAAGATAAAACAACTCTGTATAGTTCAATCAACCAAATAATACCTTACTTAGATAAGGATGATATTGAAATTGATGAAAAATCAAAGACTGCAACACTTACTGATGCTGGCAATGATAAAGCTGAACAAATTCTTAAAGAACGAAATATAATTAAAGAAGGTACGCTCTACGATATATCCAATGTTTCCATTGTTCATCATATAAATCAGGCACTCAGAGCAAATAAGTTATTTGAAAAAGACAGGGACTATATTGTTAAAAGTGGAAATGTCATCATAGTTGATGAGTTTACCGGTAGAACTATGGAAGGTAGAAGGTACGGTGATGGACTGCACCAAGCAATTGAGGCCAAGGAAAATGTGAAAGTACAAAGTGAAAGTCAAACTGTAGCCTCAATCACATACCAAAATTATTTTAGATTATACAATAAGATAGCTGGAATGACAGGAACAGCTCTCACTGAGTCAGAGGAATTTGCAGATATATACAATTTAGGTGTTTTGGAAATACCAACCAATACGCCTGTGAATCGCATAGATAACGAAGATGAAATTTACAGGACATCAGATGAAAAATATGACGCAATTGTAATGCAAGTGATCGAGTGCAATAACAAACAACAGCCGGTTTTAATTGGTACAACAAGTATTGATAAATCAGAAAAAATATCAAAAAAACTTAAAGCATCCAAAATTAAACATGAAGTATTAAATGCAAAACAACATGAACAAGAAGCTAAAATAATTGCCAATGCTGGTGAACCTGGGGCTGTCACAATTGCGACTAATATGGCGGGAAGAGGTACGGATATTCAACTTGGAGGGAATTATGACTTTAAATTAAGTAACGTTAAGTACGATAATGAAAAAATAGATTTAAAAAATAACCTTATCGAACAAAAAAATATTGTTATAGAAGCTGGAGGCCTCTATGTCATTGGTAGTGAAAGGCATGAAAGTAGAAGGATAGACAATCAGTTGCGTGGACGCTCCGGCAGACAAGGGGACCCAGGAGAAACTAAGTTTTTTATTAGCCTCGAAGATGATTTAATGAGAATTTTTGGCTCAGAGAGAATTGACAGTGTTCTTAAAAGCTTAGGCCTTAAAGAGGGTGAGTCAATTAAACATGCATGGATATCTAAAGCCTTAGAAAGAGCACAAAAAAAAGTTGAAGGTCGAAATTTCGACATAAGGAAAACATTATTGAGGTTCGATGATGTTTTAAACGATCAACGTAAAACAATTTTTGAACAACGATTGGAACTAATGAATGCTGAAAATATCTCAGAAATCGCAAAGGATATGCAATATGATATAGCTGATGAAATCGTTAATACGTATTGTCCTGAAAAATCCTTTACAGATCAATGGGATTTAAAAAGACTCAAAAACGAAATAAATCAGTATTTTTCATATGAGATTGATTTTTTAGTTGATGAAACTAAGAAGGATATGAATCAAGAAGATATAAAAAATAAAATTTACAAGCATATTGATAAAACTTCTCAAGATAGGATGTCAAAACATCCAAAAGAATTAGTAAACAATGCAGAGCGGATGGTATTACTAAAAATTCTTGATGACAAATGGAAAGACCATATCAATAATCTTGAACAGTTAAGATCAACTATTGGATTAAGGGGCTATGGTCAAAGAGATCCTCTTAATGAATATAAAAATGAAGCATTTGGTTTATTTGAGGATTTAATAAATGGGCTTAAAAGTGATGTAACAAAAATTTTCTCCAGAATGAGGATAAGAGAAAATATTAAACCTAACGATCTTAATGAAACTGAACAAGAAGTTAAAGTCCCTACTAGCGAAGTAAAAAAAGAAAAAAAAGTTTCAAGAAATGCACCTTGTCCATGTGGCTCAGGAAAAAAATTTAAACACTGCCACGGTAAAATTATCTAAAAAAATAAAAAAGAAAGCCAGTTGTAAGTGCTATAATAGTAAGAGGGAATAACAATTTAACGATTAAACTTAATTTTAAATTTTTTCTTTTTTTCACCTTACCAAATTTTTCATCTAAGACTGAATTAGCAGCAGTGGTCTTATCACTGAATAGACCAGACCGACCAATCTGTAAATATCTCTCTTGTCGAGCGTGCTTTAGGTCATTTCCATGTTGGTTTGATAAAAGTTTCAGATTTTCCTCAATCACATCTCCCACATCTTGAATTGCTTTGTGTCGATTTCTATGCGCTCCACCAATTGGTTCTGGTATAATTTTATCAATTACATCTATTTTTAACATATCATCAGCTGTTAACTTTAATGCAGAAGCAGCTTCAACTGTTTTTGAATTATCTTTCCAAAGTATCGAAGAACAACCCTCCGGAGAAATAACTGAGTAAATCGAATTTTCTAACATCAAAACAGTGTTTCCTGTGCCAATAGCGACAGCTCCACCTGAGCCTCCTTCACCAATAATTACTACAACAATAGGTACTCCTAGAGAAAGACAACATTCAGTTGTTTTTGCAATTGCTTCAGATTGACCTCTTTGTTCAGCACCTACACCTGGATAAGCTCCCGGTGTATCAACAAAAGAAATAACAGGTATATCAAAATCTTCAGCAAGTTTCATAAGTCGCTGTGCTTTTCTATAACCTTCAGGTCTTGGCATGCCAAAGTTATGTTCTATTCGAGATGTAGTATCGTGACCCTTTTCGTGCCCGATAACCAATACTGTTTTTCCCCTGAACTTTCCAAAGCCTCCAATTATAGCTTTATCCTCTGAAAAAGCCCTGTCACCTGATAATGGAAAAAAATTTTCAATCAGACCCTCAATGTAATGCTGTGTTTTAGGACGATCGGTATGTCTTGCGACTAGTGTTCTTTGCCATGGACTTATAGATGAGTATATCTTCTTATAGGTGTCGCTAATTTCCTGTTCAACGTTAGTGATTTCTTCTAGCAAACTTTCAGATGGAGCACTATCATTAAGACTTTTAAGCTCAAAAATTTTATTATCAAGAACCTCTATAGGTTTTTCAAACTCTAAATAAGTAGACATTTAATATCTATAATTAACTTAATTTATTGATCAAATCAGTTTGTTCAATAATTTGTTCTGCTTGCCGAATAGATGCAGCATCGATTAGTTTACCATTTAATGTTGCTGCACCAGCTCCTGACTCTTGAGCTTTTTTCATCGCATTAATAATATCTCTTGCCTTCTGAACTTCTTTCTCAGGTAATGTGAATACCTCGTTCGCAAGATCAACTTGACTTGGGTGGATAGCCCATTTTCCTTCACAACCCAATATTGCCGTTCTTTTTGCATGTGACTTAAAGCCCTCAGGATCTGAAAAATCACCGTATGGACCATCGATTATTCTTAGTCCATGAGCTCTACCAATTGTTGTCATTTTAGAAATAGGATAATGCCACATGTCATTCCAATGTACTTTTCTATTTCCATTTATTTCATCTGTAAGGATGGAATAGTCTTGATTTGAACCACCAATGTTCGTGGTTCTCATTCTTACAGAAGCGGCGTAATCGGCATAGCCAAAATGGAGTGACTCAATTCTTTTGCTGCCTGTAATTATTCTATCTAGGTTTGTAATCCCCATTGAGGTTTCAACAATTAACTCAAACCCAATCTTTTTTTCTCTGTTAGTTTTATCCTCTATCTGCGTCACCAACATATCAATTGCGTAAACGTCCTCTGCAACCCCAACTTTAGGTATCATTATTAAATCTAGTCTCTCACCAGTATTTTCCATTAAATCCACCACATCACGGTAACAATAATGAGTGTCTAATCCGTTAATTCGTACTGAGATGGTTTTTGTACCAAAGTCGTGATCGTTAAGGGCTTTTATAACATTTTGCTTTGCTACATCTTTGTCCTGAGGAGCCACTGCATCCTCTAAATCTAGACATATAATGTCAGCGTTACTTTCACTTGCCTTTTTAAATAAATCAGGCTTTGAACCAGGCACAAACAATTGAGACCTATTAACTCTTGTAGGCTTTGATGGTATTGAAGTAAAACTCATCTTCGAGGTTTATCATTATAAAAATATCTTTTCAAGAAGTACTTAAAGTGTGAATTTCTCATTTAAAATCCCTTGCTAAAGGGTGATTATCTTCAATTGTTTTTTTTAAACGGTCGGTTAAGACATGAGTATATATTTGAGTGGTTGTTATATCCTCGTGACCAAGAAGCACCTGTAAAGTTCTTAAATCAATACCGTTAGCAAGCAAATGTGAAGCGAAAGCATGCCTAAGTTTATGAGGGCTTATAAACTTTTGATCAATATTTGCTTTGATTGCCAAATTTATAAGTAGTTGGTTAAATCTCTGCCTTGTTATATGTCCATTTTTAGAACTTTGAGATGGAAAAAGCCATATCTCGGTTGATTTCTTCTTTATAAATTCAACTCTAATTTGCAAGTATAGATTAAGTGTTTCAAGAGTGGTTTGATCAATTGGAACGAGTCTTTCTTTATTTCCCTTGCCATGTATAAGAATAAAATTCTTTTTTTCGTGAAGTGATGACATTTTTAATTCAATAAGTTCAGTAATTCTTATTCCAGTAGAATACAAAATTTCTAGCATTGTACTAAATCTAATTCCCTGAGATGTTTTATCTTCTTTAGCTAGTTTTAGTAATTTATCTACTTGATTTGTTGATAAAAAAGTTGGTAACTTAACTAGCTTTTTTGGGACAGAAATTTGTTTAATTATATTTTGAGAAATTAGTCTTTCTTCAACTAGGAAATCAAAAAAATGCCCTAATGAAGAAATTTTTCTAAGTATAGTTGATCTTTCAAATCCCTTATCAAAAAGATCACGAATATATTTCTCAACATCAATTTTCTTGAGCTCTTTAAAATCTTTATTTTTTATTTTCTCAAAGAACTTAATCAGATCCAAACTATAAGATTTGATTGTGTTTTTACTAAGACCCTTTTCGGAAGCAAGACTTTCTAGGAAATTCTCTATAATATGATGATCAACCACTTATAAATTATTATTTGAAAAAAATTCTAACACATATTGATTTAAATAGTTTTTGTTTAAATTAGCTATTTTTTCAATTATTAAAAATAATGAATAATCATCAAGATCATTAAAATTTTCATCTCCTTGTATTAAGTTAAGTAAAAGAATTTCTTCACCAATTTTATTTTCTAGAGATTTTATATATTCGTGCAGTCTTATATTTGTAGTCACAGAGGAAATTTTATCGAGTTGGTTTGGTAATTTCCAATAATCTATTTTCTTATTGCTAGTCTTCACTTCATAATATTTTACAAGAACGTTTTTTTGCTTAATGGACAATTTATTATTTTCAATAATGTTAATTAGATCATTTTCCATTAATACTTCATCAGAAATAAATGATCTATAAAAACGAATTTTTGCAGCTTCATTTGTATTTTTTGAAAAATCAAGTTTATCTAACCATTCATTACATCTGCTAAGATCTTTATTTAAAATGAGTAGTTTACAAACATGGGAGCTATTTTTTATATAATCTTGTCTGGGAGTAATAACCTTAATTTTGTCATAGATTAGTTCAGATGAATTTATTAATAATCCTCGATTACTAAACAATTTCAAAAAACTTGGCAATAATTCAACTATCTCACTTTGAGAAGAAAGATTTCTTATTTTTCGATAAGTAATGACTCTTTTTTCTAATTCTGTAATTTCTTCAAAATTTTTGTTTTCAATTTTATCAAGATTAAAATTTCTATATAAATAATCTAAAGCATTTATATCAATAGTACCCATCTGAAAAAGCTCTTCTGCAATTGAAATTTTTTCTAAATTAGAATTTTTAGTATTATTTAAATAGAATAGTTTATGCTCTAAAGGCGAACTTTCATTAATTAGTTTTTCTACCGGATATTGAATTTTATTAAGAAGATTAAGGTGAAATAAATTAAGATCACTGTCTATTTCAGCTAGATTTTGTTGAGTATTATTTAAAATAGTCTCTAAAATAGTTATATAATCTTTATCATACGTACCCGCATCATTCATAAGTTCAATATTTAGATCTAGTGCAAGCTTATTAGAAGACATAGCATTGCAGAATGAGTCATAATATAAAGTTAAGTATGGTTCATTAATTGGGAATAGAAGACTATCTTTTTTACATAGAAACTTATAATTATAGAGTAGATAATAGTTCTTAAGATTAAGTTTTATGTTATCGTTCCATTCTTTCTCGTTTATTAGAATTGCTAGCTTATAGAATTCATTAAAAAGACCATTCTTCACTAGGAAATTTATTCTCATATCAAGAAAAGTTATTATTTCAAAATTTTGTTTGGTTGGAGGATTAGATGTAGTCAAGATAGACCTTATCATTAAATCTTTTAAGACTGAACTTGACGTTTTGTAGGGGGTTTTATTAAGTAAGTAATCTATATCCTCTGAACTTGAATTCTTCCAGATATCAGAGTCAAACCCTCCATTACTCAAGTCGTAAAGTCCGATAGCATTATTCCTAGAGAATTCAAATTCTGTCTCAGCAATATTACTTTTTTGCTCATCATTTATACTTATGTCAATTTTATTTGCACTTTCAGAAGTTTCGGTTTCCTCTTCTTCACCCCATATAATGACAGGATCCACACTTTCTTTTATATCCTCAGCTAATGAGGAATTTTTTATAAAAAATGCACTTATAAGAAGTAAACTTATAATGTATATTAAATATGTTACAAAAATGTTTTTGAAAATCATTTCAATTTCTTTTAACAGAATTATTTAAAACTGTGAAATTTATTCACATTTTAGCTAGTTAATAATGTCAAAATTAAGACAAACCATTTTAAATAAAAATGTAGTACTTGTAGGCCATATGGGTTCGGGAAAATCTTCAATTGGCAAGAGCTTAGCTAAAAAGTTACATTTAAAATTCATTGACAGTGATGAAGAAATTGAAGTTATAGCCGGTATGAAGATAAGTAAAATATTTGAATTTAAAGGTGAAGAGTATTTTCGATTACTTGAAAAAAAAACTATAATGAAAATTTTAAATAAAGAAAATTCAATTATAGCCATTGGTGGAGGTGCGTTTGAGCATGCATCTTTGAGAAACTATATTTTAAAAAAATGTTCTTGTATTTGGTTAAAATGTAATATTAATGTGTTGGTAAATAGATGCAGCCTTAAAATGAATCGACCTTTATTAAAAGGTAAAAATATTAGACAAGAATTGATTTCTTTAGATAAAATTCGAAGAAACAACTACGCAAGAGCACATTACTCATTAAATGTTAGCAACAAAAAAAAATTTCAAATAGTGAAGTACCTGTCTGATATAATAAAAAATTATGATTAAAAAAAAATTAAGAGTAAATACTAAACAGAAAAGTTATGACATATTAATTGGTAATAACTTAATTAATAATGCAGGCAATTTTTTACAGAACCACATTAAAAATCAGAGAGTGTTTATTATAACAAATAAAACAATCCATAAACTCTACTATGCTTCATTAGAGAAATCTCTGACTAAAAAAAATATTAAAACTTATAAAATAATTATCGGAGATGGTGAAAATCAGAAAAATATAAAAACTATTAATTCAATTTGTTCTACTTTACTAAATTACAAAATTAATAGAGATGATACACTCATAGCGTTTGGTGGAGGTGTAATTGGAGATATAGTTGGCTTCACTGCAAGTATCACCTTGAGAGGTGTCAACTTTATTCAAATACCTACTACTCTACTTGCTCAAGTGGATTCATCAGTTGGAGGCAAAACTGGGATCAATACTAAAGAAGGAAAAAATCTGATTGGTACATTTTTCCAACCTAATTTAGTACTTGCAGATGTATCATTATTGAGAAGTTTAAGCCATAGAGAATTCCTAGCCGGATACGCAGAGGTAATCAAATATAGTCTAATAATGGATAAGTCATTTTTCAACTGGCTTGTAAAAAATAAACGTAGAGTCAGTAAGCAAGAAGTAAGTTATATTATAGAGATTGTATTTAGATCTTGTAAAAACAAAGCAAAAATCGTAAATAAAGATGAGAATGAAAAAAACATTAGGGCTTTATTGAACTTCGGTCATACTTTTGGTCACGCAATAGAATCCCTAAATAATTATAAAAAATCAGTAATTCATGGTGAAGCAGTTTCAATAGGAATTCTTATGGCTATAGAACTTTCATTATTAGAAGGTAAAATAAAAAAAGTAGTGGAAGAAAAAGTGAAGGCGCATTTTCATCAAATGAAACTAAAATCGTCAATTCCAAAGAAGTTAAAATCTAAAATATCAGTTCCAAAATTTATAAATGCTATGCAATCTGACAAAAAAGTTAAGGATAATACTCTCAATCTAATTCTGCTTAACGAAGTCGGAAACGCTAAAATAGTTAATAATTTTTCTACTAGTAATCTTCGAAAGGTAATAAAAAAACACATAGAATAATGGTATTTGAAATTGTTGTTTTATTTTTTGCAATAATAATTTTACTTGCTCTTTCAGCGTTCTTTTCAGGTTCAGAAACAGCGCTTACTGCTAGTACTCGAAGTCGTTTGACTGGATTAGCAATGAAAGGGAAGAGTAATGCAAATATTGCTATAGAACTTCTCAATAAAAAGGAGTCCCTGATTGGAGCAATTCTTTTGGGAAACAACTTGGTAAATATTCTTGCATCAGCTTTAGCAACTAGTCTTCTCATTAGAGTTTTTGGGAATTCAGGAGTGGCTTATGCGGTGATAATTATGACAGCCCTGATTGTAATTTTTGCTGAGATTCTTCCTAAAAGCTATGCAATAGCTAACTCTGAAAAAGCTGCTCTTATGGTCAGCCCGTATTTAAAACCATTTGTTACGATTTTAGCTCCCATTACCTGGCTAATGGAAAAGACGGTTTTTTATATTTTAAGTCTTATTGGAATTAAGCACGATAAAAATGTACGGACCTTATCAGTTGCTGATGAGATTAGGGGAACTGTGGACTTGCATCATAAAGAAGGAAGGTTGTTTAAAATGGATAAGGATATGGTGAGGGGAATCTTAGACTTATCAGAAATAACTGTAGAAGACATTATGGTACACAGAAGTAATATTTTTACAGTCAATATAGATGATTTACCTGAAAAAATTATTTCTCAAGTTGCTGAAAGTCCCTATACAAGAATTCCTGTATGGAAAGATAATAATGAAAATATAATTGGACTTATTCATTCAAAAAATCTTCTCAAAATACTGAAAGATCGTCAGTCATTAGAGATAACTAGAGAGGAAATTAAAAATTCATTAATAAAGACTTGGTTTGTTCCAGAAACCACTTCATTAAAAGATCAGCTACAAATGCACCTTAAAAGGAAAATTAAACTAGCAATGGTCGTTGATGAATACGGTGCATTGAATGGAATGATCAGCTTAGAGGATATAATTGAAGAAATAGTTGGAGATATCAGTGATGAACATGATATTGATATGAGCGATATTACTAGAGATAAAGATGGTTCTATCAAAGTTAAAGGCTCTACAGAAATTAGAAATTTAAATCGTAGTTTTGGATGGGATTTGCCTGATGAGGAGGCAAATACGATTTCTGGTTTAATAATAAATGAATCTAGATCCTTTCCAAAAAAAGGACAAGAATTTCAATTTTACGGGTTTAAATTTAAAATAATTGAAGCAGAAAGAAATATCATCACTAAAGTGATTATATCTTCACTTAATTAAATTATATTCATCAACACTATATAGCTTCAGACGTAATGAATGAATTTGATCTTTTATTTCATTCATTAAAACTTTATGAACCTTTCTTTCTCTATCAATTCGCGATAGGTCTTTAAAAGTATTTGATACGATAATTATTTTTATATGAGACGTATCTTGGTTATCACCATCGTAATGATTTTTATGTTGGTCAGAAAAATTAATTATCTTTAGAAAATTTGGACTAAAATGTTCTTTTATTTTCTTATCTATTGTATTTTCAAGATTCATACTATTATAAATAAATTTATTATAAAAATTTACAATATGAATAACACAAAATGTAACTTCAAAGGTTGTGATGAAATTGGAGAATATAAAGCCCCGGCATCACCTCAAGAATTAAGAAATTACAAATGGTTTTGCCTCAAACACATAAAAGAATATAACAAAAAATGGAATTACTTCGCTGAAATGTCAGCTGATCAAATTGAGGAATTTATTGAAAATGACATAATTGGTCATCGAAAAACTAGAGAAATTGGATCTAATGATACTAGTTATTTCGAGAAAATATCTAAAATTTCAGAGAAAATGTTTTCTGGGATGAACAATCTTGAAAATCTTATGATTCATCCTAGCTATTACAGTTCTAAGTATTTAAATGCTCTAGCTACTTTAGGTGTAGAAAATAAAAATAGCAGTATGGATGAGATTAAATCAAGATTCAAAAAGATTGTAAAAGAATTACACCCTGATACAGTTGGTCAGGGCGAAAAAAATAAAGATAAGTTAGCTAAAGTATTAGAAGCATATAAAATTATAAAAGAACAATATGACAATAACGGAAAATCTAAATCTCAATAAGCCAGATATTTCTATTTCTGTGAACCAAGCATTTGGATTGGACACAGATCTGCATGTTGAAGGATTTTCTGATAAGTCAGAATATGTTCCTGAAATTGATAGCAGCTATTGTTTTGATAGAGCAACTACAATGGCAATTCTCGCTGGTTTTAAGTACAACAGAAGAGTAATGATTCAGGGTTTACATGGGACTGGCAAGTCCACACATATTGAACAAGTCGCTGCAAGACTCAATTGGCCATGTGTTCGCGTTAACCTTGATAGTCATATAAGCAGAATAGATTTGATAGGCAAAGATGCGATCGTTTTACAAGATGGCAAACAAGTCACAGAATTCCAGGATGGAATATTGCCATGGTCATTACAGAATCCTACTGCGCTAGTATTTGACGAGTATGATGCCGGAAGACCAGATGTTATGTTTGTTATTCAAAGAGTTCTCGAATCTGAAGGAAAATTTACTTTGTTAGATAAAAATAGAGTACTCAAACCTCATCCTTACTTTCGATTATTTGCTACAACAAATACGGTAGGGCTAGGAGATACAACAGGCCTTTATCATGGCACCCAACAAATAAATCAAGGACAAATGGATCGATGGAACTTAGTATCAACACTTAATTACCTTAATTTTGAACAAGAAAAAAATATCATGCTTTCAAAAGTTAAATCTTTTAATAGTTCTGAGAGAGAAGAAATAATTGAGTTAATGATTAAAGTAGCTGATTTATCCAGAAAGGGTCTTTCAAACGGAGATATTTCAACCGTAATGAGTCCGAGAACTGTATTAACTTGGGCACAAAACGCAGAAATTCTTGATTTCAATTATTCACTAGCCTTTAAATTAACCTTTTTAAATAAGTGTGATGAGAGCGAAAGACAAATCATATCTGAGTATTACCAACGTTGTTTTGGTGAAGAAATCTCTAATGAGACTAACGAGTTTAATTTAGTTTAGTGAAGGAAGACCTTTTAGAAGATATTAAACGAGCTATTTCGTCTACCACAAGAGCAATTGCTGATGATAAAGAACTAGAAGTTGTTTTTGAAGAAAATGGCATTTCAACAAACGAAAAGATTGTTTTACCTAAGCTTGATGAAGATCTTTCAAAGTTAAGTGAGCTTAGAGGAACAGCCGATAACAAAGCATTAAAACACAAATTTCACAGTGAAGAAACATACAGGAAATATGAACCTATAGGTGAGAAAAATCGTAAAATTTATGAAATCCTCGAAGATACAAGAATACAGCTTCTTGGCAGTAGTATGATGAGAGGTATCAAAAATAATCTAAAGTCATTATATGAAGATAAGTTTAAAGAAAAAAACTTAGCTACTCTTTCTAAACAGTCAGATTTAGAGCTTGAAGATGCAATTGATCTCTATTTAAGGAATAAGGTTAGTCCAGATTTTTTACCCAAGCATTCTGACAAGGCAATTAATCTCTGGAGAAAATGGTTAAATAATAAAATTGGAGATACAACTGATAAACTTTTAAAAGATATTTTTAATCAAGAACATTTTGCCAAAAATGTGAAAAAACTAATTAGTGAATTAGATTTTTACGATAATCAAGAAAATGATGAAAATAAAGAAGAAGAAAACGAAAATAATCAAAATATTGAACAGCTAGAAAATAATGAAATTAATGAAATAGAAAATCAATCATCATTCAGTGACGAAGAAACAACTCAATCTGAAGAAGAAGTCGGATATGAAGAAACAGAAATGAATGTTGACCAAGAAGAGGATAATGAACTATCAGAAATTGATGAAGGAAATACTGAGAATGCTACACCACAATATAGGGATGAGAACTCAGCAGATAAAATACTAAATGAATATCAAGTCTATACTGAAGAATTTGATGAAGTCATAACCGCAATAAATATATGTGAGGATGAAGAACTCAATAGATTACGTGCTTATCTTGATCAACAGTTAAAATCATATCAAACAATCATTTCCCGTCTAGCAAATAGACTTCAAAGAAAACTCCTTGCAAAACAAAATAGAAGTTGGGATTTTGATTTAGAAGAAGGGATATTAGATACATCTAGATTAACAAGAATTGTAATGGATCCTTTTCATTCATTATCTTTCAAAAAAGAGAAGGATACTGATTTTAAAGATACTGTTGTATCATTGTTGATTGATAATTCTGGTTCTATGAGAGGAAGACCTATCACTGTTGCAGCTATGAGTGCTGATATCCTTGCAAGGACACTTGAAAGATGTGGAGTTAAAGTAGAAATACTAGGATTCACAACTAAAGCGTGGAAAGGTGGAAAAAGTAGAGAACATTGGATGCAGAATAAAAAAATCCCCTCGCCAGGAAGATTGAACGACCTCAGACACATTGTCTATAAAGCAGCTGATGAGCCATGGAGACGTTCCAAAAAAAATCTTGGTCTGATGATGCGTGAAGGTCTTTTAAAAGAAAATATTGATGGTGAAGCACTTCTTTGGGCACATAAAAGATTACAAACTAGATATGAAGCAAGAAAAATTCTCATGGTTATATCTGATGGCGCACCGGTTGATGATAGTACCCTATCTGTAAATACAGGAAATTATCTTGAAAAGCATTTAAGAGGAGTAATCAGTTGGATTGAGTCAAAATCAAATATTCAATTATTAGCTGTTGGAATTGGGCACGATGTTACGAGGTATTATAAGAGAGCTGTAACAATTGTTGATGCAGAGCAACTCGCCGATGTAATGACTGAACAGTTAGTTGACTTGTTTGAGGAAAGTGAAAAAAATAAAAAAGGGCTTACTGCTAACTAGCTTTAGTAGAAGCATTTGTTATTGCACGTCTCAACCTTTTAGCTTTCAGAGAAAGACTCTTACTTTTTGTTTGGGTTAAAAATTCATCAATTCCACCAAACTTAGAGACAGTTCTCATTGACGAAGTTGAAACAGAAAGTTTTATATTTCTTTTTAATATATCACTTTTAAACGTAACTGATTGCATATTGACGTTAAACTTGCGTCTTGTTTTGTTATTAGCTTTGCTAACATTGTTACCAAATTGAACTTTTTTTCCTGAAAGATCACATGCTTTTGTCATAATTAGTGTTTAGTAATGATTTAAATATTTATTGTCAATATGATTATTCGTTCTGCAACTTATTGGTAATGGTCTCTATTGCATCATACATAGAAATATCACCATTAATTATCCTATCTGAGAAGTGACCGATACTTCCTGCTTTATCAATCTTTCTTTGAATGTTCAATTGCATTATATTTTTAACTTCCTCACTAAGCCAAAACTTTAATTGTTCACTTCTTTTACTTTCAAAGCTATTATTTTTTTTGTTTTGTAAAACAATTCCTTGAATTGTGTTAATTACTTCATCCATTCCAGTTTGTTCAATTGCCGAAACAAGAAGGACTTCTTTACTGCTAGAATCTTCATTTTTTTTATAATAACTTATTGCTGATTTATAATCTGCTGCAGTCTTAGATGCCTCTATTTTTAAATTACCATCATTTTTATTAACAATAAATATATCAGCGTACTCAGTTATTCCTTTTTTTATACCTTGTAATTCATCACCTGAGCCAGGCCCGACTATCAAAGAAAAAATATCCACTAAATTACTTGCAACAACTTCGGACTGTCCTACTCCAACTGTCTCTATAAAAATATAATCAAATCCTGCTGCATCTAGAATAATTGAGGCTTCTCTAGTACCATTAGAAATCCCACCCAATGATCCCCTGGATGGTGTAGATCTGATAAATGTATTAGGATTTTTTGATATTTCTATCATTCTTGTTTTATCACCTAGAATTGAGCCACCTGTTATTTGAGACGATGGATCAATTGCCAGTATTCCTAATTTAAATTCTTTCCCAACTAAGTAACTTCCAAAAGACTCTATAAAAGTTGATTTGCCAACACCCGGAGGGCCAGAAAATCCAACTCTAATAGATTTACCAGGGTTATCAATTAATTGAGAAATTAACTTTCTGCTTTCAATTCTGTCATCTTGCTTTGAAGACTCTACTAAAGTAATAGCTTTAGCAATTGCTGCTCTTTCACCATTAATAATTTTTTCAGCCAATTCCATTTATTATCATTCTAAATTTGTCGATATTAAATCGATCACTTTTTCTGCTGACTCAATTATGTTTGATCCAGGTCCAAAAATCGCTGAAATATTATTTTTATACAAAAAGTCATAATCTTGCTCTGGAATCACTCCACCTACAAAAACAATCATTTTAGAATTAGGATCTAGTTCTTTTAGGCTTTTCATCAATTCAGGGACTAGAGTTTTGTGACCAGCGGCTAAGGTTGAAACACCAATTGCATGTACATCATTTTCAATTGCATCTTTAGCAACATCCTTAGGTGATTGAAAAAGTGGGCCCATATCGACATCAAATCCCATGTCAGCAAATGAAGTTGCAACAATTTTTGCACCTCTATCATGTCCATCTTGGCCCATTTTTACAATTAATACTCTTGGTCTTCTGCCGTTAGATTTTTCGAAACCTTCAACTTTATCCTTCACATTCATAAAATCCTCGTCATTTTCAAAATGCTTACCATATACCCCCGAAACACTTAAGCTTGTTGCAAAGTGTCTTCCATAGACTTCCTCTAAAGCCTTAGATACCTCACCTATCGTAGCTCTATTTTTAATAGCCTCAATTGAATAAGCCAATAAGTTCGAATTTTCTTTTGCTGCATTTGTTAAATCACTTAATGATTTTTCAACAGCTTTTTGATTTCTAGTGCCTTTAATTTCTTCAATTTTTTTTATTTGATCATCTCTGACTTTATTGTTATCAATTACTCTTACATCGACTGATGGTTCTTTTGGATTCTTAAATTTATTGACTCCGACAACTACCCTATTTCCACTATCGACTTTTGCTTGTTTTTTTGTGGCAGACTCCTCAATCTTTAATTTTGGAATGCCAGCTTTAACCGCTTTAGTCATTCCTCCTAATTCTTCTATTTCCTGAATGATTTCCCATGCTTTTTGTGAAAGCTCTTCAGTTAAACTCTCAACAAAATATGATCCTGCTAATGGATCTACTGTTTTAGTGACGCCTGTTTCATTTTGAAGAATAAGCTGTGTATTTCTTGCTATACGCGCAGACTCATCAGTGGGTAAGGCAATTGCCTCATCAAATGAATTTGTATGTAAACTTTGTGTACCTCCAAGTATAGCTGACATTGCTTCATAGGAAGTTCTTATAATATTGTTGTAGGGATCTTTCTCAGTCAATGAAACTCCTGAAGTTTGACAATGAGTCCTTAAAATTAGTGACTTCTCATTTTTAGCTCCGAAGTCTTTCATTATTTTTGACCATAAAGTTCTCGCAGCTCTTAATTTTGCTATCTCCATAAAAAAATCAGTTCCAATTGCAAAAAAAAATGAGAGTCTTGGAGCGAAATTATCAACATTTAAACCCTTAGACATTGCAGCCCTTACATATTCCATTCCATCTGCTAAAGTATAGGCTAATTCTAATACGTTATCTGCGCCAGCCTCTTGCATATGATATCCAGAAATTGAAATTGAATTAAATTTTGGCATTTCTTTTGATGTAAATTCAATAATATCAGCAACAATTTTCATGGAAGGTTCAGGAGGATAAATGTACGTGTTACGTACCATAAATTCCTTCAAAATATCATTCTGAATTGTTCCAGATAATAAATTTTTTTTTACATTCTGTTCTTCTCCAGCAACAACAAAAGCTGATAAGACTGGTAAAACAGCTCCATTCATAGTCATTGATACAGACATTTTATCTAATGGGATTTCATTAAATAAAATTTTCATGTCTTCAACAGTATCTATGGCAACGCCAGCCTTGCCAACATCTCCCATAACCAAATCATCATCTGAGTCGTAACCTCTATGAGTCGGTAAATCAAACGCAACAGACAAACCTTTTTGACCAGATTCTAAATTTTTTTTGTAAAATTCATTTGACTCCTCTGCCGTGGAGAATCCTGCGTATTGCCTGATAGTCCAGGGTCTATTTGTATACATTGAGGCTTTAGGACCTCTAGTATAAGGCCATTGCCCAGGAAGCGAGTTTTCTTCGACAAAAGACAGTTTTTTAAGATCATCTTTCGTGTAAACAGGCTTAATTTCTATACCTTCATCGGTATCAGAATTTGCTTTTACAGAACTTTGTTTGGTTTCTTTCTCAAAGCTTTTTTGCCAATTACCAAAATTTTCTCTAAATTTATCTGTCATAAGAAACTTTAAAAATATAAGTAAGTGATATATATAATTATTTAATTATAAATAGAATTAGAATATTTAAAGAACATAGCAAGTTGATGATTCGGTCACATAATTTACTCACTTTGTTCTCAATTGGATACTATATATTGTATTTTTATTTAATAGCTATACAAAGAAAATTCCATGTTTGAAAAATTTAAAACACTTTTTGAGAAAGAAGAAAAGGCCAAAAGTATAGAAATTGATGCAGTTCAATTAGCAGTGAGTTCTCTTATGATTTCAACTGCCTTGCATGATGGCGAATTTGATGAAGTTGAAAAAAAAGAAATTATGATACTTTTAGGTAATTATTATTCTTTAAAAGATCAACAGTTAAATGAATTATTCGATGCTGCCTCAATACTTTTGAGTCAGGCAAACGATATACACCAATTCACTTCAAAAATTAACTCATCCCTAAGTGATGATGAGAAGCTAGAGATCATCGAAATGCTGTGGAAAATAGTAATAGCTGACGGTAAGATTGATGACTATGAAAATGCACTTATAAGAAAAATATCAGGTTTACTATACATTGATGATTTTGCTGTAGGTGAGATCAAAAAAAAACTTACTAATTAAATAATGACATATCTCGTTAATGATAAATGCATTAAATGTAAGCACACGGACTGTGTAGAGGTTTGTCCAGTTGATTGTTTCTACGAAGGAGAAAACATGTTAGTAATTAATCCTGATGAGTGTATTGATTGTGGTGTATGCGAATCAGAGTGTCCAGTTGATGCCATTATTTCTGATACTGAAGATGAAAAAGGAAAATGGCTGAATATAAATCAAAAATTCGCTGACTTATGGCCAAACATAACATTAAAAAAAGAGTCATTGATAGATGCTGACAAATATAAAAACGAAAATGATAAATACGAGAAATATTTTTCTGATAAACCTGGAGGGTAATAAAATATGTTAAAAAAAAAGAAATCGTCCAAAACAAAAGTTAAGGTTAAAAAAACTAAAAAGAAAATAGCCTCTAAAAAGAAAACTCAACAGAAAAAAGTAACAAAGAAAAAAAATTCTATAAAAAGTAAAGCGAAGATAGAAAAGAAAGTTAAATCTAAACCTATAAAAAAGAAAGCTGAGAAAAAGAAGTCCAAAAAAAAATTTTCAGAACCTAAGTTACCACCTCAATCAGATAAAAAAGTTAATAATAGAATTATTAATCCAGCTCATTATCAAGCAAAAAAAGTTAAAAAATTTCTTGAAATTAAAACTATAAAAGAAAAAAAAGTAAAAAAGATCTTTAATACTAAAGACCACGTAGTTTATCCGACACATGGAGTTGGGCAAGTGATTGATATTGAAAAAAGAGAAGTTGTAGGTCAAAAGCTCGAGATGTATGTAATCGAATTCATCAGGGATAAATTAATACTTCGTGTTCCTGTTGAAAAAGCAAAATCATTGAATTTAAGGAAAGTCTCCAAACCCTCAAAAATTCAAACAGTGCTTAAAATACTCTCTCAAAAGGCTAAAATAAAAAGAACGATGTGGAGCAGAAGAGCTCAGGAGTACGACTTAAAAATAAATTCAGGTGATATTGAGCAAATAGCTGAGGTTGTTAGAGATTTGAATAGAGCAAACAATCAAATTGAACAATCTTATAGTGAGAGACAGTTATTTGAGCTTTCATATGATAGATTTTTAAGAGAAGTTATAGCAGGACTCAAAATCACTGAGGAGAACGCAATTAAAAAAATCGATAAGATTTTAGGAAGAGATAAATTAAAAAACGCCCCTAGTTTATTAAACTAAGGGCGCAAAAAAAAAGCACTGATTAATCAATGCTTATTATCTTCTTTTTTTCTTTTTAGCTGCTTTCTTTTTCTTTTTAGCGGCTTTCTTTTTCTTTTTAGGAGCCGCTTTTTTCTTTTTAGCTGGCTTCCTTTTAGCGGCTTTCTTTTTCTTTTTAGGAGCTGCTTTTTTCTTTTTAGCTGGCTTCCTTTTTGCGGCCTTCTTTTTCTTTTTAGGCGCCGCTTTTTTCTTAGCCTTTTTCTTTGCTTTTGCAAAGATTACTTTAAGTTCCTCCATAATTATCTCCCCCCATTTGGGTTTAGTTAGAGGTTAGTAGATGAATCAAATTGATTCGTTCTAATTCAATGATTAAACTTTTATTAAAAACTGTCAATTTTTCAGTCTTTTTATATTTTGGTATAATTGGAAAATTTTTTAGATGTTTTAAAATATCAGTAAAATAATTTAAATACTTATGATTATTGAATTTTTTTTTAAAAATTAAAAAAAAATTTAAAATAAAAAAAATAAAATAAAAAAAATATTTTTTACTGATGAAGGTAGTTTATTTTGTGTTTATTGGCGCTCGTAGCTCAGTAGGATAGAGCACAGGATTCCTAATCCTGGGGTCGGATGTTCGAATCATCTCGAGCGCGCCACTCTTAGGCTATTTTTGCACCATCTTGAACCTTTTGCCTTGGTTCTAATAGTATAACCTCATCTTCATTATTGATAGCTCCCAAAATAAGAATTTCAGACTCAACACCTGCAATATTTTTTTTATCAAAATTATAAACTGCAATAATCTGCCTATTAAGCAGATCTTTTTCTTGATACTTTGTAATCTGTGCAGAACTTTGTTTTTTTCCAAGTTCTGGACCAAAATCAACTGTTAAAACGTAAGCTGGTTTTCTGGCTTTTTCATTCATTTTTACAGATATTATAGTTCCAACTAATATTTCAATTTTTAGAAAATCTTCAAATTTTACAATATCTTTCATCATTTTTTAGGCCACATTGGCAGATTTTATATTGCTATAATATACGATTCAATTTGTGTTTTCTCAATGCATTTGTATTTTGCATTCATGAATAATTTTGACGACAGTAATGAAATGAAATCTTTTGTTAAAAAAGCAATGTCCATACCATTGCTTGAAGAGAGCCATGAAAAGCAACTAGCAAAAAAATGGACAAAAAATAAGGATGAGAAGGCTTTACACGAACTTACGCAATCCCACATTAGATTGGTTATTGCATTTGCCGTAAAATATAAAAATTATGGATTAAATCTTAGTGACCTGATTCAAGAAGGTAATATTGGTTTGATGAAAGCTGCTGAGAGATTTGAAATTGAGAAAGAAGTTAGATTTTCCACTTATGCCGGCTGGTGGATTAGAGCCTCCATACAAGATTTTGTGTTAAAAAATTGGTCTCTCGTTAGAATTGCTACTACCTCAAAGCAAAAGAGCTTATTTTTTAGTTTAAGAAAATTAAAACAAAAAATTCACCAAACAGAACACGGTTCTATCGATTTTAGAACTGCTCAAGGTATAGCCAATGACTTAAATATATCAACGTCTGATGTAATAAAAATGGATAGTAGAATAAGTCAAAATGATAGCTCACTTAATCATAAAATAAATGATGAAAGTCAAAGTGAGTTTATGGAACTTATAGAAGATGAAGAAGCTAGACCTGACGACAAGATATTTGAGAAGGATGAGGTAAATTATAAAAAAGAACTTATTACAAAAACACTTGAAATTCTGGATGAAAGAGAAATAAAAATCATTAAGGACAGACATTTATCTGAAGGTGTCAAAACACTTGATATTTTAGGTAAAGAATTAAACATCTCAAAAGAAAGAGTTCGACAGATTGAAAAAAGCGCGATGATGAAAATGAAATCTTACATTTCAAATGCGCAAAAAAAGAATTAGCTTACTAAGCTATTAAATCACTTACAAAATCACCGATAACTAATGAGGATGTTAATCCAGGTGACTCCATCCCAAATAAATTAATCAAATTTTTAATGCCATGAACTGTTTCATCTTGAATATTAAAATCACTTTTACCTTCACCTTTATTTTTTAATTTAGGTCTTATTCCAGAATAACCGGCTCTTAAAATACTTTTATCTATTGATGGTAAATATTTTTTTATATCGTTATAGAATGCCTCAAGCCTATCATTATTTACATCATAATTAAGTTCTTCGACCCATTCAACGTCTGGACCGAAACGGACCTGCATACCCAAATCTAATCCTAGGTGAAGCCCAAGACTTGCCTCATTTGGAATTGGATAAATTAGGTGTCTAATTTTTAAATCTTTTCCAGTTTCGAAATAATTTCCTTTGGCAAAAAATGTTTTGGGAATGTATTTTTTGTCTAAAACATCAATATTTTTTGCTACTTGTTCAGCCCTTAAACCAGCTGCATTAATCAATATTCTTGACTCAATTGTAATCTCTTCACTGGCATTTCTAATGGTACTTACATGATTGTCATTTTTAAAATTTGATTTTATGAACTTACTTTTAAACGCCACATTACCTGACTGATCTTCAAATTCACCAAGATATGACCTCATTAACGATCCTTGGTCTACAATTCCAGATGAAGGAACATACAGGGCTTCTTCACACTTAATCAATGGCTCTTTATTTTTAACAAACTGTCCTGAAACCCTTTCAATACCCGTTACACCGTTATCCTTTGCTTTTATGTGTATGCTATCAAGGATTGGAATTTCATTTTCAGTAGTCGCAACAATAAATTTACCAGTATTAAGATGAGGAACGTTAAATTTGTTACAATACTCATACAATTTACGATTTCCATCTGCACAAAATCTAGCTTTTAATGAACCACTGTCATAATAAACACCGGCATGAATAACGCCACTGTTACGTGAACTCGTAATCGATCCAATGGTATCCTCATTTTCAACAACTATTACCTGCATACCTTTTTGAGATATCGTTTTGGCTATAGCTAGACCAATTACCCCACCGCCAATAATAAGTGCATCAATAAAATTTTGACTCATATAATTTTTTTAGTCATTAAAGATACTTTTTTTGTTCCATTTTCAGTCAATTGGAAACCAACGTTTTCATAATCAAGGCTTTCGTGAAATTGTTTTGATACTTGATTAAGTGGTATCACATTAAATTCACAAGCAATTAATTTATAATCTTTTAAAGTGTTCTCAAGATCTGTGTAAAGACTCTTTCCCATGCCCTTGTTACGCCAATTTTTAGATATTGCAATACGGTCAATGTAAGCGAATTTTTCGTATCGACTACTGAACCATTTATAATTTAAACTATCATATTCAAGGCCTGAGGGAAGGACGAGAAGAAATCCGCAAATTTTCTGGGAGCGATTAGTAACTACTTTAAAATAAATACAATCTCTCAGAAAAGATTTAAATTGCATGTGAGAAACGGTGTTCACAGCGGGAATAGACTCTTCATTAATTTCAATAATATCTTTTAAATCATCTATTTTTACATTTCTTAAATTATGCATTTGTTGTGATTACGTATTTTTTCCTGAATAATTCAGGCATTCTAACTGGTTTAAAGTTATTTAAACTAATACAAGCATAATCGACTCTTGATGTGAAAACGGTTTGATTATTCGAAATATTTATTATTTGAAAATATCTACTTAATTTAATTTTGTGATCTGTATCAATTATCCAGGTTGATATTTCTATATTATCGTGAGTATATAAAGAACCTTTAAAATTATTTTCACTTTTAATAACAACGCATGCACACTTAAGGTCAAGATACGTATTCGGTGTTATACCAAGTTTTTTTGAATGATCCCAACTTACGGTTTCACACCAGTTTAAGTAAACTTTATTATTTACGTGACCTAATATATCAATATCACTTTCTTTCACAGTAAATGATAAAGTATGAGGATTAGAAAAATCCCAATTTAATTTATTTATGTTCAACTCTTAATTCCCGTGGGAGTTTGAAGGTTACATGTTCCTCACCTAAACTTACTTCTTCTAAATCAATTTTGTAATGAGATTTAAATCTATTTATTACATTTTGAACTAATATTTCTGGTACTGAAGCTCCAGAAGAAACCCCTATTACATTATCAGAATAAAAATCTGAAATTTTTAAATGATAATCATTTTCTAAAAGAATGGTTTTTTTACATCCGGCTTTTTTTGCTACTTCGACTAGACGATTTGAATTTGAAGAATTATTTGATCCAACAACTATGAAAGAGTCGCACATCTTTGCATACTCTTTAATAGCTTTCTGACGATTTGATGTAGCATAACAAATATCTTCTTTAGGTGATGCCCCTATCTCAGGATATTTTAACTTGAGTGCGTTTATAATATTTTTTGTATCATCAATTGAAAGAGTGGTCTGTGTGAGATAAGCAATTTTTTCATTTTTATCGACCGATACTTTTTTAACATCTTCTACAGCTTCAACAAGAAAAATTGAATTAGGGGGTAATTGACCCATAGTTCCAATTACTTCTGGATGATTCTTGTGCCCTATTAGAACAATTTTATATCCCTTTTCAAAAAACTTAAGAGCCTGAACATGAACTTTTGTCACAAGCGGACATGTTGCATCAATAACGACATCACTATTTTTATTTGCATAACTTTCAACATCCTTTGAAACACCATGAGCAGATAAAATGAATGGTCTGTCAGAAGGAGCGTCATTTATATTATCAAGAAATATAGCTCCCTTATTAGTTAATTCTTCTATAACGTATTTATTATGCACTATCTCATGGTTGACATAAACTGGCGACCCATACTTTTGAAGGGCAAGTTCAACAATCTCAATAGCACGCGTTACACCAGCGCAAAAGCCACGAGGTGAAACTAATAATATTTTTTTGCTATTATTCATACTGGTTAATTGTCTAAAAGAAGGTATATAGTCTTCCATATGAATTTAGAAGATAGAATTGAAAATTTTGGAAAGATTCTCATTAATCATCGAATTAAAGTAATTTTCAGCACATTAATTATCATTTTTACAATTACCTTCGGTATGAAATTTCTTGAAACTCCGTCCGGTTACAGAGGTTTTGTGGAAGACGATTTTAAGTACTATCAGGATGTTTTAGACTTAGAGGAGAAATACGGAAATATTGACGTTTTAACTTACGTTGTGAAACCTGACACTGGCAGCATTTTTCAAAGAGAAGTTTTAAATCTTATCCATGAATTGACTGAAATTTCTTGGCAGACGCCGTATTCATCAAGGGTTAGTTCTATTACTAACCACCAATATACAACTGTTGAGGGTGACGATATCTCAATAAGCGACTTTGTTAACGATATTAGCAAGATGAGCCAAGCAGAAATTGAAAACCTTTACAGTTTAGCTGTTACCGAAGATGCAGTCGTTAATTTTGCAATGTCTGAAAGTGGCAAAATTGGTTTAATAAATATCAATCTTGAAATGCCTGATGATATAAACTTCAAAGAGCCTATTGATTTTGCTTGGAAACAAAAAGAATATTTTGAAAAAAAATATAACAATGTCTATGTGGGTGTTGCAGGCTCTGCACAATTTTCTCAAAACTTTCAATCAACTTCAGAGTCAGATGCAACCAAAATGTATCCAAGTTTTTTATTATTAACTATAATATTAACTTATATTCTTCTAAGATCCGTAGTAGCTTCGATTATCTCGTTAACCGTCATACTTCTGTCAATATTACCTTCACTTGGGGCTGCAGGATGGCTTGGATTTGAAGTACAACCACCTCTAATTACTGCACCAATCATCATCCTCACTATCTCTCTTACACATGCAATTCATATGCTATCGATTGCTTTAACGAACATGACTGAAGGAATGACAAAAAATGAAGCGATTATCGAAAGTTTGAAAATTAATTTTTCACCAATATTTTTAACGAGTTTCACTACCGCAGTGGGTATAGCTGGAATTAATTTTGGAGATATTCCAGCGTATAGTGAGATGGCTAATACAGTTGTTATCGGTGCAGCGATTGGTTTTATTTTGAGCGTCACTCTATTACCTTCCATGTTTTCTTTACTTCCAATCAAGGCAAGAAAAAGAAAAAGTTATGTGATTAATGTGCTGCAAAAACTTGGAGAAGTAATTTACAAATTTAAAGAAAGATTCATAATCATTATTTCAATACTATGTATTACTGTATTTAGTCTTATACCCAATTTAACTTTCGATGACTTTTTTGGAACATACTTTGATAGAGTTCCTGCCTGGCTAGAAGTAAAAAATGTTGTTGATCCAGAATTTGGTAGCTCTTTCTATATATTCTCTGATGTTCAATCAAATGAGACTGATGGTATAACGAATCCAGAATATCTTAAAAAGTTAGATGAATTTGAGAGTTGGCTTATATCTCAAGATGAGGTTTCAGACGTTTCCACAATTTCAGATGTCGTGAAAACGTTACATAAAAATATGAATGGTGGCTTAGATGAATATTACAAAATTCCAGATGATAAAGCACTAATAGCGCAATATTTATTACTTTACGAATTTTCAGTACCATATGGAATGGATTTAAAAAATCAAATGACAGCTGATAAATCTGACTCAAGAATGCTTATAAGATCCAACAATAATACGTCTATGCAAGCGGTAGCATTTAAACAAAGAGTGGATGAATGGCTTAATAAAAATATTGCACCATATAGTACCGAGGGTGTTGCTGGGATTCCTATCATGATGCCACACCTATTCGTTGAGAATACTCGGGGACTTGTAATTGGATTATTAATTACATTTTCATTTATAATCTTAGTGGTTGGATCTGCTTTAAGAAGCTTTAGATACGGTTTAATAAGCATTGTTCCAAACATAATTCCCTTCGTTTTAGGTTTTGGAATTTTAACATTAGTTACGAATATGGTTACTGCCGCTCATCAGTTTGCTGTGCTCATTTCAATCGGCTTAGTTGTGGATGCAACCATACATTTTTTATCAAAATATAAAAAGGCCCTCTCTATTAACTTATCACCACAAGAAGCGATACAATATTGTTTTAGATATGTTGGTTATCCAATTGTTGTGGCATCGGTTTGCCTGTTTTCTGGATTCTTATTCTTAACTCAGTCAATGTTCTATTATAATTTTATTGTTGGAGGAATGTGTGCTTTAATTATTTTAATTGCATTATTAATAGATTTATTACTATTACCACCTTTACTTTTAATTTTTGGAAAAAAGGCTTAATATTTAAGAATGAGATATATAAAATTAATACTTCTTGCTCTTATTTTTTTTCCCTTTTCACTACAAGCGGATACAGCTGAAGGTGTTGGCCTTAAAATAGCAAAAGCATCATATGAAAATGGTAGGGGCTTTATTGATATGGTATCTGACCAACTCATGATACTGATTGACCCCAAAGGCAAAGAAGTAATTAGAGAGGTTTCTAGCAAAACCCTTGAAAATTTAGACCCAGATGATGGCGACAAAAGTATAACATTTTTCAAAACTCCGAAAGATGTGGAAGGCACTGTTATGTTATCCCATACACATATCAGTGATGATGATGATCAGTGGCTCTATTTGCCAGCGCTAGGTAGAGTAAAAAGAATTTCATCAAGTAATAAATCTGGTGCATTTATGGGCAGTGAAGTAGCATTTGAAGATTTTTCTGGAACTGACTATAGAAAATACAACTGGAGATACTTAGGTGAAAAAATTGAAAATGATGAAACTTTTTTTATACTTGAGTCCTTTCCTAATTACAAAAATTCTGGATATTCAAAACGAATATCACTTACAGATAGTCTAGATAGAACTCGAAAGGTTGATTTTTATGACAGGAAAGGAGAGCTTTTAAAAATACTTTATTTAGAGGATTACGAACTTTATAAAGATAAAATTTGGATGGCAAATACTATGCGTGTTGAAAACGTTCAAAACAAAAATATGACTATTTTTAAATGGTTAAATAGAGAACTTGATACAGGGATAGATAAAAAAGACTTTGAAAAATCAAGCCTAATGCGACTTGCAGATTAACTGTGCAAAATCAGTTTCTTATTGCCCCAGTCTATGTACTGCTTTTCTCTTTGATATTTTTTCAAAATGCTAATGCATTAGACTATAAGGCATATGGATTTATACAACCAGAAATAACGTCATTTTTTAATGGCGATGGACGGCATAATCAGTCAAACAAAAATTTCTCAGCTTTTGCAAAAGGAACCTTTGTTACCTATTTAAATAATAATAATACCAAGATAACTGTTAATAGTATTGGTCGAATTGACGACAATGATAACAACCGCACTTACATAGATTTTCAAAAATTAAAGTACGAACTTTTTTTCAATGATATCACTTTCAGAATAGGTAATGAACTTATATTTTGGGGAGTAAACGAAAGTTTTAATATTGTTGATATAATTAATCAATCAAACTTGGCTGAAGATATTTCAGGAACAAAAAAACTTGGCCAGCCAATGGTATCACTTAGCTACTTTAATGATTATGGTAGCTTTGATTTTTATCTTATGCCTTATTTTATTGAAAGAGTTTTTCCTGGAACAAAGGGTCGACCAAGACTTGCTTTTGAAGTAGATAAAAATAACGTAATTTTCGAGTCTTCCGCTAAGAAAAATAAAGTTGATGTTGCAATTCGATATTCAACAGTTGTTGATGATTTTGATATTGGAATTTCCCATTTTTATGGGAATAACAGGAGTCCAAATTTAACTTTTAACAATAAATCATTTAAATTGAGCCAATATTATCCCATTTTATCTCAAACGAGCTTAGATCTTCAATCAACGAAAGGTGCATGGCTCTATAAGCTGGAGGCGCTGCTCGCAGAAAATGGGGATGAAAAACATTTTAGTATTGCAGGCGGGACCGAGTATACGATTTACGGAGTTAAAGAAACTTCAAGTGATTTAGGAATAGTTATTGAATATACATTTGATGATCGAAATGATTTTGCCTTTAATGATGAAGGAGTCATTGCTTTGAGATGGACACAAAATGATATTAATTCTACAAGTATACTTGCTGGCCTGTTATCTGATTTAGGTGGCAACTCAAATAGATTTTTTGCTGAATTTGAACAACGATTAAATGATGATGTAAAATTATTTATTGATACCTCAATAAGTGGAAATATTGATCAAAATGATTTTACTTACGCATTTAAGGAAGATTCCCAAATTACAGTAAAAATAGCTAAATATTTTTAGACTCTTATTTCAAGAGTATTTATTTTCTGAAAAGAATCCTGATCTAAATTAATATATTTTTTATCTCCACCTGATGCGTAATAAATAGGATCTTGGATTATACTCGGATCATATCCATCTTTTACTAAATCAGTTTTTTTATATTTAAATGTACCTGTCTTTTCTATTTCTGGACTAATTCTAATAAAGACTGGCACACTATAAACTGGCAATTGTTCAGAGAGATATTCATAAAGTTCTTCTAAATTGAATTCATCATTGACAACTAGCGAGGCCATACCGGCTCTTCCATCTTGATTAGGCACCTCAACTCCATAAACATTAACTTCATCTATGCCTTTAAACGCTGAGATTGCTTCACTGACTTCGTTAGTAGACACATTCTCCGATTTCCATCGAAATGTATCACCTATGCGATCAACAAAGTAATAATATCCTTGCTTATCTTTTTTTAGCAAGTCACCAGTAGAAAACCACTGATCACCTTTCTCAAAAACATCTTCAAGTATTTTTTTCTTTGTAGCTTCTTTATCAGTATATCCCTCAAATGACCCAGTAAATTTATCATCGTTAGGTATAAATCCAATTGCCTCACCAGCTTCACCATTATCACATTCAATGCAGAACCCGTCCTCTCCTCTCACGACAACCTCATTTTCTACGTCAAATTTAACTATTTTTGTTGGCAGAACACCTTTTAAATAAGGAGGTATTCTTCCAATTGATCCAAACTTACTGTCAACATTTGTGAGGGAAACATTGCCCTCCGAAGCACCATAAAATTCGCAAATATGATTAATGCCAAATCTTTCTTGTACTATCTTCCATACTTCTGGCCTAAGACCATTGCCATATATCCCTCTTATTTTATGTTTTGTTTCGTATTCGCTTTTTTTAGTAGCTACCAGATAACGAAATAATTCACCAATATATGTAATAACTGTAACATCATGTTTCACACAGTCTTCCCAAAAATTTGCTGCTGAAAATTTTTTTCTTAGTACTATGGTTCCACCAACACAGAAAGTTGAACCTATACCAACTACACCTCCTGTTGCATGATAAAGGGGAAGAACCATGTAAGTTTTATCAGTTGGTTTCATTTCCAAAGAAAACATCTGTAAACCACAAGCAACTAAGAATTTTTGGTGACTAAAATTTGCAGCTTTGGGCATGCCGGTTGTTCCACTTGTATAAATATAAAATAGAGATTGACTGTTTGATAAAGCTTGCCTGATTGAACTATCTGGTCGAACCACTCCGTTTTCATTTGAAGGTCCATCCAGGGACTCGTATCCTTGAACATCTTGACCTGCAGTATATACATCGAGTTCACCATCTATATGCTCCTGCGCTGAAGCAAGATTTTCCATAAGATCTGAACTGATTATTAGACTTTTACTTCCCGATTTCTTTATGCAATGAGCAAGAGATTTACTTTTTATATTATTATTAAGACAAGCAATAGTAATGCCAACTTTGGCGAGACCAAACCAGGTAAAAATGTACTCGGGCTTATTCTCCATTAAAAGCGAAATTACATCGCCTGTCTTGTAACCTTTACCAATTGCCCAGTTAGCAATTTTATTAGCTTCATTATCCATGTCGCGATATGAGTATTTTTTGTCTTCAAACTCAATTGCAATATTGTCTGGAGTTTTCTCAACTTGCTCTTCTAAAATATCAGCAACTGTTGTGTATTTTTTTTTATCAAACTTTCGTGATCGCCCGACTAGCCTTAAGAAAAACTTAAAATAACTATACTCTCTTGAAATCGCACTTACCAAACTCATTTAAATTCCTATTTTCTTCAAAAACTTTATGGTTTTCTCTGTTATTGGTCCTGACTTAAAAGAAACATTATTAACCTTACTGACAGACCTCAAACCTATGCTATTAGTGAGAAAAATCTCGCTAATATCCTCTAGATTATTCAATGATATGCTCTTAACTGCAACCTTTTTCTTTTCTATTAAATAACGCCTCACAGTACCATCTAAAGCTCCTTCTTTTATGGAGGGAGTAAACAATTTATTACTTATAACATAAAAAATATTAGAGCTTGAACAGCAGCAAAGATTGTTTTTTTCGTTCAATATCAATGCATCATCAAAGCCTTTTTTTTGAGAAATATATTTTGCTTGAATATTTTCAAAATAGTTAGTTGTCTTATTTTTTACCAACATTGAATTTGAATATCTTTTAATATTTGAAGCTGATATTTTGACAGGTTTCAAATTAGCTTCTTTTGATAATTTACCCGTTGTAATGAAAAAGTTTACTTGATGAGATAATTCAAAATCGAGCCCTCTTTTTTTTGCATTACCTCTTGTTAGAGTGCATCGTATGGATACACGATGATTTTGTAAATTATTTATTCTGATTAATTTTAATATGATTTCTTTTAAATTTTTTTTTGATAATTTAAAATCAAAATAGCTATTTGATATAGATTTTTTAAATCTTTCATAATGATAATCAAATAAAATAATTTTTTGGTTATTGTACAAAAGAGTATCAAAAATACTATCGCCCAATAATAAGCCTCGATCTTTAATATTGATAGATGCATCATTTCCATTAATGAATTTATTATTCAAATAAACTTTCATTACTATGCTTTTTATCTTTATTGGTTTTGCTCTGTAGTTTTTTATTTTGTGTCAATAGGTTTTCTATCTTCTTATTCAATTCATGATATTCTTTTAACGGTTTAGAATCTGCAACTATGCCTCCGCCTGAATTCAAAAATACTTTTTCACCATTCACAGTAATTGTTCTAATCGGAATATTAAAATCAGCGTATCCAGTAAACGATATATATCCAATTGCTCCGCAATAAACTCCTCTATTACAATTTTCTAATTCAGAAATAATTTGCATTGCTCTTACCTTTGGCGCACCTGTAACGGATCCACCTGGCATACAATGCTTTAAAACGTCAAAAATATCGCTACTTTTATCAAGTGTTCCTTCTATATCTGAGACAAGGTGATGAACATTATTGTATGTTTCTACTTCAGCTAGTCTAGTAACCTTAACTGACCCAGCCTTGCATACTTCAGAGATATCGTTTCTTAATACATCAACTATCATGAGATTTTCAGCTTTATCTTTTAGACTTGAGGATAATTCTTTTTTTAACTCTATATCTTCATCAAGATTTTGACCTCTCTTAATCGTGCCCTTTATTGGAGAAACTTTTAATTTATCTTTCTCTAATTTTAAAAATCTTTCTGGGGAATAAGAAAGAATGTTAAAATCTTGATTTTTAATTAAGCAAGAAAAAGGGGTTTCTGTTTTTTTTCTGTAGTGAAGGTAATAGTGAATTTCATTAAAGTCATCAGGAATCTTAGATAAAAAACGTTGTGTAAAATTGGCCTGAAAAACATCTCCATTTTTGATGTACCTTAGTATTCTATTTATCTTAGAAATATATTTTTTTTTGGTAAAATCTTTTACCCATTTAAAACCAAGTACATTATCTTTGAAGCTGTTTATTCTTGGTATCGCATAAAGATTTTTTGCTTTTAGCAACCTTATTTCATGTGTTGTTTCTACTTTAAATTCTTTATCCAAATTTGATGAAAAAATGAATGCTTTTTTTAACTTATTATCAAATGCAAACACAATATCAAAAAGACCAAAATATATACTTGGAATGATATTTTCATTTAATTTCACATTGGCAATTTTTTCTTTTAAGAGACCAGCTTCGTATGAAATATAACCAGCTAGACCACACTGAAACTTAGGTAATGATTTAATTTTTTTATATTTGAACTCGGATATAATTTTTTTTACTTTTTGGAACTTTTGAAGATTAAAATATTTCTCATTTCTATTTATTTTAATTGAGTAAATAGGATCAAGAGCTAAGTAAGAATACCGATTGTCCTCAGAAACAATATGATTAGCGCTATCTAAATAGATTAAATTTAATTCGTCTTGAAACCTGATTAATACCTCTTCAGGTTTTATATAGTTAAGCCTTGATACTTTAATTTTTCTTTTATTCATCATCACTTTTGGTAGGGATATCCGGAGTCGAACCGGAACGCCCGAGGGCACCAGATTTTGAGTCTGGCGCGTCTACCAATTCCGCCATATCCCCAATCTTCTTTACTTATTATACAAGCCTTTAGTCGCCTTAAAGGCTTAGTAGAATTATGTATGCAAATATATATATTAACAGTGTAATGTTTAACTCAATTTATCAAAACTTAAAATCATATTTTGTCTCATTTGGTGGACAATTTATTAAAACGAGGTTTGCTTACCCATTTATTTTTTTTATAGGATTGCTGGAAGCAATAATTTTTCCATTTCCACAAGAGATATTCATGGTTCCAATGATGTCATTGGATAAAGCAAAAATATTTAGAATAGCTGCACTATCTGTGTTTGGGTCTATAACTGGAGCGATAATTGCTTATTTTATTGGGATGTTTTTCTTTAATAGTATTGGAAGTTTTATTATTGAAAATTTATATTTGAGTCATTTCTTTAATGACTTTGTTAATGAAGTAGAAAATTATGGTTTTATCTATGTATTTATTGGGGGGTTTACTCCGTTACCTTTTAAAATTGTAACAATAACAAGTGGATTTATTGGTATTAATTTTTTCATATTTTTAATTGCAAGCCTATTTTCGAGATCAATTCGGTTTTTTTTAATTGGTTATTTAATATATAGATATGGAGATGTTGCACTTAAATCATTTGAAAAAAGAATTAATTTATATTCTACGATTATAGTTATTTTAGTGTTTTTAGGGATACTGTATATTGCTTATTAATTATGAGTCTTATTAATATAAATCTAGCTGTTTCGACGGTAGTAATAATTATAGTTTTTATACTCCAATATATTTTTAGAATGGCTCCGTGCGAAATGTGTCTTATTGAGAGATATCCTTACTACTTATTAATTATCATTGGAGTGATATCATACATTTTCAATCAAGGAAACAAACCATCATTTAAAAATATATCAAATTACATTTCACTTTTAATTCTATTATTTGGTTTCTTTTATACTTTGAGACATGTAGGCGTTGAGCGAGGACTAATTAATTTAAATTCAGGATGTAACATTAATTTATCAAACTCATCTGACAAATCTTTGCTCTTAGAAAGCCTGACTCAAGCCCCCTTAATAAGGTGTGATGAGCCATCTTATCTCCTAAATCTTCTCTCAGTTGCGGAGGCCAACTTGATAATTACAACTTTATTATTAGTTATATCAATGTATTTTATATTTTTTAAAAATGAACGCTAAAGAAAAAATTTTAAGAAGGATCATTAGGGTAGATCAAGCAGGTGAGCTTGGTGCCCAACAAATATATCAGGGTCAAAAATTTATATTTAAGTTAAAGAAAAATATGAAAGATTTTGACCAAATTTCAAAAATGGCCTCCGATGAAAAAGAACATTTGGATTATTTTGATAATTTAGCTAGGCATAAAAAAATAAAACCAACTAAGCTCAAGGGTTTTTTTGGAATCGGAGCTTACGCAATGGGTGTTGGTACTGCATTAATGGGTGCAAAGGCAGCCTATGTATGTACAGAAGCTGTCGAAGAAATAATTGAAAAACATTACCAAAAACAAATAGATCAACTTGACGGCATAGATGAGGAATTAAAAGAAAAAATTATAAAGTTTCGTCAAGATGAAGTTGAACACAAAAATACTGCTATAGATGAAGGTTCAAGAGAAGCCTTTGGCTATTCTGTTTTAAGAAAAACTATTAATGAAACTACTAAAGCTGCTATTTTTTTAGCAGAAAGAATATAACTATTTCTCTAACTGAATATCCCAATACAAAAAATCCATCCAACTCTCGTGCAGAAAATTAGGAGGAAAAGAGCGACCACATTTATCTAAATCTACCATTGTCGGTATTTTTGGAATATTGAGAGGCTTCATTCCAGAGTGTTTTAATAATTTTCCACCTTTTTTTACATTACATGAAGAACAGGCAGTGACAATATTATCCCAAGTAGTTTCTCCCCCATGTGATCTAGGAACAAGGTGATCAAAGGTTAGGTCTCTTTTGGAACCACAATACTGGCAACTAAATTTATCTCTTAAAAAAACATTAAATCTTGAAAAAATTGGATTTCGATTTGGTTTAATATAAGTTTTCAAACTTATTACACTTGGTAAGTACATCTGAAAACTTGGACTTCTTATTTCTCGAGTATAATTTGAAACAATATTTACTCTATCAAGAACTACCGCTTTGACACTATCTTGCCAACACCAAAGTGATAAAGGATAATGACTAAGTGGCCTAAAATCGGAATTTAATACTAACGCCGGGCACTTTTCTAAAGGGACTGAAACACTCATTAACAAATAATATATGTATTTGTTCAAAAATTTCAAAAAAAATGAGTCTTAAATTAAGTTGAAAATTTTTCTGTTAAAAATTTTATTGCAATTTCAAGTCCATCTTGTGCAATTGAATGTTGTGTGTTTGGAGAAATATGAGCTTGAACGTCTATACTTAACTCGGAGAGTTTTTTCTCTGCATCAACAGTTTCTTGATAGGGGACCATTGGATCAACATCTCCATGGATCAAATAAATAGGTGGTTTTGACTTTAAATCATTTTTTAATAGTTCGGGGGCAATTAGTCTGCCTGAAAATCCAACGATTGCTCTCATTGAATTTAGTCGCCTAAGTCCAACATGCAAACTCATCATTGTACCTTGACTAAAACCGATCAAAGCTAGATTGTCGTCACTCAAACCATAGCTTTGAAGTTGTTCATCAATATAATTATTAAGTGTATCTGCGGCATTCAATACCCCTTTCCAAATGGTGGCAGGATCGCCAGATTGAAAATCAAACCATTGGTACCCCATAGGATTTAAACCACATTTTTCCGGTGCATTAGGTGATAGAAAAACTGCATCTGGTAATTGAGGCTGAATATAATTTGCGAGGCCTATAAGATCATTTCCGTCAGCTCCATATCCGTGACAAAATATTATAATTTTTGCAGGCTTCGAAGAATCTTGAGGTTCTAAAACTGGCCCATTCAAAAGGGACATTATGATACTTTTCTTTCAACAATGCTGACTATATCACTCATTATATCCTTGAGTTGGTAATCTTTCGGCGTATATACAGCTTGCACACCACTTTTTATTAAGATCTTTTCATCATCCGTTGGGATTATTCCCCCAACAATTACAGGAATATTATCAATCTTATTTTTTTTCATTTCATTCATAATCTCTCCAACGAGCTGCACATGTGATCCTGATAATATAGATAGTCCTATGATATGAACATCTTCCTCAACCGAGGATTTTACAATTTGTTCAGGAGTCAATCTTATTCCTTCATACAATACATCCATTCCGCAGTCACTTGCACTCACAGCAATTTGTTCCGCTCCACTCGAATGTCCGTCAAGACCTGGTTTACCGACAAGAAACTTAATCCTCCTTCCCATCTTATCAGACAATGACTCAACTCTTTTTCGAATTGAGCTGTAATCATCATTATTTGAAGGCTGAATATTGCTTATTCCTGTTGGTGCTTTAAATTCTCCAAAAACATCTCTTAAGACTTCCGACCATTCTCCTGTGGTTACCCCGGCTTTTGCAGCAGCTATAGACGCTTCCATAATATTTTCGCCAGATTTTGCAGTTTCGGATAATCGTATCAATGCTTTTTCAACTTCTTTTTGATCCCGCCCTTTTCGCCAATCAATTACCGCTTTAACTTGTTCATTTTCTATCTTTGGATCGATTGTTTCAATACCACCATCGTTAGAAACTAGAGGTGATTCTTCAGTTTCAATATATTCATTCACACCAACAACGATTTGTTCTTTGCTATTTATTCTTTCTAATCTTTCTTTTTGTGAATTTACGAGTTCCTGCTTTAAATAACCGCTCTCAACTGCAGTAACTGCTCCCCCAATTGATTGAATATGGTTGAATTGCTTCATTGCTGACTCTTTTAGTTTCTTAACTTTCTTATCAATCACTCCCGAGCCATTAAATATATCATCAAAATGTAAAAGGTCAGTCTCATACGCAACAATTTGCTGTAATCTTAATGACCATTGTTGGTCCCATGGTCTTGGTAGTCCCATTGCTTCATTCCAAGCTGGTAGTTGAACAGCACGTGCTCTTGCATCTTTTGAGAGAACTACACCTAGCATTTCAATCAAGATTCTATAAACATTATTTTCTGGCTGCTGTTCAGTTAAACCTAGGCTATTGACTTGCATACCATATCTGAATCTTCTATTTTTTGGATCCTTCACATTGTATCGCTCTTTTGTTATTTCATCCCACAAAGAAACAAAAGCTCTCATTTTACACATTTCAGTAATAAATTTAATTCCTGAGTTTACAAAGAAACTTATGCGGCCTACTACATTTTCAAATTGTTCTTCGGTCAGCGTATTTGAAGTTTTTACTTTATCGAGATAAGCAACTGCGATTGAAAGTCCGAAAGCCAGTTCTTGCTCTGGTGTTGCCCCAACCTCAACCAAATGATATGGACAAACATTGATTGGATTCCAGTTTGGCATCTCTTTAAATGTAAAGGTAATTACATCAGAAATAATTTTTAAACTTGGATCTGGAGGAAGAATATAAGTTCCTCTCGAAAGATATTCTTTTAAAACATCATTTTGTGTCGTTCCACGTAAGTTATTTCGATCAATTCCTTGCTCATCTGCAACTGCAACATACAAACTAAGCAACCAAGCTGCTGTCGCATTAATCGTCATTGATGTATTCATTTTATCGAGTGGAATTTCATTAAACAACGATCTCATATCTCCAATATGACAAATTGGAACTCCCACTTTACCAACTTCACCTTTAGCCAGTATGTGATCACTGTCATATCCTGTCTGAGTAGGTAAATCAAAGGCTACTGAGATGCCTGTTTGCCCCTTTGAAAGGTTCTTAAGATACAGTTCATTTGACTTTTTGGCAGACGAATGTCCTGCATAAGTTCTTATCAGCCACGGTTTATCCATTGTTTTTCAACGTTTTTTTTTCGTTTTAATAAATCCTTTTATTTAAAATGTATATACTAATCTATTTAAAATGGCTATAAACCTAGAAAAAAGAAACATTAGTTTTATATATTTACATCACAGGAGCCTATCTATGACCACTGAAGAAAAAGACATTTATGCAATTGGTGAGATACCGCCACTCGGTTACATGCCTAAAAAAATGCATGCATGGGTAATTAGAAGAGATCGTCACGGAAATCCAATGAAGTCATTTAAAGAAGAGGAATTCGATATACCTGAGGTTGGTCCGAATGATGTACTTATTTTTGTTATGGCCGCTGGTGTGAATTATAATGGAGTATGGGCAGGTCTCGGTAAGCCAGTTTCAACTCTCGATATGACAAAGAAAGATTATCATATTGCTGGCTCCGATTGTTCAGGAATAGTGTGGAAAGTTGGTTCAGACGTTAAGAAGTGGAAAATAGGCGATGAAGTAATAATACACGGAATGCAATGGGATCATGAGGATGCTGAAGTGAACGGTGGTGAACCTATGATATCTAAAACAAATAAAGTCTTTGGTTATGAAACTGCAGATGGAACATTTGCACAATTCACAGCCGTACAAGCCCATCAAGTACTACGAAAGCCTCCGAATTTATCTTGGGAAGAGAGTGGCTGTTACATGCTTACACTCGCTACTGCCTACAGAATGCTTTTTGGTCATGCCCCAAATGAATTAAAACCGGGAGACTTTGTTTTGATATGGGGTGCATCGGGTGGCTTAGGAAGTATGGCTGTTCAACTTGCAAAAATTGTTGGCGCTAAACCAATTGGAATTGTCTCAGATAACTCAAAAATTGACTATGTAAAAAATCTCGGTGCTGTTGGCGTTTTAAATAGAAAAGACTTTAACTGTTGGGGCGAACATCCAGACATTGATGATGCTGAAACATATGGTAATTACATGAAAGAAGTCAGAAAGTTTGGAAAAGCACTATGGGAATTTACTGGAAAAGGGAATAACGTTGATATGGTATTTGAACATCCTGGTGAAACCACTGTTCCTGTATCATGCTTTGTTGTTAAACCCGGCGGTATGGTAGTCATTTGTGCCGGAACTACAGGCTATAATCTTACATTAGATGCAAGATACCTTTGGATGCAAAGTAAAAGACTTCAAGGTTCACACTTTGGTAACTCTAAGCAGGCAAGTGCTGCAAACGAACTTGTGATTGATGGAACTTTAGATCCTTGTATGTCAGAGCTTTTTGCTTGGGATAATATTCCAGATGCGCATGAAAAAATGCTTAATAATGAGCATAAGGGTGGAAATATGTCTGTTCTTGTGGGTGCTGCAAAAGAAGGTCAAAAATCATTAAATTAGAAAACTTGTTATGCATGAATTAATTTCCAAATGTCAAAAGTCTCTTATCACCGTAGATAAATACTACGATGCTGCCTTGCAACACGTGAGAGGTGAGTTGATTGTTAATGGAAAGCTATCACGTGATAACTTAGATAGAGAGCAACACGCTGCACATGGACTGTCTTGGGTTGCTGCTTATAGAGCCACTCTAAAAGAAATGGTTAATTGGGCATCTGATCTTGAAACGAACGGACTCTTTAATAAGACTGAGCAGTTAATGCTGCAAATTATTTTTTCAGAATATTGTGCCCAGATTAAATCAGGTATTCCAATGTCACAACTTGAGTACGTTCGTCCTCAAGATCTAGGATTAAAAAATGGCTTATTTCAAGAAAATGGAACTGAAGAGTTTAATGACCTAATTTTAAACGGAAATGGAACAACAGACCGAATGCAGCTTGCTGAACTTTTAAAAGAAGGTTTTTCAAGCAGAAACTTTGGAAACAGTGGCTTAGACGAAACAACATCAATTATTCAGGAGCAATTCAGAAAATTTGTAGAAGATGATGTCACCCCCAATGCTCATGAATGGCACTTGAAGGATAACTTAATTCCAATATCTGTTATTGAAAAAATGTCTGAACTTGGTGTTTTTGGTCTAACAATTCCCGAAGAATATGGTGGTCTTGGGATGACAAGGTTTGTTGACTGCGTAGTCACCGAGGAACTTGCGAGAGGTTATATTGGAATTGGTTCACTTGGTACTCGTGGGGATATAGCTGCAGAACTGTTAATTACAGGTGGCACAGAAGAACAAAAAAATAAATATCTTCCAAAAATTGCTTCTGGCGAAATACTTCCATGTGCTGTTCTCACTGAACCGCATTCGGGGTCAGATATGGGATCGTTCAAAACTAGAGCTGTAGAAAACGGCGAGCACTATACAATTACTGGAAATAAAACATGGGTCACTCATGGCGCAAGAAGTGACATCATGATGTTGCTTGCCCGCACAAACCCAGATGAAAAAGGATATAAGGGACTATCAATGTTTCTTGCTGAAAAGCAAAGAGGTGATGATGATAACATGTTTCCTGATGAGGGTATTAGTGGCGGTGAGATAGAAGTATTGGGTTACAGGGGTATGAAAGAATATGAGATGGCTTTTGATGGCTTTAAAGTTAAAAAACAAAATCTTCTCGGTGAAAAAGAAGGTAACGGATTTAAGCAAATGATGGAAACTTTTGAAGCAGCACGTATCCAAACAGCTGCGAGAGCGTTGGGTGTTGCTCAGTCAGCTTTTGAAACAGCAATGCAATATGCAATCGACAGAACAGATACAAACGGTGGTTCACTATACGATAAACCGAGAAATGCCTCTAAAATTGTTTCTATGGCAACTGAAATAATGGCTGCACGACAGTTAACTTACTTCGCGGCAAAAGAAAAAGATAAAGGACACCGTTGTGATTTAGAGGCAGGAATGGCAAAAATGTTAGCAGCAAGAGTTGCTTGGGCATGTGCAGATAATGGAGTTCAAATTCATGGTGGAAACGGCTTTGCTCTTGAATATCCAATTAGCAGAATATTATGTGACTCGAGAATTCTAAATATATTTGAAGGTACAGCTGAAATACAGGCAGATATTGTAACACGTAGATTAGTATCTACAAATCCAGCTTAATTCAATATGCCAGGTTTTTTATATTACTTATTAATTCCAATATCACTGCTTGCAGTTTTAGCTGTCCTAGGCACTGGTCTATATGCAATGTTTAAAGGTGGAGATTTTAATAGAAAATATTCAAATAAACTAATGAGACTAAGAATTACTCTACAGTTTATCGCAATTGTAATCATTATGAGTGCTCTTTACTTTTCTACCAATAATTAATGGTCAAATTAAATAAAATTTATACCAGGGCTGGTGATAAAGGCAAAACAGGTTTGGTTAATGGTAAGAGAGTCTCAAAGGATAACATTAGAATTAAAGCATATGGCACAGTTGATGAGCTTAATTCAATATTAGGTGTTCTTAATATCCAAGCCAAGGCAACTTTAAAAAAAATTATATCAGAAATACAAAACGATTTATTTGATTTAGGTGCTGATCTAGCAACACCTATACAGCAAAGGCCAAAATATAAGCCACTACGTATAACTAAAAATCAAGTTTTAAGAATAGAAAAAACAATAGATAAATATAATTCTAAGCTTACCCCCCTTAATTCATTTATTCTTCCTGGCGGCACAATTACTGCGGCATTTTTACACAACGCAAGAACTGTTACTCGAAGAGCAGAAACTCAGATGGTTTCTTTAGCTAAAAATGAAAAAGTAAATGAAGAAGCTATTAAATACATCAATCGCTTGTCAGATTTATTCTTTGTATTATCTAGAGTTGAAAACAAGAATGGAAAAAAAGATATACTTTGGAAACCAGGTAAGAATGTATAAAAATATGTTTACTCAACTAAAAAAAAATTATAACACTTAAATCATGAAAATTTTAGTCCCTGTAAAACGAGTTATTGATCCTTACGTGAACATTAGAGTAAAGTCTGACCAGACAGGCGTTGAAACCGAAAATGTTAAAATGTCAATGAATCCATTCTGTGAAATAGCAGTTGAAGAAGCAATCAGAATAAAAGAAGCAGGGAAAGCAGAAGAAATAATTGCGGTTTCTATTGGCAACCAATCATGTCAGGAAACGATACGAACTGCATTAGCTATGGGAGCAGATCGTGGTATTCATGTTTTAACTGAGGAGAGAGTTGAGCCCATCTCAATAGCGAAAATTTTAGCAAAGATTTGTGAGAGTGAATCTCCAGGCCTTATCATTTCAGGAAAACAGGCAATTGATGGAGATAACAATCAAACAGGCCAAATGCTGGCTGCGCTAACTGATATGCCTCAAGGAACTTTTGCCTCCAAAATTGAAATCGATAGTGAAAAAGTGAAAGTCACCAGAGAAATCGATGGTGGCTTACAAACCGTAAACTTAAATATGCCTGCAATTATTACAACCGATTTAAGATTAAATGAGCCAAGATATGCATCATTACCTAATATCATGAAGGCTAAGAAAAAGCCCATTGATCAAAAATCTCCTGAAGATTTTGGTATCAACGTTTCACCAAGAGTTAATATTTTAAAAGTTATTGAACCTCCAAAAAGACAAGCGGGGATAAAAGTTGAAAGTATAGAAGAACTTGTAGAAAAACTAAAAAATGAGGCAGGGGTAATATGACAACACTATTTTATATAGAACATAATAATGGCAAAATTAGTGATCAAAGCTTAAAAGCAATCACTGCAACTACGAATATCGAAGGTGATGTTCATGGATTAATCGTTGGCTCAAATATCAGTGATGCAGTCGCTGAGGCTTCAAAAATTAATGGTCTTAACAAACTATTGCATGTTGATGATGAAGCTTTTGACAATGTTCTCGCAGAAAAACTTACTCAAGTGATGTTAAATGTTGCAAATGATTATGACTACTTCTTGGCAGCAGCTACAACGACAGGTAAAAATGTTATGCCAAGACTCGCAGCTAAACTTGATGTGTCACAAATATCTGAGATTGTTTCTGTGGAAAGCGCAGATACATTTATTAGAACAATTTATGCTGGAAATGCTATTGCAACAGTTCAAACAACAGATGCCAAAAAAGTTCTAACTGTTAGGCCAACTGCTTTTAAAGCCGCGACAACTGATTCTGCAGAATGCGAAGTGGTTAATATAACCGCTGAAAATATTCCATCTATTTCTGAATTTATTGGGGAAGAATTAACAAAATCTGACCGACCAGAACTAACTTCTGCTAAGACAATTATTTCCGGTGGAAGAGGCATGCAAAATGGAGAAAATTTCGAGCTTCTTGATAAGGTTGCTGAAAAACTTGGTGCAGCTGTAGGTGCTTCCCGTGCTGCTGTAGATGCAGGCTTTGTTCCCAATGATTATCAGGTTGGACAAACAGGTAAAGTGGTTGCTCCCGAACTTTATATTGCTGTAGGCATATCTGGAGCAATCCAACATTTAGCTGGGATGAAGGACTCTAAGGTTATCGTTGCTATCAATAAAGATGAAGAGGCTCCTATATTTGACGTTGCTGATTATGGATTAGTCGCTGATCTATTCCAAGTGCTACCTGAATTAGAACAAGCTTTATAAATTCAATTTAAGTTGCTGTTTACAAAATCTTTAAAATAAATGCTGTCCCATTCAGCTGGACCAATCAATTTTGCTATTTGTTTACCTTCCTGATTAATAAATAACGAAAATGGAAGCCCAGCTGCGCGTACTTCTCTAGGAATATTATTTTTGTCATCAAAAAATAAATCAATGTTAGATATTTTATAATCTACAAAAAAATTAGCTGAATTTTTTTTTGGTCCTCGGTCGATACTGATTGCAAGAATGTGGAAATCTTCTTTATTATATTGTTTTTGAAGTCTATCTAACGAAGGCATCTCTTCTTTACAAGGCTCACACCAAGTTGCCCATAAGTTAATCAAAAGTAGTTTTCCCGTAAAATCAGAAAGTTTTAGGTCTTTACTATTAATATCTTGAAATTTACTACCAAAACCAGGTTTTTCCTCAATAATCAAATTATTAGCCATTGAACTTGCAATATATAAACTATTGCAAAAGATAAGGATTGTGGCATATACCATCAAAATTATTAATCTGCTAAATATAAATGACATAGTAATTTGAGAAATAAATAATTTTAATAAAATGTCCATAAAAAAAAATAAATTAAGAAATAGATTCAGTAGAGAAGCAAGTCAGTCCTTTATTAATATAAATTCATCTTTAGAAAATGATAAGTTTTTATTTAACGAAGATATTGAAGCATCAATCGCGCATGCAACGATGCTCTCTTCACAAAAAATTATTTCTAATAAAGATGCAAAAAATATTATCTCTGGTCTAAAAAAAATTAAATCAGAGATTAAAAATAAAAAGTTTATATTTGATGATAATCTAGAAGATATTCACATGAATATTGAACATAGATTAGCTGAACTTATCGGACAAGCTGCGGAAAGATTACATACCGGAAGGTCGCGTAACGATCAAGTTGTTACAGATTTAAAATTATGGATGAAAAAAGATAATAGATTAATTTCAAAAAAAATAAAAAAATTAAAGTTATCTTTAATACAAGTAGCAAATAAAAACATTTCAATACTGTTCCCTGGGCTAACACACCTACAAACTGCGCAACCAATATCTGCAGGACACTTTTTTATGGCATATTATGAAATGTTTAATAGAGATACAATACGCTACAGCGATGCATTTAAAAGAATAAACGAAAACCCTCTAGGGGCCGGCGCTTTGGCAGGAACCAATTTTCCAATTAACCGAAATAAAACAACGAAAATGCTTGGTTTTAAAAGGCCAACGAGAAATTCGATTGACACAGTTTCTGATCGAGACTTTGTTGTTGATTTCTTATCAAGTTCATCATTATTAGCTGTTCACTTATCTAGGTTGGCGGAAGAAATAGCCTTTTATTGCTCTGATTTAGTAAATTTCTTTAAAATTGGAGATCAATTAATGTCTAGCTCGTCAATCATGCCACAAAAAAAGAACCCTGATGGCGCTGAATTAATTAGGGCAAAAGCATCTTTAATACAGGGTAATTTGTCTTCAATGCTAAGCCTTTTAAAGTCTCTTCCGTTAACATACAGTAAGGATCTTCAAGAAGATAAAGTGCTCGTTACGTCATCTAGTAAAAATATTCACCTCTGTCTTGATTGCATGTATGAATTAATCTCATCAATTCAAATTAATAAAACCATTGCTGAACAAAAATTGAAATTTTCCTATGCAAATGCAACTGAGTTAGCAGATTGGTTAGTACTTAATCTTGGATATTCATTCAGAAAAGCTCATAATTTGACGGCTCAGATCGTGAATTTTGCCGAAAAAAAGAATATAAATTTGAACAAAATTTCTATGAAAGACTTTCAGAAATTTGATAAAAATATAGACAAATCAGTTTATGAAACATTAGATTTAAAAAATAGTATCAATAATAAAAAAAGTTATGGTGGAACCGCTATATCTGAGATAAGAAAAATGATTAGCCTTGCTAGAAAAGAATTAAAAAATGAAAAATATTAGTATTATAATTATATGTTTATGTATTATTGGGTGTGGGAAAAAGGGCTCTCTCGAGTATACACCATCTGAAGCTAAGAGCAGTTATAACATAGAAATTTACCAAGCTTAAATGTCTTTTCTGAAATACGAAAATAATATCCTAAAATTTGAGGGTGTGGCAATTAGTGAAATAGCGAAGGGCAGAACTACGCCATTTTACTGCTATAGTCAAAATACTTTAATAGATAATTTCAACAAATTTGCTAACTCAGTTGCATCTTTCGATAGCACTGTATGTTTTTCGTTAAAGTCAAATTCAAATTTAACCTTATTAAAAACTCTTGAGAAACTTGGCGCTGGAGCAGATGTTGTCTCTGAATGGGAAATGAGAAAAGCATTGAAAGCCGGCATAAGTGCAAAAAATATAGTTTTTTCAGGAATTGGCAAAACAGATAAAGACATTCAATTTGCTATTAATAACGATTGTTTTCAAATTAATGTTGAATCAATTGATGAATTAAACCGCATAAATGAAATAGCAGCAAGCATTGGTAAGGTTCAGAAAATTGGTATTAGAATTAATCCTGACATTAAGGCTGATACTCATAAAAAAATTAGCACAGGCAGTCTGGAAGATAAATTCGGGGTAAGCATTGAGGATACTCATAAAATTTTTCAGAATAGAGCAAATTATTCAAGTTTGAAAATATCGTCAATTGCATTTCATATTGGCAGCAATATTAAGGAGCTAAATCCTTTTGAAAATACTTTTAGTCTTATTGGGGATTTAGCAAAAAAAATAAATAGTGAGACATCAATAATTGATACAATTGATGTGGGTGGCGGGCTCAGTCCACAAAAAAGAAATTTTACATTTGAAGAATATGCAAAATTAATACACAAATATTTTGACTTAGAAGGTATCAAATTTATTTTTGAACCAGGAAGACTAATATCTGCTGATGCAGGAATATTGGTTTCGAAAGTACTTTATATAAAAAATATTACTGGTAAGAAATTTATAATCATAGATGCGGGTATGAATGATATGATAAGGCCAGCCTTATATGACGCAAATCATGAAGTATTACCAGAAATTAACAATGATGAATTTGAGGAAATAAACACCGATATTGTAGGACCAATATGCGAAAGCTCTGATGTATTTATCAATATAAAAAGATTTAATAAGATTAAAATTGGTGAATATGTTGTTTTAAAAGATGTGGGAGCATATGGATCAACAATGAGCTCCAATTATAATGCACGTCCACTCATTGAGGAGTTATTAATAAGTGGATCAGAAATAACAACAATTAGAAAACGGCAAACGTTTGAGGACTTTATTAGTAACGAAGTTTAAGAAGAAAATAAGCTTCCTATTATATTCACTATAGTTTCAATAAAATTATTTAATTCCTTACTAAATTCTAAAGCATTTATATTTGAGTTCCTTATTATCATTTCAATAGCTATAAAGATCACAGGTATTAGTAGCACTAAGAATGGAAGTGGAATATTTTTCTTCTTCTCATAAATAACTGGTAAATTTTGGTCTTTAGCATGATCGCGTTTTATATTGGACTTACTTATTTGTTCAATTTCTAATTTTTTGTTGTTTTCGTAATTAGTATTTTCGTAAAACCAAGAGTAATTACACCTTGTACATTTCACTTGCCTCCCAGATCCTATGTCTTCGGTACTCACTAAGTATTTTGCCGAACAAGAAGGACATGAAATTATCATAATCTTATAAAGTTTTATTTGTTGTAAATTTAATTAGTAAATTAGTGTAACGTATTTAAAATGATTAATGAAATAAAATTACATTACTATCATTTTTCGCTTTTATTAATTGTAATTATTGTACTTCTTCACTTTAATTACTTTCTTTTGAAAATAAAGAAATACGAATTTCTACCTATTGAAGAGAATATCGTTGAAGGAATTGTAGTTTTAACTGGTGATAAATACAGAATATCGGAGGGATTATCATTGCTTGAAAAGAAAATCGGAAATAAACTTTTAATCTCAGGAGTTAATAGCAAGATATCTCTTAATGTAATAAAAAACGAATTTCCAAAATACGACGAGCTTTTTAATTGTTGTATCGAATTTGATAATACCTCAAGTAATACCTTTGAAAATATAAGAGAGGCTTATGTTTGGAAATTAAATAATAACATTAATACTATTTTAATTGTTTCGTCGGATTATCATCTTCCAAGAGTTGAACTTGAATCAAATAGACTTCTTTTAAAAGAAGACACTCACTATTATGGAGTGGAATATAAGAGTCAAAAAATAAATATTCGTATGAAGAAATTGATTGTAGAGTATGTAAAATATATGAGAACTAAAGTAAGTTTAAGTATAGGATTATACTAATGATATATATTAGATCGCTGTTGGCAAATCTTTCATTTTATATTGTTCTGCTAGTCTGTATTTTCTTTGCGCCCATACTTTTTTTTCTTCCAAAAATACATATGCTTGGAATAATTCGTTTCCAGTCTACCCATACAAAATTTAGCTTGAAACACTTTGCAAATCTTGAGGTAGAATACCGAGGATTGGAAAATATTCCTGAAACTAGAAAATATTTAATAGCTGCAAAACATCAGTCGCTTGCAGAAGCAATCTTTTTAAATGAGGCGATTGAAACTCCATCAATTATTGCAAAGAAACAATTACTATTTATTCCCATTGTTGGACTTTGTTTTAAAAAGGCTAATTTTATTTACGTTGATCGGAGAAAAGGTGAAACAAATATTCAAGCAATGGTAAATTCCGCAAAAAGAAGCATGGAAACAGACCCGCGCCCCTTACTTATTTTCCCTGAAGGTACTAGGACTCCTATTGGTGAACGTCGACCATATAAGTATGGTGTAACTGCATTATATGATGGGCTTCAGATTCCATGTCTTCCTGTTGCTATAAACTGTGGCTACTTTTGGTCACGTCGACAATTTTTGAGGTATCCAGGAAAAATGGTTATTGAATTTTTAGAACCAATTGAGGCAGGATTAGATAAAAATCAGTTTGCAAAGAGATTATATAATTCAATTGAGGAACAATCAGATAAATTACTTATTGAAGCAAAAAATAATTATCCAAAATGAAATTTATTTCATTTAACAAAATAATTTTATTAGTGATTTTAATTTTAGCTTTATATTCCTTGTATTGGTTATTTATTTCATTTCAGCTAAAAACACAGCTTGTGAGTAACCTTAATAAATACAACGTTTCATACAAATCCCTTAAAGTTACTGGTTATCCCTATAGATTGTCAGCTCTAATAGAAAGTCCAAATTTAGTATCCCTACAAGGAGTATCCATAATTAAGTTAGATGATGTAAATATAAATATGAATCCTATCGATGTCAGTAAGCTTATGATTAGTACAAATCGTCTTATGGGCTCAGAAAAAAATAACGATTCTTTTAATTTTTTAATAAATGAAATTCAACTTAGATTATCAATGGCTGACGACCAATTAAATGAAATTTACTCAATAGCAAACAACATGAACCTTAGAATTAAAGAATATAACATTCAAAATATAAATAAAATAATTTTTAAAATTAGTAGAGTAACCGATGAAGAGTTTAAAATATTTCTAACAGCTGTAACTTCTAGTGTTTTAGATTCCTTCAATGGAGATGTTAGAGTAATATTGGAAGGAAGCTTAACTAATTCTAATCAAAGTTTAAATGGTAGTCTTCAACTTGATGTGATTGACGAAAGCTCCAATAATAACTTGTTTAGTACACCAATCATGGTTAACAATGGAATTGTATCTCTGTTATTTATTCCTTTAGTTGACTTGAGAGATTTATTTTCTTTTTGATCTGCCAAAATCTGCGTCTGTTGTATCTTGACCAGCTTTAATTATTTTTTCTCTTACTTTTTTAGTTTTAGAAAATAATTTATATAAACTCTCGCCATCATCCCATCTTATAGCTTTTTGCAATACACTCAGATCCTCAGAAAACCTACTAATCATTTCCAAAACTGCATCTTTATTGCTCAAAAAAACATCTCTCCACATAGTTGGATCAGATGAAGCAATTCTTGTAAAATCTCTAAATCCACTAGCACTATACTTGATAACGTCTGATCTTGTAATATTTTCTAGATCAGCTGCTGTAGATACAATGTTATAAGCAATTAAATGAGGCAGATGCGATGTAATCGCCATTACTCTATCATGTCTTGACGGGGTCATGATTTCAACTTTACTACCCAGCTTTTTCCAAAATATTTTGATTATATTTATATCCTTCGATGTATTGTTTTTAAGGGGTGTTATTATACACCATCTATTCTCGAATAGCTCTGCAAAACCTGCTGAGGGGCCACTCTTTTCAGTTCCAGCAATCGGGTGCGCAGGTACGAAATTGATTTTATTCTGAGTAAACTTCTCAACAGATGCAATTGCAGACTCTTTAGCTGAGCCAACATCTGATACAATGGTTTTTCCTGAGAGATAAGGTGATATTTTTTTAAATATACTTTTATAACTATTTAAATGTGTACAAATTATAACTAAATCAGAATCTTTTACACAATTACCAATATTATTTTCAATCTTATCCGTTATCTTTAATTTTTTAGCAGCATTTCTCGTTTTAAGACTTCTAGAATAACCTGAAATAACTTGGGCTAAGTTCTTCCTCTTTATTGCAAGCGCTATAGACGAACCTATCAAGCCAAGACCAATAATACTGACTTTTTTAAATAATCTTTTATTTTTTGTCATTAAAAAACTCTTTCATAGATTTTATGAACTTTTTATTTTCTTTAGAGGTTCCAATTGATACTCTTATATATTGAGGTAAATTATATTTATCCATTAATCTGACAATGATGGATTTTGATAATAGAAATCGATTGAGTATTTTTACTGATTTGCCAATATTTAATAATAAAAAATTAGCCCTACTATCACAAACTTGAATTGGAAGTTTACTCAGCTCACTATTCATTTTTCTAAGCCAAAATTTATTATGATTAATAGAATTTTTAACATATTTCTTATCTTTTAATGCTTCAATGCCCGCGGTTTGAGCTATTTGATTTATGTTAAACGGTCCCCTAACTTTGTTCATCAATTGTATTATATCATTATGAGCATAACACCATCCCAATCTCAGGGATGCGAGACCAAAGATTTTAGAAAAAGTTCTGGTAACAATAATATTTTTATGTCTTTTTGCAAAATCAATACCATTTGTATAATCTTTATCAGTAACGTACTCAGAGTAAGCCGCATCAATAATTATAATTATTTTTTTTGGAACTTTAGTGATCAGTAATTTCAATTCTTGTTTTGATAAATAGAAACCAGTAGGATTATTTGGTTGAGCTATAAAAATTATTTTTGTTTTTTTCGAGATATTTTTTAAAATATTTTCTACATCAAAACGTAAATTATTTGTTCTTGACTGTTTTACAACGCCACCGCTAATTTTTGAATATATTTCAAACATTAAAAAACTATGTTTGGGAATAATTACTTCATCTCCCTTATTTAGAAAAAGTTGACAAGCTATGCCCAATATCTCATCAGATCCGTTACCAATAAATAAGTTATTAATATTTAATTTTGATTTTTTAGATAATGTAGTTTTTAACTGAATACTGTTGCCATCGGGATATTTATGGGTTTTTGACTTTGCTATTGTAATAGCTTTCTGCACTCGCACGCTGGGGCCAAAAGGAGATTCATTTGATGAAAGCTTAGTAACATTTTTTTTACCTGGTATTGATGAAATACCACCTTCATAAAGCTTTATATTTTTTAGTTTTTTCATGTTTTAACTGGCTATAAATATGTGAATATTCTTAATTTTGAAAGAAAATCTTTGAAATAAATAAATCTTCTAATTTGACAATGTCATCAAGAATATATAATACCTTAATTGCGCCGATTTGAGCACAGCTTGCGGGCGCAATAAAAATGCAGCTAAAGAGGTAGTTGAAACCGCCAAACTTAGTTGTGAGGCGGTTTTTTTTTGGAAAAATTATATGAGTGAAAATAAAATTGTTACGTTAGCAGAAGATGCACCACTAATTTTGGATGGGGGTGCTTCCTTATCAAAATTTAAAACTGCGTACACCACTTATGGCACTCTTAACGAAAAAAAAAATAACGCAATTTTAGTCTGTCATGCTTTAACAGGTGATCAATTCGTTGCCAGTGATCATCCTATTACAAAAAAGAGCGGTTGGTGGTCAATGGTTGTAGGACCAAATAAATCAATCGATACAAATAAATTTTTTGTAATTTGCCCTAATGTTATTGGTGGTTGTATGGGATCTACAGGACCTAAAGAAATTAATCCAGAAAGTAAAAAAGAGTTTGCGACGGATTTTCCTGTAGTGACTATTGCGGATATGGTTAGAGCGCAAAAATTATTAATAGATTATTTAAAAATAGAAAAAATATTTTGTGTTACAGGCGGATCAATGGGTGGTATGTTGGTACTAGAATGGCTATCTAAATTTCCAGAAATGGTGCACTCAGCTATTCCAATCGCAACAGCAACAAATCACTCTGCACAAAATATTGCATTAAATGAATTAGCAAGACAATCTATTATGGCTGATCCTAATTGGCAATCAGGTAATTATTATCATACTGATAAAAAACCTCTAAAAGGACTTTCAGTAGCAAGAATGGCTGCCCATATTTCCTATTTATCAAAAGAAGCTTTACAGAGCAAGTTTGGAAGAAATCTTCAAGACAAAAATAGTCTAGACTATTCTTTTGATGCTGACTTTCAAATAGAGAGCTACTTGAGACACCAGGGATTTACCTTTGTTGATCGTTTTGATGCTAACAGTTACTTATATATAACCAGAGCAATGGATTATTTTGATGTTTCTTCTACTCACAATGGTTCTCTAGTTGAAGCATTTAAAAATACTAAGTCTAAAATCCTTTGCGTATCATTTACAAGTGATTGGTTATATCCAACTTCTGAAAATAAAAAAATCGTAAAAGTCTTTAACTCCCTCGGTCTTAACGTAAGTTTCATTGAAATTGAAACTGATGGTGGTCATGACTCTTTTTTATTAGAAGAGCCAAAATTTTTTGAAGCAATTAAAGGATTTGTTAACTCAACATATGAAAATTTATGAGTCTAATTAATGAAAAAAAAGATTTTGGTATAATAGCTAATCTTATTCCAAGTAATGCATCTGTAATCGATGTGGGTTGTAATGATGGTTCCTTATTAGAGTATTTAAAGAAACACAAAAACATAGATGGTCGAGGTATGGAAATTGATCAAAAAAAAGTTCAACTTTGTTTAGCTAAAGGAATTTCAGTTATCGAAGGAGATGCTGATAAAGACTTGTATGATTACCCTGACAAAATATTTGATTATTCAATTCTTACTTATACATTACAGGCAACTAAGAGACCTAAAACTGTAATGCAGCAATTAGTAAGAATATCAAAAAAAGCAATAATATCGTTTCCCAACTTCGGACATTGGAAAATCGGTGCTAGTTTACTATTAAACAGAAAGATGCCTGTAAGTGAGAAATTAAGCTACTCATGGCATGAAACACCAAATCTTCACTTTTGCACAATTAACGATTTTATTGATTTATGCGATGAAATAAATATTACTATTGAGAAAAGTGGAAATCTCTCTAATAAAAATCTTGAAAAGTTTCATGGAAAAAATTTTATGGATAGCTATTTTAACGAAGTAGGTCTTTTTTTGGTTTCTAAGGATTGATTAATGACAGAAATACTTATTATAAAATGCTTAAATGATAATTACGCATATATTTATTTGAATGATAAGAAAGAAGCATTTGTAGTTGATCCATCCGAGGCAGGTCCTGTTATCGATACGTTAGAAAAAAATGATCTACAGCTGAAGTATATATTAAACACTCACCACCATTTTGATCATATTGGAGGAAACTTTGAACTTAAAGAAAAATATAACTGTAAAATAGTGGGTAGTAAAAAAGATAGAGACAGAATTCCAGGTATTGATATAGAAATTTCTGATGGTGATTATTGGAGTTTCAAAGAACATACCGCTCAAATAATTGAAATTCCTGGACACACATCAGGTCATATTGCCTTTTTTTTTAAATCTCTCAATGCTGTTTTTACTGGTGATACACTATTTTCTCTTGGGTGTGGCAGACTTTTTGAGGGAACGCCTACTATGATGTGGAATTCTCTAAAAAAATTACGTGCCCTTCCTGATCAAACAAAAATTTATTGTGGCCATGAATATACATTAAGTAATGGAAAATTTATAAATTCAATTTATCCATCTGAGGATATGAGATTAAAAATTGAGAGTTTGGTTGAGCTCAATGAAAAGAACTTACCTTCAATACCATCAACAATTGCTGATGAAAAGAAAATGAATATATTCCTTAAAGCTGATGACATCAGTCTAATAAAAAATCTTGGTCTTCAAGGTAAAAGTCCAGAGGAAGTATTTGGTTATATAAGAGAGCTCAAAGATAACTTTTAAGCGAAATACTGTCCACCGTTAGCTGATATTGTTGAACCAGTTATAAAACCCGCCTCATCACTTGCAAGAAATGTAACAATACGTGAAACTTCGTCAACTGTTCCAAGTCGACCAACAGGAATTTTACTAATCAGACTTTTCATAAAGTCTTCAGAGGCATCAGCTAATATTTCAGTATCAATGTAACCAGGAGCGACTGCATTTACCGTAATGTTTTTTCTAGCAGTTTCTTGAGCTAATGCTTTTGTAAAACCTAATAATCCAGCTTTTGCTGCACTATAATTAATTAGCCCCATCTCACCTTTCTGACCGTTAATTGAGGAAATACTTATTATTCTACCAAACGATTTTTCCCTCATACTCTCAAGAACACACCTCGTCATATAAAATACTGAGTCAAGATCAGTTTTTATAACTTCGTCCCATTGCTCAACTGACATTTTATGAGCCATCGATGCTTTTGAAATACCTGCGTTGTTTACTAATATATCAATACCACCTAATTTATCAGTAACTTGCTTCACACCATTTTCACATGCCGCAGCATCTGCAACATTCCATTGAAAAACCTCAATACCGTTTTCAGATGAAAATTTATTTGCCGCATCTGAATTAGAACTATAAGTAGCGGCTACACTGCAACCTTCCTTTTTTAATGCAAGAGATATTGCTGCACCTATACCTCTTGTTCCACCAGTGACTAATGCAACTTTTGACATATTTGATCTCCTTTTAATTATCTTTCAACACAGAGTGCAACGCCCATACCGCCACCAATACAAAGTGTCGCAAGTCCTTTTTTTGCGTCTTGCCTCTTCATTTGATTTAGAAGTGTAACTAATATTCTTGCTCCTGAAGCGCCAATCGGATGACCAATTGCTATAGCTCCACCATTAACATTTACTTTTGATGTGTCCCAGCCCATTTCTTTATTAACAGCACAAGATTGGGCTGCAAATGCCTCATTTGACTCTACTAGATCTAAATCTGAAATACTCCATCCAGCTTTTTCTAGAGCTTTTCTGCTGGCTGGTATAGGTCCCGTACCCATTACAGAAGGATCAACTCCTGCACTTGCCCATGATACAATTCTTGCAAGTGGTTCTATATTTCTTTTATTCATTTCATCACCAGACATAACAGTCAACGCTGCAGCACCATCATTAATACCACTAGCATTTGCCGCTGTAACTGTTCCTTCTTTTGCAAAAGCAGGTCTAAGAGAAGAAATCTTTTCTAATTGAACACCATCTTTAATATATTCATCATTCTCAAATATTATTGTCTCTTTTCTATTTTTTACTTCAACTCCAACTATTTCATCTTTAAAGAAACCCTCAGCTTTTGCTTTGCTTGCTTTTTGCTGAGAATTAAAAGCAAATTCATCTTGTTGATCACGAGTAATCTGCCATTGCTCAGCAACGTTTTCAGCTGTGGTTCCCATATGATAACCATTAAAAGCATCCCATAATCCATCTTTGATCATCGAGTCAATTAACTTATCATCACCCATTTTCGTACCACTCCGTAAGTATGTACAATGAGGAGATTGACTCATACTTTCTTGGCCTCCCGCTATAATAATATCTGCATCACCATTCATGATTGATTGATAAGCAAGAGCTACACTTCTTAATCCAGATCCACAGACTTGATTTACTAACCAGGCAGGGGTTTCTTTGTTGAGGCCAGCATTAATAGATGCTTGTCTTGCAGGATTTTGACCGGTAGCAGCGGTTAAAACTTGACCAAGGATAACCTCTTCAACATCCGCCGATTCTAGATTAGATCGACTAATAGCTTCTTTAATAACAACTTTACCTAAGTCGTGTGCAGGTAAACTTGCTAATGATCCATTAAAGGATCCAACGGCAGTTCTAACTGCGGATGTGATATATGCTTCACTCATAAATATTCCCTTCTTAATCAATAAAATCTGGTAAAATTTCAGATCGTGAGGAGTCAAGATAACTTGCCGAATGAATTTTGCAACTATTATTTAGGCTTATCAGTAAAGGATTGCCGGTGGGAATCTCTAATTTAACAATATCATTATCTGAAATTTCAAAAAGGTATTTACACAATGCTCTTAAACTATTTCCATGTGCTGAAATAATAGTAGTATTTTTTAGTACTATTGGTCTTATAGTTTTTTCCCAATAAGGAATTACCCGCTGATAAGTATCTGCTAAACACTCTGATAATGGTAGTGACTGAATGTTAGAATAAAGAGGATCATTTTTTGGATTCATATCACTAGTAATGTCAAGTTGCGGTGGTGGAGTATCATAACTTCTTCTCCACTTTAGAAATTGTTCATCTCCATATTTGATTTTAACTTCTTCCTTATTTAATCCTTGAAGCGCTCCGTAATGTCTTTCATTAAGTCTCCAAGATTTTTCTTGTGGTAAATTTTTAATTTCTAATCCTTCTAAAATAATTTCAAGTGTCCTTTGAGCTCTTTTAAGATAAGAGGTAAATGCATAAGTAGGAACAATATCTGCATTCTTAATTAAATCTACTGCCAGGCTTGCTTCTTGCTCACCCTGAACATCTAATTCTACATCTACCCACCCAGTAAAAATATTTTTTAAATTCCAAACACTTTTTCCGTGTCTGATTAAAATTAACTTATGAGACATTACTTATTTACTTGATTAATGATTTTATTATTTAATAAAAAATCGCTCATTTGTTCAGCTATTTGCACGGCTACCTTTTCCTGGGCTTCTCTTGTACTTGCCCCGATGTGAGGTGTCATAACTACATTAGGCATTCCTGAAAATATACTTTTTAGTTCAGGTTCATTTTCGTATACATCGCAACCATATCCAGAGATTTCACCTGATAAAAGAGCCTCTTTAATATCATTTTCATTAATAATTCCACCTCGTGCACAATTTATGATAATTGAACTGTTTTTTATTTTTTTTAAAGTGTCTCTATTGATCATAAATTTTGTTTTATCAGATAATTTATTATGAAATGTAATAATATCTGCATCAGATAAAAGTTCATTAAGTGACTTCTTAGTCACGCCGTACTGATCTTGTAAATTTTCATCAAGAGACTCACTGTATACAAAAATGTTCATCCCATACGCTCTAGAAATTTCTGCTACTTTCTTCCCGATGTTACCAAAACCGATGATACCAATTGTTTTGCCATGCATTTCGGATCCTATGAGACTCTTTTTTTCCCATTTGTTGTCATGCATGGAATGGTTAGCTTCAGGTATTCTTCTCATTAAGGAATGTATTAGAGAAAAAGTCAGTTCTGCTGTTGCTTGAACATTTCCCATTGGGGTATTCATAACTACTATATTCTTATTAGAAGCGGCATTCAAATCGACATTATCAACTCCAACTCCAGGTCTACCAATAACTTTTAAATCCACAGCTGAGTCTATAATTTTCTTCGTTACTGTGACGGCTGATCTGATAACAAGTCCTGAAAAACCGATGATCTCTAATGCTAATTCATCCTCAGTAAGACCAATTTTTTGTGTATACTCAATATTATTTTTGTCGAAAACTTTAAAAACAGCGTCAGACACATTGTCTGCGATTAGAACTTTATTCATTACTGAAAATTTGATTTAGTCGTTGAATATGCCCAATCTATCCAAGGTAAGACTAACTCAACATTTGCATTCTCGACAGTTGATCCTCCCCAAATTCTAATTCCTGGGGGGGCAGTTTTATAAGAATTTAAATCATAACCTGCTTCATTACTCTCGAGGTGAGAGCAAACCTCTTTCATGAACTTTACTTTATTGTCATGATCTAATGATTTGAACCAAGGGTCCTTTGGAATTAAACATATTGAAGTACACGATCTTGTATCAGGATCTTTTGCTAAAAATTCAAAATTTTCATTTGTCTCTAACCAATTGCTTACAATTTTTAAATTATTTTCTGAGATTTCGATTAATTTACTAAGACCTCCAACTTCAATTGCCCAGTTTAAAGAATTTAAAACATCCTCAACGCTTATCATGGATGGTGTATTTATTGTCGTACCAGAAAAAATTCCTGATATTAATTTTTGACCTTGTGCAAGTCTAAACACTTTTGGAATTGGCCATGGAGGCGTATAGCTTTCAAGTCTTTCAACTGCTCTTGGGGACAATATCAACATGCCATGAGCAGCCTCACTTCCAAGAACTTTTTGCCAAGAGTATGTTACAACATCTAATTTGGGCCAATCCATTTGCATTGAAAAGACAGCCGAAGTAGCGTCACATATTGTTAACCCATTTCTACTTGAACTTATCCAGTCAGTATTTTTGACTCTTACACCTGCAGTCGTTCCATTCCATGTAAAGATAATATCGTTATCTGGATTACTTTTGCTAAAATCTGGAATCTCACCATATTCAGCCTTAACAAGAGTTTTATTTTCTATCGGTAATTGTTCACCTGCATCAATATTCCAGTCATGACCAAAATTTTCCCATGAGTAAACTTCTAATCCTCTTTGCCCGAGAAGACACCACATTGCCATTTCCACAGCGCCCGTATCTGATGCAGGAACTATTCCAATGAGATAATCATCTGGTATTTGCAAAATCTGTCTTGACTTGTCAATTACCTCTTGCAATTTTTGTACTGCTGCAGCTGAACGATGCGATCTTGAAAGCGCGGCATCACTTAATTTTTGAAATGACCAACCTGGTGGCTTTGCACATGGTCCTGATGAAAAGTATGGGTAATGAGGTTTTTTTGATGGTTTTTCCATATTAAAAATCCATTTGCAAGTTGACTAAACCGTCAGCTGGCTTAGGGTCAAAATAAGTTGATTTTTTTGGTACTATCATTCCTCTATCTGCGATGGACATTATCTTCTTCATTGGCAAAGGGCAAATGAAAAATCCTACATCTGCTCGCCCGTCATTGACTTCTCGTACTAGCTTTTTATAGGCAAATTTACCAGGCAAATTAGTTAAACTTGAAACCAAGTTACCGCTTTTTTTATTAGCTATATTTTTTATAATTATTTTTTCTATTATATCTACATCTGTTTCAAACTTTGAATATACTTTATCGTTTGACTGAAGTGAAATATTATACCACTGACTTTTTACATACATCATAATTGAACCTGGTTTGCATGGTGTTCTAAATTTAGATTCGCGTTTCAATAAAAATTTATTTTTGAGGCCGTATAAAAAGGATTTCTTATTAAATTTTTTAAATTTTACCAAACGATGAAAACTTAAAATATTCACTTCGTCCTTGCTAAAAATTGCAGCGAGAAGACTTAGTTTCTTTTTTTTATGTGCTTTTTTATTAATTTTTTTTGACAAGTTTTCAATTGCTGCATAACGATGATGGCCGTCTGCAATATAAAGCTTTTTGATATTAGATAACTTTTGTTTAATTAAATAAATATCTTTTTGATCACTAACTCTCCATAAAGACCTAGTAGTACCTCCAGCAGTTTTGAATTTGTAAAGTGGTTTTTTTCCAACGTATCTGTTAAATATAGAATCAATATTTATTTTTTCATTATAAGATAAATATACTGGACCAATTTGCATTTTGGTATGTTCAATTGTTTCTAATATAGAAGTAGAGCGAGATTTAAAGATAGCCTCATGTTTTAAAATTTTTTTATTTCCCTCATCGAATTCAATTGCAGTCACAATTCCATACTGATTTTTATTATATTTGTTTAAGCGATAAATATAGAAACATTCTGTTTTTTCTTGAATAATAATTTTATTATTAATCATTGCACTAAGGTGATTATATGCATGTTTTTTCGAATTTGTTTTTGATATGTTAGGGTAAAAAGCTTTTGGACTTACAACATTTAAAAAATTGTACTCAGATTTTTTTAGAATTTTATTTAGTTGCTGTGGAGTTAGGTTATCAAATGTAGGAAGAATAACCTCCTCTACTCTTTTTTTCTGAGGCCTAAATGCCTTAAAAGGTTTCATCAATAAAGCCATAGTTCAATAATTGATTAAATAAAGATTAGTAGAATAAATGTATGGACATTTTATGCATAAAAATCAAAGATTTTAAGTTTTTTTCGATAAAAAATATGGCTATTGACATAAAAAAAGTGAGGTTTATATATAGGCCACTTAAAATCTCAATTAGAGAATTTCTACTATGTTTGCAATTATTTCCACTGGAGGAAAACAATATAAAGTGAGTAAAGACACTATACTTACCGTCAATAAACTTGATGGAAAAGATGGTGACAAAATTACTTTAAACGACGTACTTTTTGCCTGTGATGGAGATAAATTTTCTGTTGGCTCACCACAAATTAATGGTGCTGAAATCAGTGCTGAAATCGTTAAACAAGACCGTGATAGGAAAATTCTTGTATTCAAAAAAAAGAGAAGAAAGAATTATCGAAGGCTGAATGGTCACAGACAGGATATGACATTTTTGAAAATTAACTCTCTTGAGATTCCTGGATTTGAAAATAAGAAGGTTTTGAAAAAGCCTGCAGCATCTGAAACAGCTTCTGAAGGTAAAACTACTATTAAGAAAAAAGCTGTAAAGAAAAAAACAGTGAAGAAAGTAGGATAGAAATATGGCTACTAAAAAAGCTGGTGGTTCATCGAGAAACGGCAGGGACTCTGCTGGTAGAAGACTTGGCATCAAACGATATGGTGGTCAAACTGTGATTCCTGGCAATATTATTGCAAGACAAAGAGGAACTAAATGGCATCCAGGTGACAACGTAGGATTAGGAAAAGACCATACGATTTTTTCACTAATCGATGGTATTGTTAAATTTGGTAAAAAGAAAAACGGCAAAACTTTTATTTCTGTTGTTCCCAAAGCTTAAAAGTAAATACTTTTTTAAAACCAATCTCCAAAATGAAATTTATTGATGAAGCAAAAATCTTTGTGAAAAGTGGTGACGGCGGTGACGGCTGTCTTAGCTTTAGAAGAGAAAAGTATATAGAATTTGGTGGTCCAGATGGTGGGAATGGTGGTAAGGGAGGAGATATCATATTAGAGGGAACAAAATCTCTTAATACTCTGGTTGATTTTAGATACCAGAAACACTTTAAAGCACAAAAAGGAAGAGGTGGCTCAGGAAGAAATAGAACTGGGGCAGCTGGTAATGATTTAATTTTAAAGATTCCAGTAGGAACTGAAATACTTCTCAACGAAGAAATTATTGCTGACATAGTTGATGATGAAAAAGTTATTCTTTTTCCGGGGGGGAAAGGTGGTATGGGAAATATCAATTTTAAGTCTTCAACAAACAGGGCTCCACGTAAAGCAACTCCAGGAGAAAAAGGACACGAAGCAGAAATTATTTTGAGACTTAAAATACTCGCTGATGCTGGATTAGTTGGTTTTCCAAATGCAGGCAAATCAAGCTTGCTTAGAAAAATATCAGCTGCAAAACCAAAGGTAGCTGACTACCCATTTACAACTCTTGACCCTAAACTTGGCGTTTTAAGAAAAGGCGACGAAGAAATAGTGGTTGCAGATATTCCAGGATTGATTGAAGACGCTCATCTAGGTAATGGTCTTGGATATAAATTTTTGAAGCACATAGAACGTTGTCATTCATTGATACACGTAATAGACATAACAAATGAAAATTTAAAAGAGTCATATGAAACAATTTTGAATGAATTGAAAAATTATCATAAAGATATTGTAAAAAAAAATACTATTATTGTTTTAAACAAGAGTGATTTATTAGAAACAAAAGAGATAAAAAAAATTAAATTGGAATTTGAAAAGTATATTAAATCTGAGGTTTTTATATTATCTACATTCACGGGTAGTGGTCTAGAAAATTTAAAAAATCAAATTTTAAAATTAAAAAATCATGAGAATTGAACAAACAAAACGAATTGTTATCAAAGTTGGCTCAGCATTATTATTTGACCATGACACTGGTACATTAAATAAGGAATGGTTACACAGCCTTGCAGAAGACGTCAAATTTTTGAGAGAAAATAATAAAGAGGTCATTATTGTTTCATCAGGCGCTATTGCTATGGGTGCGAAAGATCTAAATTTAGAAATGCAAAATTTAAAAATGGATTTCAATCAAGCAGTTTCTGCTGTTGGTCAAATTCATTTAATGGCTTCATTTAAAAATGCCTTTGAACAAAATGAACTCAAAATATCACAAATATTACTAACATTAGACGATACTGAACAGAGAAGACGTTCAATAAATGCAAGAAGGACAATTGATACTCTACTTAATCTAGGGATTGTGCCTATTGTCAATGAGAATGATACAATAGCAACTAATGAAATTCGATATGGAGATAACGATCGTTTGGCCTCACGTGTTGCTCAAATAACTAGTTCTGACTGCCTAATCCTTCTATCAAATATAAATGGTTTATATTCATCAGATCCTAATACTGGAGATGATGGTAAATTGATACCAACGGTTACTGAAATCAGTGAAGATATTGAAAAGATGATAGGTGACTCTGTTTCGGAATTTGGTAAAGGGGGTATGAGAACAAAAATACAAGCAGCTAAAACTGCAATGCTTTCAGGATGTCACTTAGCAATTACAAATGGTTCAATACAAAGACCAATAAAATCGCTATTTGACGGAAGACCATGCACATGGTTTGAACCTTCTAAAACTCCGATGGCTGCAAGAAAACAGTGGATAGCTGGAACAATGAAGCCTGTTGGACAAATTGTTATTGACGATGGAGCTGTCAATGCTTTGAAAAATGGTAGTAGCCTTTTACCTGCAGGTGTCAAATCAATTGATGGTGATTTTGAAAGAGGTGATGTTGTTGAAGTCTATTCCCTTGGAAATTTAAAAATTGGCGTAGGATTATCTAGTTACTCGGCTAAAGAAGGTAAATCTATTATGGGACATAAAAGTGATGAAATTGGAAAAATTCTAAGTTACTCTTATAGAGAAGAAATGATACACAAGGATGATTTAGTATTGCTATGAGTATTAATGTTGAACTAAATACTCTTGGATTTGAAAGCGTAACTGCATCAAAAGAAATCAGATCCTTTAGTGAAGATAAGAAGAATAAAATTCTAGAGGAAATTATTTCGTCTTTAGAAAAAAATAAAAAAGAAATACTTGATGCGAATAATTTAGATATTCAAGAGTCAGAAAAAAATTTAAGTAAGGCGATGATCGATAGATTATTGTTGAATGATGAGAGATATGAAGGAATTATAAATTCGATAAAAAATGTTATTGCTCTTAATGATCCGGTAGGAAATGTACTCTTTAGCAATCAAAGACCCAATGGTATGATAGTTGAAAGAGTGTCAGTGCCACTCGGCGTAATAGGAATTATCTATGAAAGTAGACCTAATGTAACAGTTGACGCTACGGTATTGTGTCTAAAAGCAGGCAATAGTGTGATACTAAGAGGTGGTTCTGAATGTTTTAATACCAACACGGCATTAGTAAAATATATGCAGGACTCATTATCAAAAAGTGGTGTTAATAAAAATATTGTTCAATATATAAATACAACTGACCGAGCTGCAGTAGATCATATGTTGTCAGGAATGGTTGACTTCATTGACGTCGTAGTTCCAAGAGGAGGTAAAGGACTGGTAAAAAAAGTTCAAGATACTGCAAAAATACCTGTGATTGGACACCTTGATGGTATCTGTCACTTGTACGTTGATGAAACTTCAGATCCGGATAAGGCAAGTGAAATAGTTACAAATGCTAAGCTAAGAAGAACTGGTATTTGTGGAGCTGCTGAAACATTATTGATCGATGAAAAATGTTTAAATACACATTTGCCTAAAATTATTGATTCACTTTTAAGTGGTGGGTGTGAAATTAGAGGCGACAAAGCATGTGTTGAACTATCAGATAGAATTTTGCCTGCTACTGAAATTGATTGGAGCACTGAATACCTAGATGCGATAATCTCAATTAAAACAGTTAAAAATATGGACGAAGCAATAGATCATATTGCAAAGTATGGATCAGGTCATACAGAAAGCATCATCTCAGAGAATCACTCAAAAGTTGAAAAATTTCTCAATTCAGTTAACAGCGCTATTGTAATGCATAATGCCTCAACTCAATTTGCTGATGGTGGTGAGTTTGGATTAGGTGCAGAAATAGGAATAGCAACTGGCAAACTTCATGCTAGAGGACCAGTTGGCTTAGAAGGATTAACGACATATAAATATATTGTTAGAGGAAGTGGGCAGGTAAGACCATAAATGAAAATTGGAATTTTGGGTAGTTCATTTAATCCAGCCCATGCAGGTCATTTAAAGCTTTCACTAAAAGCTATTGAAATTTTTAACCTAGATGAAGTATGGTGGCTTATAACAAAGCAGAATCCTCTGAAAAATAAATCAGAATATTTACCATTTGATTTAAGACTTAAAAAAGTTGAGAATTTGATAACTAATGAAATTATCAAATTAAAAATTTTTGAAGACTCTACCGAATCTATTTTTCTTATCGATAATTTAAAATTTATAAAAAAAAATTATACCAATGAAACTTTTATTTTTTTAATGGGTAGCGATTCATTTTGTGAAATGGATCAATGGCGCGACTACGAAAATATTTTTAAACTAATGCCAATTGCTGTTTTTAATCGAAATGAAGAAAAGTACCGACCACTGGCATCTGTTGCTGCAAAAACATTTGATAAATTTAAAAAAAAATCAGGTATTGGTTCAGCAATTTTTGAAGATATACCTGCATGGACTTTTATAGATGATTTTAATGCTGAGGAATCCTCTACTATGATACGAAATAAATAATGATAAATATACTAAAAGAAATTGTAGAAGAATTGGAAGACAGTAAAGCAATTGATATTGTTTCAATTGATATATCAAAAAAAACATCACTAGCTGACCACTTAGTATTTGCTACAGGCACATCAAATAGACATGTGAATTCCATTTCACAGTCAGTACACAAAAAGTTAAAAAATCTTGATATTGTTACTCCATCTATTGAAGGGAATCAAGATAGCGGTTGGATCGTAATAGACAGTGGGGATGTAATAATACATCTTTTTAAAGAGGAAATTAGACAATTTTATAATTTAGAAAATATGTGGTCTGCAGAAATTGAATAAAAAGGTTTTCTTAATGAAGATAGAAATATTATATCTTGATAAATTTAAGTTTGAATTTGAAGAGAAACTTTTTACCATATATTTAGAGAGACTAAAAAAAATCTCAAAAAACCAATTTAGTCAGATTAACACATTAAAAATAAGCCATAAAAAATTATCAGAAAGACTTCTTCGTAATAGAAAGAACGAGATACTAATTATTTTAGATGAAAGAGGTGACAATCTTACGACCCATGGTTTCAAAGATCTTATTCTTAAAAGTGGAACTAGGGATAAAGTTTTTATTATTGGTAGCACTGATGGATTTGACAAAAATATTCTAAAAATGTCAGATCGAGTAATTTCATTGAGTAGGATGACCCTTACTCATTCCTTCGCAGCAATTATTTTATTAGAACAAATATATAGATCTGTTACTATAGAAGTTAATCATCCATACCATAGAAATTAAAATGAAGTTTCTTTTTGCCATATTAGTTTTTTCAATTTCGTTATTCAGCTTTAATCTCATATCAGCGAGCAATCAAAACTTATATAAAAAACTTGATATATTTGGAGATGTTTTTGAGATAATCAAAAACAACTACGTTGAAGAAATTAATGATGAAAAGGTAATTGAGTATGCAATCAATGGCATGCTTCAATCACTTGATCCACATTCTGGGTACATGGATACTGAGATATTTACTGAAATGCGAGAAGAGACTAAAGGAGAATTTGGTGGACTTGGAATTGAAGTAACAATGGAAAATGGATATGTAAAAGTTATTTCTCCAATCGATGATACACCCGCTCAGAAAGCTGGTGTAAGACCTGGAGATTTTATTACTCATATAGATGATACCGATGTTTTAGGCCTATCCCTAACTGAAGCTGTAGATTTACTTAGAGGCCCAGTTGGCAAGTCAATAACAATTAAAGTCGTTAGAATAGGTCAAGAAGATACAATTGATATTACTTTAAAAAGAGCAGTAATTACTGTTCAAGCTGTAAAGTACAGAAGAGAGGGTGATGTAGGATATATACGCTTAATCTCATTTAGTGAACAAGCAGATAAAGGAATTAAAGATGCAATTAATTCTTTATTCGGAGAAATAGGGGAAAATAATACTGTTGGCTTTATACTAGACTTGAGAAGTAATCCTGGTGGTCTTCTTGATCAGTCCGCTAGAGTTACAAATAATTTTCTTGATTCAGGAGAAATTGTCTCAATCAAAGGGAGAGATAAAAGTGATATATCTCGATTTACAGCTTCAGGCAGTGATATTACAAAGGGAAAACCAATTATTGTTTTAATCAATCAAGGCTCTGCTTCTGCATCAGAAATAGTTGCTGGTGCGTTACAGGATCATAAAAGAGCAATAATTTTAGGTGAGCAATCTTATGGCAAAGGATCGGTACAAACTATTTTTCCCTTAAATGACTCAAGTGCTATAAGAATGACTACTGCATTGTATTATACGCCATCTGGGGATTCGATTCACAAAGTTGGAATTTTACCCGACATCGAAGTAAAATTCATATATGATGAACAAACTGAAAAAGATAATCAACTTGATTACGCTCTTGACCTCTTTTCAAAAGAAACTTTGCCAAATTAATAAATAATGGAGCCAAATATCTCTAATAAAAAAAAGAGATATCGGAGAGGTGTGGGGATGGTTATCATTAATACCAAAAATAAAATATTTATAGGCCAAAGATTTGACAAAGATAAATCAGCTTGGCAGATGCCTCAGGGAGGTATTGATAAAGGTGAAAGCTCAGTTAATGCCGTTATTAGGGAAATGAAGGAAGAAACAGGTATATTAAAAAACTATGAAATTATTTATGAAAGTAATATGTGGCATTATTATAATTTGCCTAAATATCTAAATGAAAAACTTTGGAAAGGCCGATTTATTGGCCAAAAACAAAAGTGGTTTGTAATTAAATTTACAGGAAAAGATAATGAGATAAATATTAAAACAAAAAAGCCAGAATTTAAGAAGTGGGAATGGTCAACCGAGGTTCAAATAATGAACAAAATAGTGAATTTCAAAAAAAAGCTATACAAGGGAGTATTTGAAGAAACTAGAAGTTATTTTTAATTTAAAAGAAGTTTTAAGCTATCAATTTTATTTTGAATTTTGCTCTTTAAATTTTCACTTTCAGCTTCAAGATCGGTCTCTAAAGAACTAATTTTTGCATTTATAAAATCGTTATTTATTTTTTCATTTTCATCAAGTCCAACAGCGACAACAAGTAATTCATTGTTAGAAAACTTAATAAATCCTTCTTCCACAAAAAATAATTTCTCTTCATTTGTTCCGATAACTTTTATAAGGCCTGGTCTCATTGAAGTTATTATGTTTGAATGATCAGCAAGGATACCCATATCACCCTCAATACCAGGCAATACAATCATTGAGGCATTCCCTTCCATGAAGGTTTTCTCTGGTGTAACTAGTTTAAAACTAAATTGTTCTGACATTTGTTATGCAGCTGCTTCTTCAGCCATTTTTTCTGCTTTTTTAACTGCTTCTTCAATTGTGCCGACCATATAAAAAGCTGCTTCCGGAAGGTGATCGTACTCGCCCTTACATATTGCATCAAAACCTTTAATAGTATCATCTAGTTCAACATATTTACCGGGTGTGCCGGTAAATACTTCAGCAACAAAAAATGGTTGAGACATAAATCTCTGAATTTTTCTTGCTCTTGCAACGGTTAATTTATCCTCCTCAGAAAGTTCATCCATTCCAAGAATGGCAATGATGTCTTGCAATGATTTATATGTTTGTAAAACAGCCTGGACGTTTCTTGCAACACGATAATGCTCATCTCCAACGACACGTGGATCAAGAATTCTGGAGGTGCTATCAAGTGGATCAACAGCAGGGTAAATACCTAACTCAGCAATCTGTCTTGACAAAACAGTTGTCGCATCCAAGTGAGCAAATGAAGTTGCAGGAGCTGGATCAGTGAGGTCATCCGCTGGTACATAGATCGCTTGAACAGAAGTAATTGAACCTTTATTTGTTGATGTAATTCTTTCTTGAAGTGAACCCATGTCAGTTGCTAGTGTTGGTTGATAACCAACTGCGGAAGGTATTCTTCCCAATAAGGCAGAAACTTCTGAGCCTGCTTGGGTAAAACGAAATATATTATCGACGAAAAATAAAACATCTTGCCCTTCCATATCTCTAAAATATTCAGCCACCGTAAGGCCAGTAAGGGCAACCCTCGCTCTTGCCCCTGGGGGTTCATTCATTTGACCATAAACTAGTGCACATTTAGATTCTTTTCCTTTCAGATCAATAACACCTGACTCAATCATTTCATGATACAAATCATTTCCTTCTCTTGTTCTCTCACCTACGCCTGAAAATACTGAATAGCCACCGTGAGCCTTTGCAATATTATTTATTAATTCCATAATGATAACAGTTTTGCCAACACCTGCGCCTCCAAATAAACCAATTTTACCACCTCTTGAATAAGGAGCTAATAAATCAACAACTTTTATACCTGTAACTAAAATTTCAGTTTCCGTTGCTTGATCAACAAAGTCTGGAGCAGCTCTATGAATTGACCATCTGTCTGTAGGTTTAATTTCACCACGTTCATCAACTGGCTCACCAACAACATTCATAATTCTTCCAAGAGTTTCAGGTCCAACTGGAACTTGGATTTGATTACCTATGTCAATAACATCGTCACCTCTTGTCATGCCATCTGTGGAGTCCATTGCTATTGTTCTCACCGTTGACTCTCCCAAATGCTGAGCGACTTCTAAAACAATTTTTTTGTCTCCAACTTTACATTCTAATGCCCCTAATATTGGTGGAAGATTATCTTCAAATCTAACATCAACTACAGCGCCGATAACTTGTGATATTTGTCCTTTATTATTTGTAGTCATATCTTACTCCTTTATTAAACTGCTTCTGCTCCTGAAATAATCTCTATGAGTTCCTTGGTAATCACTGCCTGTCTTGATCGATTATAAAATAGTGTTAAATTGTTTATCATGTCAGATGCGTTTCTTGACGCATTGTCCATAGCGCTCATTCTAGCTCCTTGCTCACTTGCGGCACTTTCAAGTAATGCCTTGAATATTTGAATTGCGAAGTTGAGTGGCAAAAGCTCATTAAGAATCTCGCTTTCACTAGGCTCAAATTCAAAAAATGCATTATCGTTTCCGTCAGTGTCATTACCCTCATTAATAATTTCGATAGGAACTATTTGTTGTTCTGTTGGAATTTGAGATATCACAGACTTAAATTTATTATAAAAAATTAGGCATTTATCAAATTCACTATCAAAAAACATCTTGATAATCTTGTCTGATATATTTTTTGCATCTTGAAAGGTTACAGACTTAATTGCTCTCATATCAATCGTCTCGATTACTTTTTCAGAATGTTGCCTCTTTAGAATATCAAAACCTTTTTTACCAACGCAAATAATTTTAACTACTTTGCCAGCATCTTCGAGACTTGCAATCTTTTCTCTCACTGATTTTGTAACAATAGAATTAAAACCTCCACACAAACCTCTTTCAGATGTGAACAACATCAACAAATAAGTTGAGTCTTTTTCATCGCCAGTAAGAAGATTTCTTTCCTTTGATAAAGGGGCATAACCAGAAGATATGGAAGTAATCAAGTCTTCCATACTTTCTGAATAAGGTCTGCTTGCTTCAGCAGACTCTTGAGCTCGACGTAATTTAGCTGCAGCAACCATTTTCATTGCTTTTGTAATTTTTTGAGTAGACTTGACGCTACCAATTCTTTTTTTTAAATCGTCTAAGCTTGGCATTTATCTATTTTTTTTAAATTCCTCAATTATTGAGCTCAGTTTTTTTCCTGTTTCTTCATCTAAATCACCTGAAGAATTTACTGACTGTATAATTTCTGAATGAGACGATTTGATTAGTTCGAATAAATCTTTTTCAAAGTCACTAATTTGATTTAATTCTAAATCATCAAGATACCCATTTACACCAGTAAAAATTGAAACAACCTGCTCAGCAATTGTCATCGGTGAATATTGATTTTGCTTAAGAAGCTCAGTCAATTTTGAACCTCTATTTAGAAGTTTCTGAGTTGATGCGTCTAGATCTGATCCAAATTGAGCGAATGCAGCCATTTCACGATATTGAGCAAGTTCTAGTTTTATTGAACCCGCTACTTTTTTCATCGCTTTTGTTTGGGCAGCAGATCCAACTCGTGACACACTTAGACCTACATTAACTGCTGGTCGAATGCCTTGGTTGAAAAGTTCAGTTTCTAGAAAAATCTGTCCATCTGTAATAGAAATAACATTTGTTGGGATAAACGCACTCACATCATTTGCCTGAGTTTCAATAACAGGAAGTGCTGTTAACGAGCCTCCTCCATTTTCGTCATTAAGTTTTGCGGCTCTTTCTAATAGTCTACTATGTAAATAGAAAACATCTCCAGGAAATGCTTCACGACCTGGAGGTCTCCTCAGGAGTAAAGACATCTGTCTATAAGCAACGGCTTGTTTAGATAAGTCATCGTAAATAATTAGTGCATGCATTCCATTGTCTCTGAAATATTCTCCCATAGAGCAACCCGTGTAAGGAGCAAGAAACTGCAGTGGAGCTGCATCACTGGCAGTTGCTGCTACTACTGTGGTATATGCCATTGCACCAGCATCTTCCAAAGCTTTCACTGTCTGTGCAATTGAGGACCTTTTTTGCCCTATGCCAACGTATACACAGTAAAGTTTTTTGGACTCGTCGTCTGACTCATTAATTGTTTTCTGATTGATAATTGTATCAATTGCGATTGCAGTTTTTCCTGTTTGTCTATCACCAATAATCAATTCCCTTTGTCCACGACCTACAGGTATTAAACTATCAATTGCTTTTAAGCCAGTCTGCATAGGTTCTGAAACTGATTTTCTTGGAATAATTCCTGGAGCCTTTACCTCAATTCGACTTCTATCTTTTGACTCGATATTACCTTTACCGTCTATAGGATTACCAAGAGCGTCCACAACTCTTCCGAGTAACTCTTTTCCAACTGGGACATCAACAATTGCATTAGTTCTTTTAACGGTATCACCCTCTTTAATATTGGCATCACTTCCAAATAGAACAACGCCAACGTTGTCATCTTCTAAATTTAAAGCCATACCTTTTGTTCCATCATCAAACATAACCATTTCGCCCGCTTGAACATTGTCCAAACCATAAATTCTGGCAATTCCATCACCAATCGATAAAACTTGACCAACTTCGGTGATTTCTGAATCTGATCCAAAATTTTTAATTTCTTCTTTGAGAATTTTTGATATTTCTGATGGTTGTATGTCCATTTAAGCGACCTCTTTCATTTTTTCTTTTAGTAGTTGGAGTTGATTTTTTATACTGCTGTCAATCATTTGGCTTCCAACCTGGATTTTTAGTCCACCAATAAGTGATTTATCAACAATAATTTTAATATTGAAATCAGAATTAAACTTATCTTTTAACTGACTTTTGATATCATTGATTTCTTTCTCACTTAAATTTTTTGCAGAAGTAATTGTAGCATTTTTTTCTCCTTTTAAGTTTGAAAGTAAATCATCAAATGAATTAATTATTTCAAGTAAATATTTGACCCTATTTTTTTTAACAATCACACCAATAAAATTATTTGTAAGCTTAGACATTTCTATTTTTTCAGAAAGTAAATTAAAAAAATTTATTTTTCTATTTTTACTAATAGATGGATTTTGTACTACTGAAATCATATTAATATCTTGTTCCATTAAATTTCTTAGCTTAGTTAATTCACTGGAAACTGTCTCAAGAACCTTTGCTTCTTTTGCGAGCTGAAATAGTGCATTCGCGTATCTTTCAACAGAAGCAACTCGTCTCTTAGTAGTATTGGTCATTATTTGGAAGATTTCCTTAAAAATTCATACTTTCCGTACCATTAACTGTGATATTTTTCAAGTATTGGAATGCCGCATTTGTATTATTTACACAAAACTATAGGGATCAATATCTACAGATATATTTACGCTCGGAATTGTCTTTGATTGAGAAAGCCAAACATTAACAATTTTTTGCATATTTCTGGCTTTTTTATCATGAACTAAGAAACGTTGTCTGTGCCTCCCTTTTAATTTTGAAAGTGCTGCTGGAGCAGGGCCATATATTTCTAAACTCGATATTTTTGGAATTGCGCGATACAAGTAATTGCACTGATGTCTAACTTTTTCTAAGTTGTTACCACTTACTATAATTGCAGCCATTCTACCTGAGGGCGGTAAAAAATTTGATACCCTATAATTTATCTCATTTTCATAAAACTGATTTCTATTTAGATCACCAAGTGATTGGATGGTTTCATTTTCAGGATAGTATGATTGTATTACAACAGTTCCCTTTTCATTTTCCCTGCCAGCTCTTCCAGCAACTTGATACAGTGCTTGATATGTTTTCTCAGATGCCCTTAAGTCTCCACCCTTTAATGTCATGTCTGCGTCAATAATACCAACACAGGAAAGATTAGGAAAATGATAACCCTTAGAAATTAATTGTGTACCTATTATAATATCATACTTATTGTTTTTAATATCTCTTACTTTATCTTCTAGATCTTTGTTTGATTTTATATGATCGCTTGAAAACAAGCATAATTTTGCTAAGGGAAAAAATTTTGAGACTTCAGTAAAAATTTTTTCTATACCAGCACCGTAATCAATAAATTCTTGATTGTGATTCTTACAAGAGGGACAAGTAATATTATTAACTCTTATACTGTGTCCACAGTGATGACATAACAATTTTTTTTTCTGTAAATGCTCCACTAAATAACTTGTACAATTTGTGCAAGAAATTTTGTAACCGCATGATTTACAAATTACGACTGGAGCATATCCTCTCTTGTTTATATACAAGAGGGCTTGCTTATTCTTACTAGACGCTTCTTCAATGCATTGTTTAAGTTTATTTGATACCCAATGATTTTTTTGTAACTTCTCTTTTTTCATATTTACAATAAACACTTCATTATGTTGCTTATTGAAAAATTTATCCTCAATAGACACTTTGTTATATTTTTTGGACATGACATTAAATATAGTCTCTAGTGACGGCGTGGCACTTGTTAGTAGAATTGGAACATTTTCGATTGAAGCTCTCACAACTGACATATCTCTTGCATGATAAATACCATTTTCTTCTTGTTTATATGACGTGTCATGCTCTTCATCTACGATGATGATAGATAGATTTTTGAATGGAAGAAAAAGTGATGATCGAGCCCCAATAATTATTTTAGCCTCACCACTAAGAATTCTTCTCAATGTCTTACTTTTTTTAGTTTCGTTTATTTTGGAATGCCACACATCAGGTTTTTCTCCAAATCTCTCTTCAATTCTTTTAACAAAATCACTTGTTAAAGAAACTTCAGGAAACATAATAAGGGCCTGACTTCCATTAATTAAAATTTTTTTTAGTACATCAAAATATATTTCTGTTTTACCTGCGCCAGGAACTCCATCAAGCAAAATAGGTATGTAAATTTTTTTACTCAATAATTGAAATATTTCATTACTGATTTTTTTTTGGTTCTCACTTAAAGTTACATTTTTAATTGGCAAAGTATCTTCATTCAACTTTTTGTCTGCAATTTTATTGAAATAAAACTTTCTATGAGAAAGGATCATTTTTAAAACTAAACCCCGTTGAATCAAGTTATAGTCACTAACCCAATTCAGAAATTTAATCATTTTTTTATTTAGTTTATGATCACTGGAGATATCAATTATATTCTTGATCTTTAGATTATTTGAGGGATTATTATCTAAAATTTTGGTTACAATTCCAATTTTATCTTTACTTCTTAAAGGTGCTTTTACTATCGTTCCCACTCCTGGTTTTTGATCACTAATAATCTTATAAGTAAGATCATCAGCAATATGATGTGCTAGAAGGACATTTACGTAAAAAACATTTTTTTTCATAGATTTGTATGAATCTTTATCTGTGTTATAAATATATCAGTCAAAAATTGATTTGTTATGGAATTCTTTCTCGATACTGCAGAAGTTAAAGTTATTAAGAAATTAAGCGAGACTGGTTTAGTCGATGGCATAACTACCAATCCCTCTTTGATTGCAAGATCAGGAAAAGACTTCCTTAAGACTCTGAAAGAAATCTCAAAAATAATTAAAGGTCCTATTAGTGCCGAGGTCACAGCTTTAGATACAAAAGGTATGGTACAAGAAGCAAAAAAGCTCTCACAAATTTCAAAAAATATAGTTATTAAATTGCCTTTAACTGAAGAAGGCTTAAAAACTTGTAAGTTTCTCTCTAAGAAAAAAATAAAAACAAACGTAACTCTTTGTTTTTCTGCTGCTCAAGCACTCTTAGCAGCTAAATGTGGTGCAACATATATATCTCCTTTTGTGGGTCGATTAGACGATATTGGAGAAAATGGAATGAGTTTAATACAGGATATAAAATCGATTTACATGAACTACTCAAATCTAAAAACAAAAATACTCGTTGCTTCAGTTCGTACTACTGAACATGTAATACAGTCAGCTATAATTGGAGCAGATGTTGTCACGCTACCTCCAGCAACTTTAAAAGAGCTTTCGAAGCATCCTCTTACCGACAAGGGACTTGATGCTTTTCTAAAAGATTGGAAGAAAACTAAACAAAAAATTGTTTAAAATTTGTGAATAAAAGTCTTGAAGAGCATTTTAATAATTGGATTGAGCATCTACAAAAAGTTCGGGATCTGAGTCAGAATACACTTATAAGTTATAAGCATGATGTTACTAAGTTTGTTGAATTTATATTTATTCATAATGATAAAGAACTGACTATTAATGATTTAAATAAATTAACAATTTCTGATTTTAGAAGTTTTTTAACAAATTTACGTAATCAAAACCTTAGCAATGTATCGATAGCAAGAGTAATTTCATCTTTAAAATCTTTTTTTAATTATTTAATTCAATCTGAGATTATTGAAAATTCAGCAATTCAATCACTGAAATCGCCCAGGCAAAAAAAATCAATACCTCGACCAATATCAGCAGAGTTGGCGATAGAAGCCATTAAGTATGCTGAAGAGATTGAAAATGAAAAATGGGTTGGCCTAAGAAATAAATCTATTCTAATGCTCTTGTATGGATGTGGTTTAAGAATTTCTGAAGCACTTAACCTAAATTTTAAGGATATAAATACAGAAGATTATTTATTGATTAAAGGTAAGGGTGGCAAGGAAAGAATGGTACCTTTAATGGATAATATAAAATCTGAAATTTATAAATATATTAATGATTGTCCTAAAAATTTTACAAATGATGATCCACTATTTGTTGGAAAAAGAATGGATCGATTAAGTCCTAGGATTGTACAATATACTCTTGAAAAGATCAGGCTGAATTTATCACTTCCTGAAACAGCAACTCCTCATGCGCTGAGGCATAGTTTCGCAACTCATTTATTAGATTCTGGTGGCGATTTAAGGACAATTCAAGAATTACTAGGTCATAGCAGTCTTTCTACAACTCAAAAATATACAAAAGTTGAGACAGAACGATTATATGAGGCATATTCTAGGACCCATCCTCTTGCTAAGAAATAAATAAATTATATATTCATCTATATGCAAAATCCTATTTCAAAATGGCACGATGTGGTAAGTCTCCGTGATTATAATATGCTGACTGAAATTGTTGATGACAACTGCATTTTTTACTCACCAGTTGTTTTTACACCTCAAAGGGGGAAAGATATTACTCTAAAATATTTAATGGCAGCATCTGAGGTATTTAACGCTTCTAATTTTAAATATCATAAGGAAATAATAAGTAATCAACACGCGAGTCTTGAATTTACGCTAACCCTTGAAGACACTGAAATTAATGGCATCGACCTAATTACATGGAATGATGATGGACTAATTACTGAATTTAAAGTATTTATTAGACCACTACAGGGAGTTAATATAATACATAAAATGATGGGTAATATGTTGGAAAGTTTTAAAAATGTCAGTTGATTTCCTATTTCAATATTCTCCTTTAGAGCTTTTCTGGTTACTGGTACCAATACTTGTTGGGATTGCTGTTATTGAAACACTAGCAATTTATTTTTTTAAACTAAAAGGAAAAAATGATTTTAAGGAGTGGATATTAAATATTTCGATGGGAATTTTTAGTTACCCTGTAAATGGAATTTTTGCTTTTATTACTATAGGTGCTCTTTTCTGGGCTAAAGAATTTCAAATCTACACATTTCCACTTACATTAAGCGCTTTAGTGTTGTGCTTTATACTGGATGATTTGACATTTTATTTACATCACAGGATTTGCCACCGATGGCGATGGGGCTGGGGATTGCATCGAACCCATCACTCTTCAGAAAGAATGGGGATAGATGTAGGTGCACGTCAACCATTTACAAAGCACTTTACTGGAACCCGCATGTTAAAAATACCTCTAGTAATTATCGGGTTCGATCCTTTAATGATTTTATTTTGTGTTTTTATTAATGGTTACTACCAATATTTATGCCACACTCAAACTATATACAAACTGCCACGTTGGTATGAGTACCTTTTTAATACGCCGTCACACCATAGAGTTCATCATGCCAGAAACCCAAAATACTTGGATGCAAATTACGCTGGAACACTAATGATTTGGGATAGGATGTTTGGTACATTTATTCCCGAAGATCCGAAAGAACCATGTGACTACGGACTTGTGGTACCAATGACATCTTTAAATCCTTTGAGGATACTTTTTGAGGAATATGCAAATATTTTCAAAGATATAACAATGCGTGGGATTTCATTTAAAGATAGAGTTATGTACTTATTTGGTCCACCCGGATGGTCTCATGACGGAACTAGAAAAACATCAACACAAATTAAAGAAGATTACGCTCGAGCAATTAAAAGTCATTAATGACACCCCCAGCTCATTTCGCTCTATCAGAAATTTTAATTTTAATAATCAGTGTATATTCAATAAAAACTTTTTTAGGACACAAACTTAATTATGCAACGATTGGTGTTCTAATAATAGGTGCGACAGCCTTCTTAGCAACATTAAGATTTGGATTGGTTATGCATTCTGAATTAAAGTCTATCCATCAATTATTTACAACTTTATCACTTCTCTTAGGTGTGCCGCTGATAGTAATCGAAATCATAAAAAAAAGTAAATTAGTTAATGAAAACATAATTTTGTTCTCAGTATTGGTATTGGCCATTGGTAGTATTTATATATTTTTTCAAGCAAAAAATTTAATTATTGTGATTACTTTGCTTTGGTTGATCATTGGAATAATTTTTTCTTTTTTAATTCCAAGAGAAAAAAAAATATTTAAATTCATATCCATTTTTGTTTTTTCAATAATTCTCTTTAATTTTATTATTCGGCAAGCCCAGGTTTTTGACCCCATTTTAAGTTGGCATTTTTATCATGTTATGATTGCCATTTGGCTTTATTTGATAACTATTATGCTAACAAAAAAAATTGCTATATATGTATAGCCTGGTTATCGACATTTAACGCAGCTTCTTTTATTGACTCTGTAAGAGTGGGATGAGCATGACAAGTCCTTGCTATATCTTCTGCTGAGGCACCAAACTCCATTGCTATGGTTAACTCACCAATTAAGTTGCCAGCATCAGCGCCAATAATATGAACACCTAATACTTCATCTGTATTTGTATTGGATAATATTTTTACAAATCCGCTTGTATCATTCATAACTTTTGCTTTTGCATTTGCTGTGAATGGAAATTTACCAATTTTGTAAGAAACACCACCATCTTTTAGTTCTTCCTCAGTTTTTCCAACTGATGCAACTTCTGGAGCAGTATAAATTACAGATGGAATAGCGTTATAATTGACGTGTCCAGCTTGACCATCGATGATTTCTGCTACTGCTGTACCTTCTTCCGAGGCTTTATGTGCAAGCATTGGACCAATTTTGCAATCACCTATTGCGTATATGTTTTGAACGGATGTTTTAAAGTGTTGATTCGTCTCTATAAAACCTTTGTCATTAAGTTTGACACCTATTTCATCTAAATTTAAACCAAAGGTATAGGGGCGACGACCTGTAGATATAAGAACCTTGTCACAATCAATATCAAGTGTTTGACCGTTGTTCTCTACTGAAACAGATAAAGATCCATTAACTTTACTTACATCTCTTAAAGCAGTTGAGAGTTTAAAATCAAATCCTTGTTTAATGAGTATTTTTTGAAAAGCACTTGATATTTCCTGATCCATGCCTGGAAGAATTCTATCTGCATATTCAATAACTGTAACTTTTGAACCCAATCTTGACCAGACAGAACCCATTTCCAAGCCAATATAGCCAGCACCAATTACCATAAGATGTTTTGGCACAGAGGATAAGCTTAGCGCTCCTGTTGAGGATAAAATATCTATTTCATCAATAATAACTCCTTCTGGAGATAAAACCTCTGATCCTGTAGCAATAATAATTTTTGATGATTTTATAATCTCAGAAGTATCACCAGTTAAAATCTCAATTTGTTCGTTATCAATAAGTTTTGCAAATCCTAATTTTCTATTCACTTTATTTTTCTTAAACAAGAAATCCACTCCCTTTGTGAGAGATGCAACACTATCACTTTTAGATTTCATAATTTTGCTAAGATCAAAAGATACGTTATCAAAATTAATACCTAACTCACTTAGGTCAGAAGCTTGGTGGTATAAATGAGAAGAGTGCAGTAGTGATTTTGATGGAATACATCCAATGTTAAGACAAGTTCCGCCAAGCGTTTGTCCTTTTTCTACACAACACACTTTATAACCCAACTGTGCGGCCCTGATAGCACATACATAACCAGCAGGACCACTACCAATTACTGTAATATCAAATTGCTCCAATTTAAACTCCCAACAATATTCTACTTGGATCTTCTAAACTTTCTTTAACTCTTACTAAGAAAGTGACTGCTCCTTTTCCATCTACGATTCGATGGTCATAAGAAAGTGCTAAATACATCATTGGTCTGGCAACAATTTCACCGCTTATAACTATTGGTCTTTCCTCGATTTTGTGCATGCCTAGTATACCTGATTGAGGTGGATTTAAAATTGGTGTTGACATCAACGAGCCATAAACACCTCCATTAGAAATGGTAAATGTACCACCTTGCATTTCATCAATACTTAATTGTCCAGATCTAGCTTTTTGTCCCAATTGATATATTTCCTTTTCGATTTCAACTAAAGATTTTTGATCAGCGTTTTTTACCACAGGCACAACAAGACCCTGATCTGTACCAACTGCAACTCCGATATTATAAAAATTTTTGTAAATTACGTCAGTTTCTTCTATTTCTGCATTAACTTCAGGAATATCTCTAAGTGCAGTAATACATGCTTTGACAAAGAAAGACATGAAACCTAATTTAATACCATACTTTTTTTCAAACTCAGCTTTATGATCATTTCGAGTTTTAATAAGCTCACCCATGTCAACTTCATTAAATGTTGTCAACATAGCTGCATTATTTTGAGCATCTTTTAAACGCTTAGCAATCGTTTGCCTAAGTCGTGACATAGGTACTCGTTCTTCTCTTTCATCTGACTCTTTAGTGAGTTGCGGTTTTGTATCAAGTTTTTCTACATTCTGAGTATTTAAAACATCTGCTTTTGTGATTCTGCCATCTTCTCTTGAGGAAACTAATTTGTTTATATCTATATTTTTTTCAGCAGAAATTTTTCTTACCGCAGGTGACAATTTTGGAATATCAAGTACCTCATTTTGAATAGTAATTTCTGGCATTGATACAGTATCTACTTGCTTTGTGGTTTCTTCTTCTGGAATGCTTTCAGGTTCTTTAGAAACCGATTTCGGCTTCTTAACTTGATCTTGGGCCGATGCATTTTCATCAATTAAGCCAAGGATTGCGCCGACTTCAACTGTTGAACCCTCGCTAGCACTAATTTTTTCAATGCGCCCATTTGAAGGCGCAGGAACTTCTAAAGTGACTTTATCAGTTTCAAGTTCTAATAATGGTTCATCTAATGCAACTGCATCACCTTCATTCTTGTACCATTTAGCAACAGTTGCCTCGACAACACTTTCCCCCAATGATGGGACTTTGATTTCAATAGTCATATTTAATATTTAACACTTTAAGATTATTATTCAATTGGCAGTTTGAATTTAACTAAGGTTACTCCATCCTTATGTTTCTCAATTTCTTTTTTTTCAGCTTCAATAGCTAACTTTAAGATATTCCGTTGATTTTCAGCATGACGATTAGCAATACCTGTAGCTGGGGATGCTGAAGCTTTCCTTCCAATAAAAAGAAGTTCTTCATGTTGACCATTAATGCCTTTCATTACAGACTCTATACGATGTTTTACAAATCTGAAGGCACCCATATTTGACGGCTCTTCTTGGACCCAGAAAATTTCTGCATTTGGAAATTGCAATATTTCATCTTTTAATACTTCATACGGAAATGGATATAATTGATCAAACCTAAGTATATGAATATTTTCTTTTTTTAATTTTTCAATTTGATCATCTAACTCAAAATAAATTTTGCCAGAACATAAAAGAACTCTATTTATTTTTGATTTTTGTTCTTTAGAGATTTCTTTTCTCAAAATACGGTGAAAGGTAGATCCATTTGTGAATTCTTTAATAGTTGATGTATTTTTTTTATGCCTTAATGTCGACTTTGGCGTCATGATTACGAGAGGTTTTCTGAAATCCCTATGAAGCTGTCTTCGAAGAGCATGAAAATAATTTGCAGGTGATGTACAATTTACAACTTGTATATTATCCTCAGCACACATCTGAAGAAATCTTTCCAAACGTCCACTTGTATGTTCGGGACCTTGGCCTTCGTGACCATGCGGAAGCAATAATGTTAAACCAGACATCCTTAACCATTTTCTTTCACCGGTAGTTATGAATTGATCAATGATCGTCTGAGCATTGTTTGCAAAATCTCCGAATTGACCTTCCCACAAAACAAGAGTTCTTGGGTCTACCTGCGAATAGCCATATTCGAAGCCCAAAACGCCATATTCAGATAGAAAACTATCTATAATTTCGAAGAATCCCTGTTTTTTTCTGAAATGTCGAAGTGGTACAAATCTTTGTTCACTCACTTGATCATAAAGAACAGCGTGTCTTTGACTAAAAGTGCCTCTTCCAGAATCTTGACCTGATAATCTTACGCCATAACCTTCTGACAATAATGAAGCAAAGGCAAGAGATTCAGCTGTAGCCCAGTCTATCCCTTTTCCCTTTAGTATATTTGACAATCGGTCCTCGTATATTTTTTTTATTCGTCTATGAGGATTAAAGTCATTTGGTATTTTGTGTATTTCTTTACCAATTTTTATAAATTCATCTTCATTAATTCCTGTTTTACCTCTCCTTGCATCTATCGATGCAACTGTAATACCTTTCCATGATCCCTCGAGCCAGTCTGCTTTATTTGGCTTATATGATTTTGCAAATTTTAATTCTTCATTTAACTTATCTATATAAGTTGATTTTTCATTTTTAACTTCGTTAGTTGTTAAAACACCCTCTTCGATAAGTTTTTTTTCATAAATATTCAATGTTGTCGGATGAGATTTTATTTTTTGATACATCAGAGGTTGTGTAAATTCAGGCAAATCCATTTCATTGTGGCCAGATCTTCGGTAACAAAACATATCTACAACAACATCGGTTTTGAATTTGTTTCTAAATTCAACAGCTAATCTGCATACATGAACAACAGCTTCAACATCATCACCATTTACATGAAATATTGGTGCCTGAATTATTTTTGCTATCTCAGTACAGTAGGGTGCTGAGCGACCGTAATGAGGGGTTGTGGTAAATCCTATTTGATTATTAATCACAAAATGAATTGTGCCACCCGTTCTAAATCCTCGTAACTGAGACATTGCGAATGTTTCTGCTACAACACCTTGTCCTGCCATTGCTGCATCACCGTGAATTAACAACCCAATGACTCTATCGTTTGATTTGTCTTTGAGTAAAGTTTGCTCTGCTCTAACTTTTCCAATGACAACTGGATCAACTGCCTCTAGATGAGAGGGATTGGGTGTGAGTGATAGGTGAATTTTTTTGTTATCAAACTCTCTATCACTTGATATTCCTAAGTGGTATTTAACATCTCCCGATCCCAAAACTTCGTTAGGATCTTCACCTCCACCCTCAAATTTCGCCATTATTGACCTCAGGGGAACTTCCATTACTGATGACAAAAGTGTTAATCTGCCTCGATGAGCTGTCCCAATGTAAATATCTTCTATGCCTGATAAACAACTTTGTTTTATGATTTGTTCAATACCAGGGACAGTAGACTCACTTCCCACAAGGCCAAATCTTTTGGTACCAAGAAATTTTTTATCAAGAAACTGCTCGAACATTTCAGCTTCAAGTAAGCGTTTGAATATTGCTTTTTTTCCATTTGAAGTAAATTGAGTTTTATTCCTTACCTCTTCAATTCTTTCTTGAACCCATTGCTTCTGCTCTGCATCTTGTATATGTACAAACTCTACGCCAATAGATCCACAATAAGTATCTCTCAATATTTCAATGATGGTTTTGAGTTTAGAAAAATTTAGTCCTAAACTTCCGTCAATAAAAATTTCTTTTTCAAGATCATTTTCTTTGAAACCATAATTTCTGTAGTCGAGTTCAGAATAAGTTTTTATTTCTTTTAAATTCAAAGGGTCGAGATTTGAGGCAAGATGACCATTCACTCTATAAGCTCTAATTAATCGTATTGCTCTTATGGAATCAAAAACCTGTTCCTTAAATGCTTCGTTAGTTACTATGTTGTCTTGATTATATTTTTTAGATTCTTTTTTTATTGTCGTAATACTAATATTTTCTAGGTGATCATCTTCGTTCTCTTGTTTATTACTTTTAGATGCCCAGCTTGCTCGAAGAATATTTTGCTCCTGAAGATTTTCAGTGATGCCTGAGAAAAAAATTTTCCAATCATTAGGAATGCCAGTTGGATCCTCCTGGTATTTCTCAAACATTTGTTCGATATAAACTGTATTTGAGCCATGTAGAAATGACGTCTTTTCGAAAATATCGTTTATTGATGGCTTTGTCATTAAGTGGGCTTGATTTTAGTTTTGATTCTTTAATAGCTCAAGCAAAGTTGAACCCAGTGCCGCCGGAGAGTTTGAAATTTGTATACCTGCATCCTTCATGGCCTCAATTTTATCTTCTGCTCCACCTTTGCCTCCTGACACAATAGCGCCAGCATGTCCCATCCTTCTTCCAGGAGGTGCTGAAGTCCCTGCAATAAAGCCAACTGTTGGCTTTTTAACTTTCTCTCTTTTTAAAAATTCTGCAGCTTCTTCTTCTGCTGATCCTCCGATTTCACCAATCATAATTATTGATTCAGTTTTAGGATCAGACAAAAATAACTCTAAACAGTCAATAAAGTTAGTACCATTAACTGGATCACCTCCGATTCCTATACATGTTGACTGACCTAAACCCTCAACTGTGGTTTGATAAACAGCCTCATATGTAAGGGTACCAGACCTAGATACAATTCCTACATTACCTTTTTGGTGAATGTGTGCGGGCATAATACCTATTTTACACTCATCTGGTGTTATAATTCCTGGACAATTAGGCCCAATAAGTCTGGATGAAGATGATCTTAATTTGTCTTTAACATTTAACATATCTATAACTGGAATACCTTCAGTGATACAAACAATAAGTTCAATCTCACTATCTACTGCTTCAAGAATTGCGTTTGCAGCATATGGAGGTGGTACATAAATAACGGAGGCGTTAGCTTGTGTTTTTTCTTTAGCTTCTTTTACTGTATCGAATACAGGTAATCCAAGATGTTGAGTTCCTCCTTTTTTTGGTGTTACTCCACCTACCATTTTGGTACCATACTTGATGGCTTGTTCTGAATGAAATGTACCTTGAGAACCAGTAAAACCCTGACAAATAACTTTCGTGTCTTTATTTACAATTACTGACATTAAACCAGCTTTACAATTTTCTTTGCTGCATCATCTAGATTGCTAGCTGGGATGATTTCTATACTAGAATTTTCAAGAATTTTTTTACCTTCATTTACGTTTGTACCTTCAAGTCTAACAACAAGAGGTACAGAAATTTTTAGTTCTTTTGCAGCAGCAACTATGCCTTCAGCAATGATATCACACCGCATAATTCCTCCAAAAATATTTACTAAAATACCCTTCACGCCAGTGTCTGAAAGAATGATTTTGAATGCACTTGAAACCTTTTCCTTTGATGCTCCTCCGCCAACATCGAGAAAATTAGCAGGCTCACCACCATACATTTTAATAATATCTAAACTAGCCATGGCTAAACCTGCACCATTAACCATGCATCCAATATTTCCACCCAGTTTTATATAAGCTAAATCATGCTTTGATGCCTCTCTTTCATATACATCTTCTTCGTTCTCATCACGTAGCTTTTCGATTTCTGGATGACGATAAAGGGCGTTTTCATCAAAATTGACCTTCGCATCAAGACATAGGAGTTTATTAGTTTCGGTCACAATCAAAGGATTGATTTCAACTAGACTGGCATCTTTTTCTAAAAAAAATTTATACATATTTTGGATAAGATTGGATAACTGAGTTACATAATCATCTTCAAGCTCAAAGGCATGAAGAATTTTATTAATACTCTCGTCAGTTACGCCGACTGCTGGTTCGATTTGAATTGTTGTTATATTTTCTGGTGTATCTTCAGCTACAGCCTCAATATCCATACCTCCCATTTTTGAAACTATAAAAGCAACTTTACTAGTCGCTCTGTCCAGTAAACATGAAAGATAAAGTTCTTTTTTTATATCTGAACCATTTTCAATATAAATACGTTTTACTTCTTTGCCTTCAGCCCCAGTTTGAGGCGTGATTAAGTTCATCCCAAACATTTTCTCCGCTTCACTTATTGCATCATCCCTTGAAGATACCACTTTTACTCCACCACCTTTTCCTCTTCCCCCTGCATGGATTTGGGCTTTTACAACCCAGATAGGTCCTACAACATTATTTACAGCAGTATGAATTTCACTCATAGAGAATGCAACACTTCCTGTGGATACAGGTATATTATAAGTACTAAATAATTCTTTTGCTTGGTGTTCGTGAATATTCATTTCTATACAAGTGACGGATCAATATTTTTTGCTGCATCGAATAATTCTCTAACCGCTTCTATAGATGTTTGAAAATGTTTCTGCTCTTCATCATCTAAATTAAGTTCAACGACTTTTTCAATACCTCCCGAGCCAATTATAACTGGAACTCCAACATAGAGATCTTTGATGTCGTATTCACCGTCCAGATATGCTGCACAAGGTAAAACCTTTTTCTTATCGTTTAAATATGAATCCGCCATTTCGATGCCAGAGGCTGCTGGTCCATAAAAAGCAGACCCAGTCTCTAAAAGTTTCACTACTTCGGCTCCACCTTTTCTTGTTCTATCAATAATTTCCTCAATTTTAGCTTTTGAAATTTTTCCTTGATTCATAAGATCATTAAGGTTTTCCCCATTAACTGTTGTTCTATTAGGCACAGGCACCATTGTATCGCCATGTCCTCCAAGAACGAATGAATCAACTTTACTAATTGGTACTTGGAGCTCTTGCGATAAAAAATATTTAAATCGAGACGTATCTAAAACACCTGCCATACCAATCACTTTATTTTTTGGTAAACCAGAATATTTTTGTAATGCCATAACAATTACATCTAATGGATTTGTAATGCATATAACAAAGGCATTAGGCGAGGTTGATTTGATACCCTCAGCTACTTGCTTAATAATTTTTAGATTTGTTCCTAATAAGTCATCTCGAGTCATTCCAGGTTTTCGAGGAACACCAGCTGTAATTATTATAACATCGGAGTCACGTGTATCTGTATAATTATCTGTTCCTGTAAGTGAAACGTTAAATCCATCAATCGCAGAAGATTGAGCTATATCCAACGCTTTTCCTTTTGCTAACCCGGACATTAAATCAAACAAAACAATATCTCCCAGCTCTTTCATTGCAGCCAAGTGAGCAAGTGTTCCACCAATTTGTCCGGCTCCAATAAGTGATATTTTTTTATTATTCATTGTGATTTTGTTAATCGGTAAATTATCTAGATAGTAGTTAAAATCAAGATAAGTTTTAATTATTTACTTCATCGTTGGCATTTTGAACTCAGCACCTTTTCTAATACCTGTTGGCCATCTTGAAGTTACCGTTTTTAAGCGTGTAAAAAATCTTACACCATCCATACCGTGCATGGCATGGTCACCAAATAAAGATCTCTTCCAACCGCCGAAACTATGAAAAGCCATCGGAACAGGTATTGGAACATTTACACCTACCATTCCAATTTTACATTTATTTGAAAAAGCTCTAGCGGTATCACCATCTCGTGTATAAATCGTTGTTCCGTTTCCAAACTCATGCTCATTGACCATTTTTAGGGCGTCATCAAAAGTGGGCTGCCGCACAACAGATAAAACAGGGCCAAAAATTTCCTCATTATATATTCGCATATCATCCTTAACATGGTCAAATAAACATCCGCCAATAAAATATCCGTTTTCATAACCTTGAAGTGAAATTGATCGCCCATCAACTATGAGTTGAGCACCCTCTGCAACCCCAGAGTCTACATAGCTTCTAACCTTTGATAAGTGATCATCACTAATGAGTGGACCCATTTCAACGTCAGGATCCGTACCAGGGCCAACTTTCAGACCCTGAACTCGGGGCGTCAGCTTTTCAATTAACTTATCGCCAACATCACCAACGGCTACAGCTACTGAAAGAGCCATACATCTCTCACCTGCCGACCCATATCCCGCTCCAATTAAGCCATCAACAACCTGATCTAAATCTGCATCTGGCATAACAACCATATGATTTTTTGCACCACCTAAGGATTGAACACGCTTATTATGCTTTGAAGAAGTATGATAGATATACTCTGCTACTGGAGTTGATCCAACAAAGCTTACGGATGCAACTTGAGGATGAGTAATCAGATGATCAACTACTTCTTTGTCGCCGTTTAGAACATTGAAAACACCGTCTGGTAATCCAGCTTCTGACAATAATTCTCCCAACATATAGGGGACAGTTGGGTCTTTCTCACTTGGCTTTAATATGAAAGAATTGCCACAAGCTATTGACATAACAAACATCCACATAGGAACCATTGCTGGAAAATTAAAGGGCGAAATACCCACACACACTCCTAAAGATTGTCTCATACTCCAGCTGTCAATATCCGAACCTACATTTTCAGAATATTCTCCTTTAAGTAAATGAGGAATACCACACGCAAACTCAACAACTTCCATCCCTCGAGTAATTGAACCAACAGAGTCAGATAATATTTTTCCATGCTCGGTTGTTAACTCAAAAGCTAGCTTATGCATGTCTCTTAAAATTAAATCCTTAAATTTAAATAGAACTCTTGATCTGGTTAATGGAGGAGTAGCGGACCATTTTTCACCAGCCTTAACAGCACATTTAATTGCTAACTCAACATCGTCTTCATTTGAAAATGATACTTTTTTGATTTTTTCTCCACTTGCGGGATTATAAATATCACCAAATCTCTCTGATTTACTAATGTGTTCTTTGCCATCGATAAACTGATTGACTACTTGCATAAAAATTTATTAAATTTCGAAATTTTCACCAATAGCTTCGCAGCTTTTGATCCATAGCATATTTTTTACTGTAGGATTGTCGTAAAAAGGTTCAAGAGGGAATGATTTTGCCTTACCTTTCATTCCTTTTAGTCCAGGCCCAACCATAGAGCCTGAATTTATTTTAGGATCCGCAATACATCTTAGAAGTCCCAAAGTTCCATCTTTTTCAGACTGACCAAACTTCATTAAATATTTTGTGAAAAAACTTCCCATCCCACCGTCCTCTACTGTTGTAGATTGCAAATCACTTTCTGCAAGGCCTGGATGTGCAACCATCGCCCTGATTTTTGAGTTGCTCTTTTGCAATTTCTCATGCAAACATGCAGTGAAAGCAGCATTAGCAAGCTTAGTCTGGGCATAACGTTCCCAGCGGCCACCCCCTAAAATCAAATTGCCACCATCGCCACCCAAGTTACCACCTTTTTTTTCAAGAAATTTTTCTTTCAGTTTTTTTGCTTGAAAGCGTGCAATACTAGAATGGTTAACTATTCTTGCTTCGTTTCTTAATTGTGACGCTTTTTCTAGTAAGGGCATACAAAGTTTAGTTAGAAGAAAATGAGATAGATGATTTGTTTGCATTTGTACATCAAACCCATCAATTGTAGCTTTGTCTTTAAGAGCCATTACTCCTGCATTATTGCATAACACATCGATACCATCAGTGCACATTTCACTCACTTTTGAAAATGCTGATTTTACTGACTCAAAACTTTGTAAGTTACAATCAATTTTGTGAAGGTCACCATTAGAGCAACTATCGCTCAACTTAGCAAAAGATGAGTCTGCCCTTTCTGAAGGGCGATTTAGTAGCAATAATTTTGCGCCGAGCTTAGCAACTGATTCAGCGGCATAAAATCCTAATCCGGATGTTGTACCTGTAATTGCTACAGTTTTGCCTTCCATGGAAGGCAGTGAGTTGAATAAATCGTCAAAATATTTAGTATTAAGGTTAGGCTTCGTGTAAGTATTTTTCATATGCGGATTATTGTAAATTAATTAATGCTAATGGCAATGTTAGAAAATTATGAGAAAACTTGATCTTCACGGTTTTACGTTAGAAGAAGCTTACGAGGAGTTTACCGATTTTATCTATTCAGCTTACCAAGATGGAATTTCTAAAGTTGAAATAATTACAGGCAAAAGTGGGAAAATTAGACAGGAATTTCCTCACTGGTCAGAAAGCAGTCATCAAATACAATATATTGAAACAAGTTGGCATGGTGGAAGCTTCATCGTAAAAATTGAAAAAAAGTACTAATTTTTCATTTTGTCAATTTGGCAGTCTTCTATGCGTTAAATTTTTTGAAATTAATAATATACACTTTATAGATTTTGATGGGTAACAGCATATTTTCATTAAACCCCCTAATTAAGTTACCCATCAACGAAGGAGAAGTGATATGAGATTATATTTTACTGCTGCATCCGTAATCATTGCTTTGCTCTTATCAAGCTTTGTATTTCAGATAACTATTATTTAAATTATTGCTGAGCAATCATTTGCTTAATACCAGCAATTGCTTTTGCGGGATTGAGACCTTTAGGACAAGCCTGCGTGCAATTCATTATTGTATGGCAACGATAAACCTTAAACGTATCATCAAGTTCTTTTAATCTTTCTTTACGCTCTTCGTCCCTACTATCTTGTAACCACCTGTAAGATTGAAGTAATACTGCGGGACCAAGATATTTGTCACTGTTCCACCAATAACTTGGACATGATGTTGAACAACACGCACATAAAATACATTCATAAAGACCATCAAGTTTTTCACGCTCATTCCTAGATTGGATATTCTCTTCACTAGATTCATTACGACTCTTTTTAATCAGCCATGGCTTAATTGATTTTAACTGTTTATAAAGGTTCTTCAAATTAGTTACCAAATCTTTAATTACAGGCATATGTGGCAAAGGATATATTTTTACATCGCCTTTGACATCAGCAATGGCTTTGGTACAAGCAAGTGTATTAGTTCCATCAATATTCATTGCACATGAGCCACAGATGCCTTCACGACAAGATCGTCTAAAAGTAAGTGATGTATCTATTTCATTCTTGATTTTCATGACCGCATCTAGAACCATTGGGCCACAGTCATTAAGGTCAACCTCGTAAGTATCAACTCTAGGATTTTTTTCATCATCAGGAGACCAGCGATAAACTCTAAAGTTTTTTATATTATTACTTTTAGAAGGAGTTTTATAGTAATCGCCTTCAACAAGTTTTGAATTATCAGGCAAATTAAATTGAACCATTAATATACCCTTGCTTTTGGCTCTATGTACTTAACTTCATTAGATAATGTATATTCATGAACTGATCGATAATCTAATTGGCACTCATTATTGTATAGCCATGACATAGTATGTTTCATCCAATTTTTATCATCTCTTTCTTGATAGTCTTCCCGAGCATGAGCACCACGGCTTTCTTTTCTATTTAATGCTGAATTCATAGTAACAACTGCTTGGGCAATTAAATTTTTATACTCTAGTGTTTCTAATAAATCTGTATTCCAAATAAGAGATGTATCTTTTATTTTAATATTTTCTGAATTTAACCAAGTTTCCTCAATGAGCTTCTTTCCTTCAGACATAATTTCATCATCTCTAAAGACTGCACAATGTTTCTGCATTACTCTTTGCATTTGAGACCTTAGTTCTGCGGTGGATACATCACCGTTTGAATTTCTTGTCCCATCAAACCTAGAAATCACCTCATCAATTACACTCTGTGGTATTTCTTTATTAGGTTTATTTTTAGGAACAACATCGTTTATTCTGTCTGCCGCCGCTTTACCAAACACTACTAGATCTATGAGAGAATTAGATCCGAGCCTATTTGCCCCATGAACACTAACACATGCTGCCTCACCTACAGCCATTAATCCTTCTACAACCGTTTCATCACCTTTAACTAAATTCATCACCTCACCATGAAAATTGGTTGGTATTCCACCCATGTTATAATGGACAGTTGGTATAATCGGAATTGGTTCTTTAGTTACATCTACACCAGCAAAAACTTTAGCTGACTCAGATATGCCGGGTAGTCTCTCCTCTAAAATATTAGAGTCAATGTGGTCAAGGTGCAAGTATGCATGATCTTTTTCTTTACCAACACCCCTACCTTCTAATATTTCCTTTGTAATAGATCTAGAGACAACGTCTCTTGAAGCAAGATCCTTGGCTGAGGGCGCATACCTCTCCATAAATCTCTCACCTTCACTGTTTACTAGGTAGCCACCTTCACCTCTTGCTCCTTCAGTAATTAAACATCCTACTCCATAAACACCTGTTGGATGAAATTGAACAAATTCCATATCTTGAAGGGGAAGACCTGCTCTTAATACCATAGCATTGCCATCGCCAGTACATGTATGTGCTGACGTTGCAGAAAAGTAAACTCTTCCATAGCCACCAGAAGCTAGAACAGTTTGTTTTGAGTTAAATACATGCAGTTTACCGTCCTCTAAACACCACGCAACTACACCTCTGCATTCCCCATTAACCATGAGTAAATCAAGAACAAAATATTCTATATAATAGTCAACATCATGTTTAAGTGATTGACCATACAATGTGTGTATTATGGCGTGACCAGTTCTGTCAGCTGCCGCACATGTTCGTTGAGCGGTTCCTTCTCCGTAATTTTTAGTCATTCCACCAAAAGCTCTCTGATAGATTTTACCATCTTCAGTTCGACTAAATGGAACCCCATAATCTTCTAATTCTAAAACTGCTTTGGGCGCATTCTTACACAAATATTCAATTGCGTCTTGATCACCAAGCCAATCTGAGCCTTTAACTGTATCATACATATGCCAACGCCAATCATCGTCTCCCATATTTCCTAGCGCCGCCGATATACCGCCTTGAGCAGCGACCGTATGGCTTCTTGTTGGAAATACTTTTGAAATACAAGCAGTCTTATAGCCGTTTTCAACGGCTCCAACTGTAGCTCTTAATCCTGAACCACCTGCTCCAACAACAACAACGTCATAATCATGATATTCAATTTCGTAATTCATTATTTAACTCAACAATATTAAAAGGAGTGATAGACATACAAATATTAATATAAATAAAAAAAATGCAAAAATTAATGTTTGAAATAATTTTCTATAAAAACCATCGTGAACATAATCCTCTAAAATTTCATTCACTCCTACTTTCATATGAATTAGGCCCAAAATCGTAAAAATCAATATAAACCCAATAGACCTTGAACTTGATAAATCCTCTAAAATCCCATCATATGACAGTCTTGTAAACTCATACACCTTATAAAAAAGGTATATGATCAGGGGCATCAAAAGAATGGTGCTCCATCTGTGGATTTTCCAGGCGTTCTTTGCTGATTCCATTCTATATTATCCCGGTTATCAAAAGCCAAAATATAACAGTGAGCAAGAGAGTAAATATAATTGTGAACCAACCTGTCAGTTTGGCAGTGTTTAAGTCTAATCCATAGCCTGAGTCCCAAAAGAGATGTCTTATGCAGTTAGAAAAATAAAACAAATATGAGAAAGATAATCCAATTAAAAGTGTTCTTAAAAATACATTATTTAAAATGTTATTAATAAACATGAAAAACTCTTCACTAACACCAATAGAAAATAAAAATAAAATTAAAATGACTGCACCTAATGAAGAGACAACACCAGTAATTCGATGCAATATGGATAATACAGATGTGATTTGCCACCTATAGATTTCAAGATGAGGTGATAACGGATTATTCATTAATATAGTTATTTATACCAAAAAGTGTGAGATTAAACGATAGTATTTATATTTTTCTTGGTACCAATGCCCAATAATCAAGACTTAAAAGAACTGATTGGTCAAATCTTTTATTCATATCTTGATGTTGAAACTGGTAAGCCTGAGCATCACCAATACCATTAGTTCTAACTCTTATAGCACCTAAAGACTCTGAAATAATAATTTTATCCAGAATTTGACTCCAAGCAAAAACTGTAGTCCCAGCAAAACAAGGTGAGGCATGTGTTCCACCATTGATAGCAATTATTTTAAATGCATTTGACAAACCATTAAAAGAGAGCGCTCTAGTTAAACTAATGACATGACCTCCATAAACAATTCTTTTTCCAAATCTTCCACCCTTTTCTATAAAATGATTAAAGTGAACTTTAGCATTATTTTGATAGAGTTTTGTCGCCATCATATGCTCAGCTTCTTCAACTGTCATACCATCTATATGATTAATTTTTTCATTAATACTGTAATCATCAAAGCATAGATCAGATCCTGCAGCTTGGAAGTCGTAATCTAAACAATTGATTTCATAACTCTCAGCGATTGACTTCACATCTTCACTCGATAACTCAGATTTTAGATCTGGAATTTTTGGATCAACTTTTTCTAATTTTTTATTCTTCTTTCTGACCATGACCCACCGCTTGTAATCAATAACCACCTCATCATTCTGATTTGTTCCAGTTGAATGAACATATACAACTCCATTTTCACCATTGGAGTTCTCTTTTATTCCAATAACTTCTGAGGTTGAGCTTATTGTGTCACCTGGGTAGGCAGGTTTTAAAAACTTACATTCTGCATATCCTAAGTTAGCTATCGCATTCAACGATATATCAGGCACAGTTTTTCCGAAGGCAATGTTAAATAATAAAAAGTCGTCAACAGGCGATTTCTCAAACGACAATCCTTTTGCAAACTCGGAGGAAGAATGAAGTGCGTATCTCGATCCATATAAAGCTGTATAAAGAGCGCAGTCACCTTCTGTTATAGTTCTGGGTGTAGCATGCACAATTTTCTGACCCATTTTAAAGTTTTCAAAAAAATTACCTATTTTATATTTACTGGTAGATGTCTGTGTGATTTGAGATTGCTCTTTTTCCTCTACACTGTTTACTAAAACCTCTGCTTCAATTATTCGTCTCGCATGAGCTACATGCAATTCCTCAATTTGACTTCCTTCAAATGTTATTACACCAATTTTAGGATCTTTTTTCCTTGCTTCCTCGAATGCTGATACAATTCTTTTTGCTTTATCTAATTGATCAGGAGTAGGGGTAAAGATTTTATTACATATCTGTATTTGTCCAGGGTGAATAAGAGTTTTGCCATCAAATCCTAAACCATGACTGTATATGCATTCTTCTTCAAATCCATTACTATCCCTAATATCATTGAATACACCATCTAGTATGGATAATTTGAATGCTTTACTCGCCATCATACATTTTTCAAAGCTTGTAACTAATCCTGTTCTTTTCAACTCTGGTTCTAATCCAAGTTCTGTTGAAAGATCATTCGTACCCATCACAAAACATTTTAAAAACTTAGATGACTTAGCAATATCGTACGCATTGACAATTGATAAGGCTGTTTCCATCATTGCCCAAATTTTAATATTTTTTGGTTTGACAGATTGCTCATAAGATTTCACATCTTTTGCTTCATTTACCTTAGGTATTAAAATTGCATCAGGTGAACATTTTTCAAGAATTTTCAAATCTTTTTTACCCTCGACAGTCTCAAGTGAATTAACACGCAATACTTGCTCTTTATTTTTATTGATGCCCGAGTTGATAATTTTAATTATTTCTTCTCTAGCTTTTTCTTTTGCTGACAGTGCAACAGAGTCTTCAAGATCATAAATCAATGCATCCACATCTAATGTGCTACTTTTCTTTAACGCCTTATCATTTGATCCTGGCACATACAGGACACTTCTTCTCGGTTTTCTTATATCTTTTCTCATTAGCTTAAGTGATCCTCGATTAATTTTTCTGCAATTTGAATTGTGTTAAGAGCTGCGCCTTTTCTCAAATTATCAGATACTACCCACATCGATAAACTATTTTTTGTCGATGTATCCTCTCTTATTCTTGATACATAAGTATCATCATTACCTGCACATTCTTTTGGTGTAACATAACCACCATCCTCTCTCTGATCTAACAAAGTACATCCGGAAGCATTTTTTATTGCTTTTCTAGCTTCTTCAACTGTAACATTTTCTGAAAATTCAACATGAACAGCTTCAGAATGACCAATGAATACTGGTACTCTTACGCAAGTCGCACTAAAACTTATATTTTTATCTAAAATCTTATTTGTTTCTTGTCTCATTTTTAATTCTTCTTTTGTATAACCATCCTCCATAAATTTATCAATATGCGGGATGACATTGAATGCAATTGGTTTTGTAAATTTAACATTATCTTTTATTTCTTCAGAAAACATATCTTTTGTTTGCTCAAATAATTCATCCATTCCATCTTTACCTGCTCCTGAAACAGATTGATAAGTTGATACAATTACTTTTTTTATTTTTGATATTTCATGTAAAGGCTTTAATGCCATCACTAGTTGAATTGTAGAGCAGTTAGGATTGGCAATGATATTTCTTTTTTTATATTGCTTTATCTCATCTGAATTGACTTCAGGAACAATCAATGGAATATCGTTGTCCATTCTGAAGTAACTTGAATTATCAATAACAGTACACCCTTTGTCTGCAAATTTAGGAGCCCATTCTTTTGATATGTTTGCTCCAGCAGAAAAAAGGGCTATTTGAACTTTTGAAATATCAAATTTTTCTATCGACTCAACTAGCAACTTCTGATCTCCATAATCAATCTCAATGCCTTCACTTTTTTTAGATGCTACTGGAAAAATTTTAGCAGCATCATATTTTTTTTCTGACAGAATACTTAACATTTCTCTTCCAACATTTCCTGTTGCACCAACTATTGCTATATTAAAATTCATAATTTAAAATTATTTCTAAGTTGATTTAGTATTTGGTCACCCATTTCAACAGTTGATAGATTTTTATTGTTGTCACCCATTAAATCGGCAGTTTTAAAACCACTAGAAAGAACATCATTGACAGACTTATTAAGTAGATCCGACTCTTTATCCATATTAAAAGAATACTTCAAGCACATAGCGAAACTCAAGATTGACGCTATAGGATTAGCTATACCTTTCCCAGATATGTCTGGCGCAGAACCATGTACAGGCTCATATAACGACTTTCTAAAATTTTTGCTATCAACCGCCCCTAATGAAGCAGAGGGCAGCATTCCAAGAGAGCCTGTTAGCATAGCTGCTTCATCTGACAAGATATCCCCAAATAAATTGTCTGTTACAATAACATCAAATTGTTTAGGGTTACGTACTAATTGCATTGCACAATTGTCAGCGTACATATGGGATAATTGTACACTCTGAAATTCATTTTTGTGCACGTGGGTAACTTCCTCTCTCCATAATATACCCGACTCCATAACATTAGATTTTTCACATGAAGTGACTCTGTTGTCTCTTTTACTAGCTAGTTCAAATGCAATGCGTGCGACTCTTCTAATTTCTTCTGTATTGTATGACTGAGTATTAATACCGACTCGGCTACCATCACCTTGTTCTTGTATACCTCTTGGTTCTCCAAAATAAATACCGCCTGTTAACTCTCTGACGATCATTATATCAAGTCCTGAAACTAATTCAGCTTTAAGGGAAGAAGACTCAACCATTGACTTAAAACAAAGTGCAGGTCTCAAATTAGCAAACAAATCTAATTCTTTTCTTATTCTTAATAAACCTTGCTCAGGTTTAAGAGAGAAATCCAAATTGTCCCATTTTTCTCCTCCGACTGCGCCAAGTAAAATGGCATGAGAATTTTTTGCTTTTTCAAGTGTTTCTTCTGATAACGGTGTACCATAACGATCATAAGCAGCTCCACCAATATCATCCTTTTCAATATTAAATTGAACTCCACCTATCTCCTCAATGCCTTTAGCTATCTTAACTACTTCATTCATGACCTCAGGCCCAATACCATCTCCAGGTAGCACTAATAATTTATAGGAATTGCTCATTTTATTTTCTGACTATATAACCAAGGAGTTTTAGATTCCTGTCTATTTTCAAAGTCGGAAATATGATTAACTTTAGCGAGTGTCAATCCAATATCATCTAAACCCTCTAACAAACTGGTTTTTTTGGCTTTGTCTAAATCAAAATTTATCTCATGATTTTTATTATCTTCAATATAAGATATTTTTTGGTTTTCTAAGTCAATTGTAAAACTAAGGCTATTTTCAGCAGCTTTTTGTAATTTACTAACTTCTGTCTCATCTAATTTAATTGGTAGGATGCCATTTTTGAAACAATTGTTATAAAAAATATCGGCAAAACTTGAGGCAATTATACATTTTATTCCATAGTCCAGTATTGACCATGGAGCGTGTTCTCGAGATGATCCGCACCCAAAATTTTTTCCAGTAATTAAAATTTTTGACTCTTTATATTTATCTTGATTGAGAACAAAGGAGTCAATTGGAACATCTTTTTCGTCATATCTTAATTCATAAAATAAGTTTTTACCTAAACCCGTTCTTTTTATTGTTTTAAGAAATTGTTTAGGAATTATCATATCTGTATCGACATTAACCATCGGTAGAGGAATTGCGTTACTAGTTATTTTTTTAAACTCTTCCATTATATTTCCCTACAATCTGATAATCTTCCATTAATAGCCGCTGCCGCTGCCATAGCAGGACTCATTAAATGTGTTCTTCCACCTCTTCCTTGTCTTCCCTCGAAGTTTCTATTTGAAGTTGATGCACATCGTTCCTGAGGCTTAAGTTTATCAGCATTCATAGCAAGGCACATTGAACATCCTGGTTCTCTCCACTCAAAACCTGATTCAATAAATATTTTGTCAAGACCTTCTCGTTCCGCCTGTTCTTTTACTAACCCTGAACCTGGCACAATAATTGCATTTACATGGTCTGCTACTTTTCTGTTTCTAGCAATTTCAGATGCTGCTCTTAAATCTTCTATTCGTCCGTTAGTGCACGACCCAATAAATACTCTATCAATTTTTACTTCTTTTAGTGGGGTATTGGGCGAAAGACCCATATACTCCAAAGCTCTTATCATTGACTTTTTCTTACTGTCATCTCTTTCGTCTTCTGGGTTTGGAACCAAACCATCAATTGAAACAACATCCTCAGGACTAGTACCCCATGTTACTTGGGGAATTATATCGCTCGCATCAATATCAATAACTTTGTCATAAGCTGCTCCATGATCTGAAGCTAATGATAACCAATAATCTGATGCGAATTTGTATTCATTTTCTGATGGGGAAAATGGTTTTCCTTCTAAATATTCAATTGTTTTTTCATCGGGACTGATGAGACCTGCCCTAGCACCTGCCTCAATAGACATGTTACAAACAGTCATTCTTCCCTCCATAGTCAGAGACTCGATTGCTTCACCAGTATACTCAATTACATACCCTGTGCCGCCCGCTGTTCCAATCGTCTGAATTATTTTTAGAACAATATCTTTAGCTGTAACACCGATTGGTAGCTCACCCCTAATATTGATTTGCATATTCTTTGCTTTTGTTTGCACTAATGTTTGCGTTGCTAATACGTGTTCCACTTCTGATGTTCCAATACCCCATGCAAGTGCCCCAAAAGCACCATGAGTTGAAGTATGGCTGTCCCCACATACAATAGTCATTCCTGGCTGAGTAAACCCTTGCTCTGGACCAATAATATGAACTATTCCTTGCCTTTTGTCAGACATTGATAAGAATGTAATACCGTGCTCCTTGCAATTTTCTTCCAGCGTATCTACTTGTAATTTAGACTCAGGATCTGAAATTCCCGCATCTCTGTTTGTAGTAGGTATATTGTGATCAGCAGTTGCTAAAGTAAAATTAGGTTTTCTGACGGACCTATTAGTAATTTTTAAACCTTCAAAAGCTTGGGGACTAGTAACCTCATGGACTAGGTGTCGATCAATATAGATAATTGAAGTACCATCATCGTTGTTAGTTACTAGGTGTTCGTTCCATATTTTGTCATATAATGTCTTTGGCGCACTCATAATATACTCAGCTAATTAAAGAGAAAAAGAATTGGTTATTCTTTTGCGGTTTCTGAATCTTCAGAAATTTTAGCATTATCTTCAGGACCTTTTTCCTCAGTAGGCTCAGGAGCAACTTCAGCTTCTGCTTCAACACTACTTGCATCAGCTGATATCTCATTATTTTCTTCTTGCGAAACCTCCTCAGATGCTAAAATCTCATCTGCTTCAATTTCTTCGCTTTCATCAATATATAAACTTGCAAGATCAGGTTGTTTTTTTCTAATTCGCTCAACGATTCTTGCCTTCTTACCAGTTAAGTCTCTTAGATAGTAAAGCTTCGCTCTTCTGACTTGACCACTTCGAACAATAGAAATCGAGTCAATGGATGGACTGAATATTGGAAATACTCTCTCCACACCTTCACCAAAGGATATTTTTCTAACAGTAAATGATGAACTTAGACCTCTATTTTTTTTTCTAATGCAAACGCCTTCAAATGCTTGTATTCTTTCACGTGTACCTTCACGAACTTTTACATTAACCCTGACAGTGTCGCCAGGATGGAATTGCGGTATTTTCTTACCTTTTACTAATGACTTTATTTGGTCTTTTTCAAATTGTTCTATGATGTTCATGGTTGCCTCGCACCGTGTTTTAATACTTTATTTCTTGCTTGTCTTGCTTTTTTTGTAGTTTTTCCATAAATCTGGTCTTACTTTTTGTGTAAGTATTTCAGATTGTTTCAAGCGCCACTTATTAATATTTTCATGATTTCCAGAAAGTAATACCTCTGGAATAGCAATATTTTTCCACTTTTTAGGCCTTGTGTACTGAGGGTATTCAAGAAGATCCTGAGAAAATGTCTCTGAAGTAGTTGACTCAATATCACCTAACGTTCCTGGAAGGAGTCTTACAATTGACTCAACCAAGACTTGAGACGCAATTTCTCCACCCGCCAAAACATAATCTCCAATGCTTACTTCCTCAATAGGATAAAAATCAAGTAAGCGTTGATCAATACCTTCATATCTACCACAAAGGATATTTATTCCTTTCATCTTAGATAAATTTATAACTTTACTTTGCTTTAATGGAATCCCACGAGGACTTAGATAGACCAATGGATAATTTTCATTAGATTTAATATTCTTATAACAAGCATCTATCGATTTGCCGATAACATCTGCTTTCAATAGCATACCAGGACCACCACCCGCTGTTGTATCATCAACTTTTTTATAGTTTCCCTTTGCAAATTTTCTTGGATTAATTGTCTTTAGTGACCATATTTTGTTTTTCAATGCTTTTCCTACAACTCCAGTATTTAATGTACCAGGAAAGCTATCTGGAAAAACTGTAATTATTTTTACACGGTACATATCTAAACTACGTAATTGTTAATATTTTTTACAATTATAATTTTTTTATTAAGATCAACTTTTTTTACTGTACTATCACTTATCGGGATAAAAAAATCTTTTCTATTTTTTTTTCTAATCTCAAGCAAATCCGATGAGCCAAAATTTTGAACTGATATTACTTTACCGATATTTTTTCCATCTTCTGTCTTAATAATTAAATTAATTAATTGATGATAATAAAATTGATTTAACTTATTTATTTGAGGTAAGCATGATTGATCTATTTCAATCGTCAGACCTACAATTTTTTCAGCCAGCGCTCTAGTATTAATTTGATCACAACTAACAACAAATCCTGTTTTCAAATCCTTAATTTTTTTAAAAGAAATATTTGCATAGTCTTTGCCCAGTCTATATGAACCAAATCTAAAAAAATCATCTGGCGTCTGTGTATATGATGTGATTTTGAAATGACCCTTCAAACCATGAACTGCTCTTACTTCTCCAATAACTACTAATTGGGACATAAATAATAGGATTAGTCTTTTTTCTCCTCTTCTTTTGGAGCTTCTTCTGCTGGAGTTTCGTCTGCTGGAGCTTCTTCTGCTGGAGTTTCTTCTGCTGGAGCTTCTTCTGCTGGAGTTTCAGTATTGGGTGAAGCAGACTCATTCTTTGCTTCCTCTGCTGCCGCAAGTCTCTCCTGGGCCTTCTTTTTTGGTAGTGCTTTTTTTGGATTATTTGCTAATGCTGGCATTGGTATTATACCAGCTTCTCCTAAAAATTTTGCTACCTTATCTGTTGGCTTAGCTCCTTTTGCAATCCATTCTTTTATTGATTCTGAGTTTAATTGTACCCGATCCTTATTATCTTTTTGCAAAAGCGGGTTATATAGCCCTACTTTTTCAATAAATTTTCCATCACGTGGGCTTCTTGAATCAGCGACGACAACTCTGTAAACAGGTCTTTTCTTAGAACCTGCTCTTGATAATCTAATTTTTAACGCCATTGTTTTCTCCTTCTATTATTTAAAATTTATTTTTTAAAAAATTGCTCGGGATACCTCCTCCAAGCTGACTTGCTAATATATTAGGATCAATTGATCCTGCCCCTTTTTTGGATAGTTTTTTCATCATGTCTGACATCTTTCTATGTTGCTTAAGAATTTTATTTATTTCTGATATAGACGTTCCCGAACCTGCTGCTATTCTCTTTTTTCTTGAGCCATTAATTATTTTTGGTCTACTTCTCTCGTATTTAGTCATTGAGAGAATAATCGCTTCTTGTTGAGCCATTGAGTTATCTGGGTTTGAATTTTGTGATATCTTATTTGTCAGATTACCAAGACCAGGAATAAACTTCATCATTCCAGAAATACCTCCCATTTTTTTCATTTGCCTAATTTGACTCAGTAAGTCATCAAGATCAAACTCACCTTTTTGTATTTTTTTAGCCATCCTCTCAGCATCTTCTTGATCAACTGTTTCAGTAGCTTTTTCAACTAAGGAAACAATATCTCCCATACCAAGTATACGATTGGCAATTCGCTCGGGGTAGAATTTTTCAAGGTCTTCAATTTGTTCACCGATACCCATAAATTTTATTGGGCAAGGTGTTGCATACTTCATACTCAGTGCAGCACCACCTCGGGAGTCTCCATCAATTCTTGTGAGTATTGAACCTGAAATACTTATAGTATTTGAAAAATCACGAGCCACATTAACGGCTTCTTGACCAGTTAAACTGTCTAAAACAAGCAATGTTTCTAAGGGATGAATTTCTTTTTCTAGTAAGCTCAATTCACTCATCAGGTTTTCTTCAATATTCATTCGTCCTGCTGTATCATATAAAATGCAATCAATTTCATTTAATTGAGCAAATTGTTTTGCCCTAGTGACAATATCAACTGGTATTTGATTTTCAATTTTAGGTAAAATTCTTACGCTAACTATTTCTGAGAGTTTTTTTAATTGATCAAAAGCTGCTGGCCTTGATGTATCTAATGAAACAAAAAGAATATTTTTATCAAAATTATTTTTAAGGTAATTTCCAACTTTACCAACTGTAGTAGTTTTACCTGAGCCTTGAAGACCAACAAATAAATAAGAAGATATTTCATTTTTATTTATGTTAAATTCGCTATCAGCTGGCCCTAAAATTTTAATTAGCTGATCATTTACAATTTTTGTTATCATTTGAGCAGGAGTTATCGATCGAATAATTTCTTTTCCGATAGCTTCTTTTCTTACTTCTTCAATAAATTGTTTTGCTACAGGTAGAGCAACATCCGCCTCTAAAAGAGCACGTCTAATGTCTCTCATGGCAATATCTAAGGAAGACTCATCTATAGACCCTGTCTTTTTCAGACCCTTAAAAATTTCATCAAACCGATTGCTCAGACTCTCAAACACTATAAATTCTCTTTCAGCTGGTATTGCACCAGTGGGCGAAACTCGCTGACTGGTGTCGATACCTTTAAAATTGGCACCGCAGAAATAATATTTCTGACGGAAAACAGGATTTTTTTATTACTTCAACGATTTAATGTCAAGTTTGAATTAGTTTGTTATTTGCTGGAAAAAACAAATTTGGCTCAATATAAAGTGTTTATGGTTGAGTTTGAATTTATTAAAATGAATGGATTAGGAAATGATTTTGTTGTCATTGATCAAAGAAATTTTGAATTTAATTTTACCGATGACCAAATAAGATTGATTTGCCACAGAGAAAATGGAATTGGCTGCGACCAATTAATATTAATAAGAAAGTCTAAGATTAAGAGCAGTCCATTAATTATATTTTATAATTCTGATGGTGGGGAAATAAACGCGTGCGGAAATGGTGCACGTTGTGTTGCAAATTTTTTAATGAAAGACAGTGAACTTAAATCAATAGATTTGATCACACGCGAAAGAACAATTAAATGTAAGAAAATTGATGATGAAGTTGTAAGTATAAATATGGGTTATCCTAAATTTAAATGGAGGGACATTCCTTTGATTAAAGATGTTAATTTGATGGATATGAAATTTTCTTTAGACAATCTTATTTTAGAAAAACCATTTTTGGTTAACATTGGAAATCCACATATTATTTTCTTTGACGATGAAATTGAAAAATATGATATTGAGAGTTTTGGACCAATCATTGAAAATAATCATTTATTTCCTGAAAAAATAAATGTCAGTTTTGCAAAATTAGCTAACAAAAATAATATATTATTAAATGTATGGGAAAGAGGCGCAGGCATAACTAAAGCGTGTGGAACTGCAGCATGCGCTTCAACAATAGCAGGAGTTGAACTTGGAATACTGGAAAATAACGTAACTGTCACATTGCCCGGAGGAGATTTAGAGATATATTATGAAAAAGATAGTAATGTTATAATGACGGGACCAACTGAAATAAATTTTACTGATAAATATAAGCTGTGAATAAAATAAATACAGAATTAGACACTAAGGTTTACTTTAACAACTCTTGCAGTATCTGCAGATTTGAAATTAATCACTATAAGAAACTTAATAACGAAATTAATTGGATTGATGTTACTCAAAATTCTGAAGCAGAAAAAGAGACTTCAAAAAAAGCTAATCAATTGATAAGACGGCTACACGCTAGGCATAACGGAGAGTTGTTAGAGGGAATAGATGCTTTTTTATTGGTATGGTCAAAATTACCAAGATATAAATGGCTTTATCGTTTTGTAAAATTACCTCTGATATACAATTTAAGTCATATCTTATATGAATTACTGGCGTTTTTTCTTTACTTAAAAAATAGAAATCAGATCAAAGATGAAAGATCCAAAAATTAAAACTTATGGCTGTAGACTTAATTTCTATGAGTCTGAAGTTATAAGAAAATATGCTAATGAAAATAATCTACAAGACCATATCTTTATTAATAGCTGCGCTGTAACGAATAAGACTATTTCTGATCTGAAACATGAGATTAGAAAGATAAAGAAAGATAATAAAAAAAGTCAACTAATACTTACAGGTTGTGCTGCTCAAATTCATAAACAAGATTTTGAAAAAATGAAAGAAGTAGATTCGATAATTGGCAATAAAGAGAAATTAGAGTCGTCTACCTATAAAACAATTAGAAAAAGTAATCATAATGTAAATTTAGTGGGAGATATTTTTGAAAATGCACAAGCTATATCGCCAATAATAGAAAAAGTTAAAAATAGAATAAGAGGATTTGTACAAATTCAAAATGGTTGTGACCATAGATGTACATTTTGCATTATTCCATATGGCAGAGGTAATTCACGAAGTGTAAGTCCAACAAATATTGTTGAACAGGTAAAAATGCTGCTAGAAAAAAACTATAAAGAAATAGTTTTAACTGGTGTCGACCTCACAAGTTATGGCAGTGATCTAAAGGATAAAGTTTCATTATCAAAATTGGTCAAGCTTATTCTTAAAGCTGTTCCAGATCTTAAACGGCTTCGGCTATCTTCACTGGATATTGCAGAAATCGACGATGAATTAATTGAACTATATGGCAAAGAAAAAAGGCTTTTGCCACATATTCATTTATCACTCCAAGCAGGGGACAACATGATTCTAAAAAGAATGAAAAGAAGGCATTTAAGAGAAGATGCAATTTATGCAATAAACCATATCAGAGCTGTGAGACCGGATGTCGTTTTTGGAGCTGATTTAATTGCTGGATTCCCAACGGAAACTGAAGAAATGTTTATGAATTCAGTAAAACTTATTGACGAATGTGACATTACTTTCTTACATGTGTTTCCATTCTCACCAAGAGAAGGGACGCCTGCTTCAAGAATGCCTCAGGTAGATCGGGAAATTATCAAAAAACGAGCAAAAATGTTGAGGAAAATTGGGGAACGTAAAATATCAGAGCATTACGATAAACTTAGAAATAAAGAGATCAACTTGATAGTTGAAACTCAAAACCAGGGAAGATCAGATACATTTGCAAAAGTTTACTTGGAAGATAGTTTTGAAACTGGAAAGATAATGCGGATGTATGTCACTGGTAAACGTCAAGAAGGGTTAGTTGGAAATATCATTGTTTAAAACTTTAAAAACAGGACTTACCAAAATTTTTGCCAATCAAAAGATTGATGAAAATACAATACAAGATTTTGAAGATTTACTCTTAACCTCAGATGTTGATTTAGAAACATCAGAATTAATAACATCAAAACTTAGCAATCTAAAATTTTCAGATACCCCATCACTTTCAGTCATTCAGAAATTATTAAGTGAAATTATAAACGAAATTATTTTTACTAATTCAAAATGTATTAACTACGAATCAAATAATAATCCTTACGTAATATTAATGGTAGGAGTAAACGGTTCTGGAAAGACAACAACAATTGCTAAGTTAGCTAATCGGTTTCAACAGAACAAAAAAAAAGTTTTGCTTGTAGCAGCAGATACTTTTAGGGCAGCTGCGGCGGAGCAATTAAATCAATGGTCTGATAGAATCGGAACAGAATTTATAAGAACAACTGATGGGTCTGATCCTGCAAGTATAGTTTTTGAATCTATTGGATTTGCAAAGAACAAAGGTATTGACGTTATTATTATAGATACAGCTGGAAGACTTCAAAATAAAAGTGACTTAATGGATCAATTAGGAAAAATTAATCGAGTGCTAAAGAAACATGATGATGAATACCCCCACGAGTCTATTATATCGATTGATGCAACTACAGGTCAAAATGCTCTTAAACAAGTAGAAGAATTTAATAAATTCACAGAACTAACAGGTATAATTATGACAAAATTTGATTCCAATGCGTCAGGTGGAACACTTGTATCCATTACAAATAAAACCAAAATACCTATATTAGCAATTGGTGATGGAGAAAAGTTAGATGATATTAAAGACTTTGACTCTGAAAAATTTGCGAAAGAATTTGTGGAGATTTAAAAAGACCTAATTAGAGAAATCGTTGCACTTTCTGTTCCTGGGTTTGTATCCCCTATACTGGCATTAGAAATATGGTTTAAATTAAATCCGATACGGCTTGATCCAAGCTCATAAGAGAACTCAATTTGACTTCGGAATTGTAAATTATGGCCTAGATCTTTACTATCACCTCTGTCATAGTAACCAGCAGCAAAACTTGGTGTGAAATACCATTTTTTTGAAATTTTACTGTCTCTTCTTAGTCCTGAATATAAATATGTTCCATCATCTCCGTTTCTCATAACGCCTAAAAATGGTTTTAACTGATAATTATTTTGGAAAATATTATAAGAATATAAGTATTCAGCTCTTAATTCAAATGAGTCGACCGTATCATTTACATCAAATTGCCCTATAGAGTAAGACCACATATTTTTTTCATCGGCCTGCAAGTTAATTCCGCAAAACAATATAACTATAATAGTGCAAAATATTTTTTTCATTGGACTGATATTTTATGACCCATATCTAACGAAATTATCACTTATTACTCCATCTTGTTGATAACCACCTGACCAAGTTACACATCCACCAGACCACTTAACGACATTATCTTCACCGTTACAATTATTACCCTGAGCACTAAGTATTTCGTCTACTTTTTCATAAAGCTTTTCTTGCTCATCTTGAAAGTCTGCAATGTCCTCTCTTGTTGTTAATTCTACGCCGTCATAATCTTTTGATTCGTTAGGATCTTCATCTAATCCGCCTGCAAATGCAAAACCTAGGCTTAAAAAAAATATACCTAGAATGCTATAAAATTTAAATTTCATAATTTAGTTCTCCTTGTGCTCAGCTTATAACAAATAACAAAAATTTGTCTTAAAAAAATCAACAAAGTGTCTGAATTTAGACTTTGTGATTTTTTTTACTCAAAATAAAGTAAATACCGAATAAAAGAATAATCAATGGCACAAACCACAACAAATATGTAAGCCCGTTAAATGGTGGAGTCATAATTATCCAATTGCCATATTTCTCTATTAAGAAACTTTTGATTTCACCATCTGTCTGGCCTTGATCTATTTTTTCCCTAATCACTTCTTTTAAATCTTCGGCCATCTCAGCATTTGACTCGTGAATAGTTTGACCCTGACAAACTAAACACCTAACTTCTTTGAATAAGTTTATAGCTCTATTTTCTTCAGCGATTGACATGTTGGTTGAAATTAATAAAAAAAATATCAAGCATATTTTTTTCATTGCTTACGTTCCTTATTCAAAATAGGTAAGATTTTCTCCTCAATTTCATTCACATGAATTGGGCCAATGTGTTTATAGAGTACATGGCCATCCTTAATGATAAAAGTCTCAGGTATCCCATAAACTCCAAGATCAATACCTGTTCTACCAGAACGGTCTATGCCGATTTTTTTAAAAGGGTTTCCAAGTTCATCAATAAACTTTTTTGCTTCTTCTTCATCGTCTTTATAGTTTAAACCGTATACATCAATTTCATCCATGTTTGCCAATGTCATTAAAGCTGGATGCTCAACTCGACAAGGAATGCACCAGGAAGCCCATACATTCAATATAACTGGTATCGCTCCCCCTAGGTCTTTATCCATGAATTCCCCATTGGAGAGCAATTCTGGAACAGTAAAAGAGGGTAGTTTTTTTCCAATTAATGGAGAGGATAACTTGGATGTGTCATTACTAAGCGAGAAGTAAAAAAAGATTCCAAATCCAATTATGAAGATCAAAGGAATAAATTTAAAATAATTATACTTCATCAATTCTTGTCCTTTTAAGAAAAGCTGTTATTAAACCGCCTAAAATAATCATAATTACTCCAAACCACAAAATATTCATAAAGGGCTTTATGTGGAGACGAACACTGACCGACTGCTGATTTTGTGGTACATTCATCACTACGTAAATATCTGAAAAAAATTTATGGATTATGCTTGTTTCGGAAGTAATTGTTGGAGGATCAGAATAAAAACGAATTTCTGGGGTAAACTCGTCTAGTGTCTTTTCTTCTTTCTCAAGATCAATATACGCTTTTAGTGAATTAAAATTTGCCCCTTCAACTTGTTCTATTTTTTTAAAATTAAAAACGTATCCACTTAGTTCTAAACTATCTCCAACTTTTGCATCATATATTTTTTCTTTTGAATAAACGGCATTACTAACAACAGCAATCATAAAAATTCCAAATCCAGCATGTGCTATATTTTGGCCTAAATTAGATTTGATAATTGTATTTTTACCAGAGAGACTAAATCCAGATTTAAGAGAAGTAAAAACTAAAATGAGACTTAAAAAAATTATTGTAATTTCACTTAGATTAAATAGATCAAAATATAAACTAATAATAAAAGAGAGCGATAAAACAGATATTAAAATAAATCTCATGCTCATAATAAGATTTATCAACTTACTCTCTTTCCAACCTAACCTTGGTGAGAAAATCATAAAAAATATAAAAATAATAATCAAAGGGGTAATTGTGATCGCGTAATACTGAGGTCCAACCGTTAAACTTTGATTGAAAAAAAGATCTGTTGCTAGGGGATACATTGTTCCAATAAATACAATTGATAGAATTGTCATCAACAACCAATTGTTAATTTGTATGCCTGTACTCCTGCTTACCAACGATGATAAGTCAGGTTTATTAATCTTTTCAGATTGAATGGCAAAAAGAAAAAAAGAGCCAAAAAGAACGGTAAATAAGAAAATTAGAATAAATAAACCACGTCCAGGATCAGAAGCAAAAGTGTGAACAGAGTTTAAAATTCCTGACCTAACTAGAAAGGTTCCTATCAAACTTAAGGAAAACGTCATGATCGCCAAGACAATAGTCCACGATTGCATAGTGTTTTTTTTCTCAAGAACCACAACACAATGTATGAGAGCTGTCGCTGCCAACCAAGGCATTAGTGATGCATTTTCAACTGGATCCCAGAACCAGTAACCGCCCCAACCTAATTCATAATATGCCCAAAACGAACCAAGAGCGATGCCTGCAGTCAAAAATGACCAAGCGATAAAGACCCATGGTTTTATGATTGATGCCCAGGTTTTATCTATTTCTTTACAAATTAACCCCGCAATTGCAAAACTAAATACAAGAGAAAAACCAACATATCCAAGGTACAAAACAGGCGGATGAATAGCGAGTAATGGGTCTTGTAGAATTGGATTTAGTCCTATTCCGTCTGCATAATTATTTTCACTTAACTTAAATGGATTCGATAAAAATAGAATAAATAACGTGAAGCCAAATATCATTAAACTTTGAACAGATACAGTAAGATTTTGAAATATTTTTCTCTTAAATGAAAATAAAGAAAAGAAAAAATTGAACAGCACTAAAATTAAAATCCATAAAAGCATACTACCTTCGTGATTTCCCCACACACCAGAAAATTTATAAATCAATGGTTTTTCTGAATGGGAATTTAAATAGACTAACTCGAAACTAAAATCCGATATTAAAAAAAGATAAATCAAAAGCCCAAAGGCAATTAAAATTGAAAAGAGTTGAATAGTTGCTAAGAATGAAACACTCAAGTTATTAAATTTATTTATATTAAATAAATATCTTGTCTGCAGTAGTGAAGAGACGAGACAAATAATAATTAATATATTGGAAATATAATATATTGTTGTACTCATTGACCCTGCCAATTTCCTGAATCTTTTAATGTCTGTATTACCTCCGGTGGCATATAATTCTCGTCATGCTTAGCTAAAACTTTGTTGGCAATAAATCTGCCGTCATTCATATAAATCCCCTCCACAACAACCCCTTTATCTTCGGCAAATAGATTGGGTAAAATGCCTTCATATTTCACGTTTATATGCACATTTCCGTCAGAAACTTTAAAATGAAATATACTTTCACTTTCGTTGAACACAGAGTCTGTCTTAACAAGGCCGCCTAATCTGATAATTTGACCTCTGTTTAAATTTTCCTCAATCAAATCACTGGGGCTGTAAAAATATACAATATTATCTTTGAGATTATAAACAATCAGAAGAACTGCTATTGAAACAATGATTAAGCTTAATAAGAATTTCGTAAGTCTTTTTTTCACTTTTTCAGTCACGCCTGCTGTCATTATCTTTGAGAATTTTTTCTTTATTCTTCAACTTCATAAAATTGAAGACAAAGAGCATAATTATAGAGAAAAAAAAGAAAGCATATGCAGACCATACAAATGCTGCATAGCCGCCCATATACATTAGATCAGTCATATTTCATCTCCTACTCTCAGAATTTTATTATCTAATACTTCAATTCTGAATCGTATAAAAAAAACTGTTATTAAAAATAGTAAACTGGCAAGTGTCATAATTGATAAGGGCAACATCATGCTAACATCAATACTAGGGGCCGATAATTTTGAGATAGATGGAGGTTGATGCAATGTATTCCACCAGTCTACTGAGAATTTTATGATTGGAATATTTATAAAACCGATAATTGCTAAAGCAGCTGATATTTTTGACGCAATGTCTTTGTTAGCGATGGCTTGCCATAAAAAAATATATGCAAGATAAAGAAAAAAAAGTAAAAGCATAGACGTCAATCTTGCATCCCATACCCACCACACTCCCCAGGTTGGTTTTCCCCATATACTTCCTGTAACTAACGACAATACTGTAAACATCATTCCTATCTGGGCAATAGATCTTGCAACTAAGTTGAAGGTTGGATTTCGTGTGATAAACCATAAAACACTTGAGCCAGCAAGGATTGTATAACACATAAGAGCAAACCACGCAGAAGGAACATGAATATACATTATTCTCATCGAGTCACCCTGTATATAATCAGGTGGTGATTGAATCAGCGCATAATATAATCCAATTACAAAAGCAGTGACAGTGCTAAGTATCAAATATGGATTAGCAGCTTTGATAGCATTGATGTGATTTTTTGTTACCCTAAAATACATTAAGCTATATATATATTTTTTCTAAAGGTTTACGATTCTCCATATAGACGCAGACCATAGGTTGATACATAAATTGAAACCACAAATGAAAGCATTGATAAAGCAAGCAAAATTAACCATGAATTGTCTCCTGAACCAAATATAACAAAGGGGACAAATAACGGTATCATTATGATCGCCTTCAAGAATATTGTTCTTTTAGCAGCTAAAGTCAGAGCACTAACAAAAGTCGCAATAAAAATCATACCAAATGAACCTAGCAAGAGATTTAGAAAAATGGCAAATACATCAGAAGTATTAAGGTAAAAAAGTAAGCTTAAAAGAGGTAGAATAATAAACAACGGTAAACAGTAAACTACCCAATGAGAAATATATTTACTAATTACAATTATTTCTAATGAAGAATTTTTTTGTAATATTATATCCAAGCTACCATCTTCGTAATCAGTATTGAATATTCTTTCCATCGTTAATATGATTGATAATGAAAGGCCTATCCATAAGATCCCTTTAAACAGTAATTGTAATTGATCAATACTTGTCCCAAAAATAAATGGTAACAGTACTAGTATCAGTATGAAGAAAGATGATGTATAAAAAAAGTTGGCACTTGAATACAGAGCTAAATATAAATCTCTTAAAATCAAATTATACATTTAAATTAATCTCTTTTTGAAATTTTAATCCTAAATCAATATTTGTTGTGACAATTACTATTCCATTTTTTTTATTAAAATTTTCAATTTTTTTCATAAGTATTTTTGAATTCTTTTCATCTAAAAATACAAAAGGTTCATCTAAGAACCATAACATGCTCTCTGAAAATCTTAGTTTTTGGATTGAAATACATTTTCTTTGTCCATCACTTAGAGAAGATACATCGTCATCAATTAATTGAGAAAGATTAAACTCACTCAATATTTCAATAGGAGAGATTTTTCTATTATATAAAAATTCCCATAACTTAAGATTTTTTTTTACTGACAAATTATCTTTCAGAGAGTTTTTTTGTCCTATAAAAGTAAATTTATTTTTATATTTATGATCTTCCTTTGTTTTAAGTTCATCAAAATAAATATTACCTTCATATGATCTTATGTAATTTGATAACGCTCTTAGCAGCGTTGTCTTGCCAGAACCGTTATCTCCTCTAACTAAAAGTGTTTCACCAGAGTTTATAGAGAAATTTAGTCGTTTAAGGACCAAATGACTTCCCCTATAACAGTTTAAATCTTCAATTCTTAGCTCTTTCATGTAAACTTTCTATTGATAGCTATTTAAATTAGTCTAAATATAGTGCCAGTAAACCCTCTATGTACGATAGCTTTAAAACAAAAAAAACCCTAAAAATAGGCAAAAAATCTTATACATACTATAGCCTTAAGAGTGCTGAAAAAAACGGCGTACAAAATATCTCGTCTTTACCGTTTTCAATAAAAGTCCTTCTTGAAAATCTGTTAAGAAATGAAGACCAAAAAACAGTTTATAAAAAGGACATAGAAGCCTTTCAAAAATGGAAAAAAAATAAAAAAATTAAGAAAGAAATTAACTTCAGGCCTGCAAGAGTATTAATGCAAGATTTTACTGGTGTGCCTGCAGTAGTTGATCTTGCTTCTATGAGATCGGCTATAAAGGAAAAAAACGGTGATCCCAATAAGATTAATCCTTTATCACCTGTTGATCTCGTTATTGATCACTCTGTTATGGTAGACAAGTATGGCAGTGCAACTGCATATAAAGCGAATGTAGATTTAGAATATAAACGAAATATTGAACGATATGAATTTTTAAGATGGGGTCAAAAATCATTTGATAACTTTAGAGTGGTCCCACCTGGTACAGGAATATGTCACCAAGTAAACTTAGAATATCTCGCAAAAACAGTTTGGTCTGAAGATAAAAAGATTAATGGTAACAATTTTACACTAGCATACCCTGATACTGTAGTTGGTACGGACAGTCATACAACGATGATAAATGGACTTTCTGTTTTGGGATGGGGTGTCGGTGGAATTGAAGCCGAGGCTGCAATGCTTGGTCAACCGATTTCGATGGTTGTCCCAGAAGTTATTGGGTTTGAAATAAGGGGTATAATTAAAGAAGGCATTACTGCAACTGACCTTGTCTTAACCATCACTGAACAATTAAGAAAGAAAGGTGTAGTTGGTAAATTTGTAGAATTTTATGGCGATGGATTAAAAGAATTATCAATACCAGATCGAGCAACTATATCAAATATGGCTCCAGAATATGGAGCTACTTGTGGCTTTTTTCCAATTGACAATGAAACAATAAAATTTCTCAAAGTTAGTGGCAGAAATAAAGAGGAAATTCAACTTGTAAAAAGATATGCCATACAACAAGGTCTGTGGGAAGATTATAAGCCTAATCACAGGGTATACTCTGATACGATGAAAATTAATCTTTCAAAAATTCAGCCAAGCCTTGCAGGCCCTAAAAGACCTCAGGATAAAATTGTATTAAAAAATGTGGCAAACAATTTTCACAAATCCCTCAAAACTGATTTTGCCCAGAAAAATCTAAGTATTCCTAGTAAAGTAGCTGGAGAAAATTTCGAAATAAATCATGGCCATGTTGCAATTGCTGCTATTACAAGTTGTACAAATACATCAAATCCAAATGTTATGATTGGTGCAGGTTTACTTGCACAAAAAGCTATAAAGCTTGGACTGAAAACAAAACCATGGGTTAAAACATCCCTTGCTCCTGGATCGAAAATAGTAACTGATTATTTATCTAAGTCTGGACTACAAAAATACCTAGATTTACTTGGCTTTAATCTTGTGGGTTTTGGATGTACAACATGTATTGGGAATTCTGGTCCACTAAATGAAAATATTTCTAATACGATTAGTAACAACAATTTGATCGTAAGTGGTGTTTTATCAGGAAATAGAAATTTTGAGGGCAGAATAAACCCGTTTGTAAAGGCTAACTATTTAGCATCACCGCCCCTAGTCGTAGCTTATGCGCTGGCAGGATCAACAAAAATAAATCTTACAAAAGAGCCATTGGGTATAGATAAGAAAGGCAAAAAGATTTTTTTAAACGATATTTGGCCTAGTACTAAAGAAATTCAAAAAGTGATAAATAAAACAATTACTTCTACGCTTTATAAGAAACGATATAAAAATGTTTTTAAAGGTGACAAGAAATGGAACTCTGTAAAATCACCTAAAAGTCTAACTTATAATTGGAATAAAAATTCTACATATGTTCAGCATCCTCCCTATTTCAAAAAATTAGATCTTAATTCTAACAACATAAAAAATATTAAAAATGCAAATATACTTGGAATATTTGGTGACTCTGTAACAACGGACCATATTAGTCCGGCTGGAGCTATTAAAGATGACGGACCTGCAGGTAGTTACTTGAAGAAAAAAAATGTAAGTCGCGCGGAGTTTAACTCTTTTGGTGCGAGACGAGGAAACCATGAAGTAATGATGAGAGGTACATTTGCTAATATAAGAATTAGAAATGAGATGCTCAATAATATCGAAGGTGGTTATACAATTCATATACCTTCAAAAAAACAAATGTCTATTTATGACGCCTCAGTTAAATATCAAAAAGCAAAAACCCCTTTAATTATTATTGCTGGTAAGGATTATGGAATGGGCTCATCGAGAGATTGGGCAGCGAAAGGAACCAAATTGCTTGGTGTTCAAGCTGTTATTGCCGAGTCATATGAACGAATACATCGATCAAATCTAATAGGGATGGGTGTTTTACCTTTTCAATTTCAAGGTAAAGACAACAGAAAATCACTTAAACTTAACGGATCTGAAACAATTAGTATTTTAGACGTTAAAGACCAAATTCAAACACAAGGTTTTTATAAAGCACAGATAAAAAACAATAACGGAAAAAGCAAAAGTATATCGATTAAACTTTTAGTTAATACCGAAACTGAAATTGAGTACCTGCAAACCGGAGGAATACTGCAATACGTTTTTAAAAACCTAGTAAATTCCTAAATTATTTTCTGTAACTGTTTAAAAATTCCAATGACGGATTCTGATTGTTGCCAGACACTGTAGATCTGATCTCATCAAACACTTGTTCCGCAATTTCTACAAAATTAGACTCATCAATATAGTATGCTTCATTATATAGAGCAAAATTTACTTCGACACATATGTCAGCACAATCAACAAAATAAAAACTATGATTTCCATTATTACCATCAGCGTATCCAGCACATGTTTCCTCAAAATTTCCAGAACCACGAGAATTAATATTAATTGTATTTACAATTGCTGCTTCATAGAAATCTGACTCACATCCATAAAAAGTTTTTCGGTATTCAGTTTCTTCTGACCTTGAGCCGAGTACGGCGTAGTTGATCGAATCAAAGAAAAATAAATTATCATTAATTCCTAATGCTTCTGGTGCAAGGGTTGCATAAACATAAAAGTTTCCAGATGGTACACTGCCAGATTTCTCCATATCAAAAATTTTCCATTTGCCTGGAAGCATTGGTAGATCAGTTTGATTGTAAGCTTTTTCAACTTTTCCCTCGTAAAAAGATAATTCATTAAACTCTGTAGCAAATAATGTTGCTGTTAGAGAAAAGATAGCCAGTGTTATGGTTAATAATAATTTATGCATATTTTATTCCTTTGATTGAAAGTATGTTAATTCAAATATCCTGAAATGATGAGTCTTATTTTCATATCTAATATTTTAATTATTTTAGTGATAAATAAATTGTATCAATCAGATTTTTTGAAAATAATGCAGGATCAGTGGGTTTCTCTCCATCAAGAATTTTTGATTGTTCATATAAAATAGATGAAATTCTTTTAATCTCTGAGAAATTTTCTTTTTTGGTACACATTTTAGAGAGTTTTTTTATAAGCTTGTGCCCAGAATTGATTTCAAGAATTTTAAGTGACATATTCTGGTTAAGTTGATTGTGTTGCTGTAAAATTTTTTCTAATTGTGGATCCATTGAGTTTTCATCTCCCACTAAGCAAGCAGCACTATCAGTTAATCTTGAAGATATTCTTACATCGCTGACATTATCTTTGAGATTCTCCTTGAGGAGATTAATAAGTGGCTCTATTGATTTATTGTCTTTTTGTGCATCTTTATCTTTTTTGCCATCTAGTTTACCTAAATCGTCTATACCCTTTGTAACTGATTTAAAATTCTTTTCTTTATAACTTGGAGTTGATGATGTCCAAAAGCTATCGACTGGATCATCTAAGATTAAAACATTAATATTTCTTGATTTATAGCCTTCTAAACTTGGATTATTTAGAATATTCTCATAGCTATCACCAGTCATAAAGTAGATATCATTTTGCTTTTTACCCATCCCTTCAATGTATTCATCGATTGTGATTAAGTCTTTTGACTTTGAGTTTTTAAATAGCGCTATTTCAAGTAGACTGTCCTTTTTTTCGAAATCTTCATAAATACCTTCTTTCAAAACTGGTCCAAAATTTGTCCAAAAAGTTTCGTAAGAATTTCTTTCTTTCAAAAGTTTCTTTTTAAGGTCTGAAATAGTTCTTTTCACAAGTGAGGATCTTATTTTAGATACAACAGGATTATTTTGTAGCATTTCACGACTGATATTTAGAGGAAGGTCCTCTGAATCGATTACTCCTCTTAAAAACCTTAAGTAAGGAGGTATTAACTCTGGACAATTATCAGTTATAAAAACTCTTTTAACGTAAAGCTTGAGTCTATTTTCACGTGCCGGATCATAAAGATCAAAAGGTTTTGAAGAAGGAATAAAGTTAAGAACTGTATACTCTATTTTTCCTTCTGCTTTATAATGCGACGTCATCCATGGATCGTCGAACATTTGGCCAACATGATTATAAAATTCTTTATATTGCTCTTTGGTGATTTGAGATTTTGATCTTGTCCAAATTGCAGAGGCCGAATTGACAGGTTCAATTGTTTCATCTTTTTTTTCTGATCCATCCTGAACAATGATAGGAATACTAATATGGTCTGAATACTTACGTATAATATTTTCGACTCTAGTCTTATCTAAATATTCTTTTGCCTCTTTTGTAAGTGTTAGCTCTATTTTAGTGCCACGATTAGATACTAATAAATTAGTATCGTCAGTTTCTGAAATTGAGAAATGGTTTTCACCATCCGACTCCCATAACCAGACTTTATTTTCGCCGGCCTTTTTGGTTATAACCTTGGTTTTTTCAGCAACCATAAATGCTGAATAAAAACCAACACCAAATTGTCCGATAAGTGAAAGGTCTTTAGTTTTTGACTCTGATAACTCCTTGAGAAAATGAGCAGTTCCCGATCGGGCAATTGTGCCAAGATTTGAAATTAAATCTTTTTTATTCATTCCAATACCATTGTCAGATATTGAGATTTTATTTTCTTTTTTATTTATAGATATTTGAACTTTGAAATTTGGATCATCTTTAATAAGTTTTTCTTTTGTGGTGGCGAGATATCTTAGTTTATCACAAGCATCTGATGCATTTGATACGAGCTCTCGAACAAAAACTTCTTTTTCGGAATAGACCGAATTAATCATCAATTTGAGTAATTGGCTGACTTCGGTTTGAAATTCTAGTTTTTCAGCTTTTGACATAGTTTAATTAATATTTTTAGGATATATCAGGGTTTTTGATAAAAATTCAAGACATAATTGAATAAAATAAGGCTGCTTATAGCTTAATTTTCGGTATTTTTTTAATGAAATATAGCAGTATTATAAATAAATGGTTATTCACTACATTAATACATCCTCAGATAACCAAAGCCATAATTTAATTTGTTTCAGTAAAATTGAATTAAATCAAATACTGTCTATTTATGGTAATAAAGTAAGTCAGGGTGTTTGGAGAGATTACGCAATCGATCATCAAAGTGGTATGGCCATGTTTTCTATTTACAGAAGTACTTTTGAAAAAGCTCATTTAAAAATTGTAAAAAAAAATTTTACAAATAAAAAACAAAAAAAGTTTCAATTAAAGGATGTAAACAACCATATCCTTAAACAAAGTAATCGACTCACGGATATTACTCAGTATTTACAATTTTCACTAAAGAGAATTGTCTAACTATCTTCTTTGTCCAAATAATCTTAGTAACATAATAAATAGATTTATAAAATCTAAGTAAAGTGTTAGTGCACCCATGATAGCTTTTTTTGCTGCAACTTCACCACTATCATATGCCATATACATATTTTTAATCTTCTGCGTATCATATGCTGTTAGACCAACGAAAATTAATACGCCGAGAATTGATATACCAAAATATAGAGCGGGTGATTGCATAAATATATTTACGATTGAAGCAATGATTATACCAATTAAGCCCATAAATAAAAAAGAACCAAAACCTGTTAAATCACGCTTTGTTGTATATCCATAAATACTCATGGCACCAAAAGTACTTGCAGTAATAAAAAATACTCTTGCGATACTTGCTCCCGTATAAGTTAAAAAAATCGTCGATAGTGAAAGTCCCATCAAAAAGGCAAAGATCCAAAATAAGGTTTGGGCACGAGAAGCTGACATACCTCTAATACCGAAACTCATATACATAACAATTCCAAGAGGAGCTAATGCAACTACCCACATCATAGGTCCCGTATAAAGCGTTACACCCAAACTTGTCAGTCCCACAATTTCGCCAGTTGGCCCCATAACTGCGGTTGCCTGAAAAAGCATGTACGCAACTAAGCCTGTTAAAGCTAATCCTGATGCCATATAATTATACACACTTAGCATGTACTGTCTTAGACCTGCATCGATAGCAGGAGATGATTGAGCTCTAGTTTGATAGTCCATATTTTAAAAACCTCTTGTAAAAATTGTTATATGTATTTTAATACATAATTATAAAGCTAATCAATACAAGTAATTAATTATTAAGATTTTATTAAGTAATTACATATACTTAGGGGAATAAATGGAAAAGGTTTTAGTTACAGGAGCATCGGGTTACATCGCACTGCATTGCATAACTGAATTATTAAATAACGGATATGCAGTAAGAGGTTCTCTAAGGAATATGAGTAGAGAAAATGAAGTACGAGAAGCTGTGAAAAAAAAAGTATCAGACAACAATCTAGAATTTTGCAAACTCGATTTAATGTCTGATGATGGTTGGGATAATAGCGCGTCAAAATGTGATTATATGATTCATTTGGCGTCTCCTTTTATAGTTGGAGAACCTAAAAATGAAGAAGAGCTCATAAAACCAGCAAAAGAAGGGACAATGAGAGCTCTTAAGGCAGCTCGAAAAGCTGGTATAAAAAAAGTTATTCTTACATCATCCATTGTAGCCATTGCTTACGGACATAATAAAAAAATTTGTGGTAGTAACGATTGGACTAATACAACAAAAGATGTGGGTGCATATAATAAGAGTAAGACGCTTGCTGAAAAATTAGCTTGGGAATTTATTAATTTACCAGAAAATAACAATCTTAAAATGACTACTATCCACCCAGGCTTTGTAATGGGACCACTACTGAGTGATGATACGAAGGGCGCATCCGCAAACTTTATGGCTAAAATGATACTTGGTAAGTTTCCTGCTTTGCCAGACGTGTATCTGCATATATCAGACGTAAGGGACACTGCTATGTTACATGTAAAAGCTCTTAAATCAGAAGCGAGTGATAGTAAAAGAATACTTACAACTTCAACAAATGATTATCACATCACAAAAATTGCTAAGATGGTGAAGGCTAGTGGCTTTGAAAAAGTATCAACTAAAATTATTCCCACTATACTGTTCAGAGTTTTTGCGTTGTTTAATTTAGAAATGAAAGGTATTTTAAAAAATATCAAAAGAGGCAGCTATCAAACAGATAATGCTCAAACAGTAACTATTTTTAACTGGAAACCTACACCAGTTGAAAAAACAGTAAGTGACATGGCACTATCCATGAGTAAAATTCTTAGGAAATAAAAAAATGGAATTTAGAAAATTAGGCCGATCAGATATAGATGTAAGTTCTATTTGTCTTGGTACAATGACTTGGGGGGAACAAAACACTGAAGCGGATGCTCACGACCAGCTTGATTATTCATTAGCTCATGAAGTAAATTTTATTGATACGGCTGAAATATACGCGATACCTACTAAAGCAAAGACACAAGGGCTTACTGAGAAGTACATTGGCTCATGGTTTAAGTCACGGAGTAACAGAGACAAAGTTATTCTTGCGACAAAGGTGGCAGGACGTTCTGGTATGTCATGGTTACGCGAAAATGAGGAGATTCCAAGACTCTCCAAAGAACAAATATTTTATGCCGTTGAAGGTAGTTTAAAAAGACTGCAAACAGATTATATCGATCTTTATCAAGTTCACTGGCCTGATAGGCCTTTTGGAGCGTTTTCCGGACGTCTTGAATATAAACATATGGACACCTCAGACTCAATTCCACTTGAAGAAACACTTGAAGCTCTTGGTGAGCTAGTCAAACAAGGAAAAGTTAGGGAAATAGGTCTCTCCAATGAAACTCCCTGGGGTACGATGAAATATCTTGAGCATGCAAAAACCAAGAGCCTCCCTCGCGTGGCTTCAATTCAAAATGCCTATAACTTGGTTAACAGAGGCTTTGAAATTGGTCTTTCTGAAATTGCTGCACATGAACAAGTGGGGTTATTAGCGTATTCGCCACTAGCTCAAGGAACTTTATCTGGAAAATATTTAAATGGACAGATGCCTCAAGGGTCAAGGATGGCTTTATTTGGTGATGGTCCTTTAATGTTTAGATACAAAAATGAAAAAACCACAAAGGCTGTTGAGATGTATGTTGAAATTGCAAAAAAATATGAACTCGATCCCTCTCAATTAGCAATCAGATTTTGCGATATACAACCTTTCGTCACATCAACAATAATTGGCGCAACTACAATGGAACAATTAAAAGCTTGTATAGATAGTGTTCATCTTGATTTAAATAAAGAAATTATGAATGATATAAGAAATGTACATAAGGAGATCCCAAACCCATCACCATGATTAAAAAACTTTCAAAAACTGAAGTTACTCAAAAACTTAAGCGGTTATCGGGTTGGAAAATGGTCAAAGGCCGTAACGCAATAACTAAGACATTTAAATTCAAAGATTTTATACAGGCTTTTGGTTGGATGACTGCAATGGCCATATACGCTGAGAAGAAGGATCACCATCCTGAATGGTTTAATGTCTACAGCACAGTAGTAGTTACTTTATCTACGCATGATTCCAGTGGGGTAACTAAACTTGATCTTGATATGGCTCAAGAAATGAATAAGAAAAAATAATATAGCTTTTAAGATTTATAAAATGAAGTTGTCAGTGCAATCTTGCCTGTCGCTTTACGTGCAAGAATTGTTTCAAGAGCTTCTTGTCCTCTTTCAAGTGGAAGAACTTCTGTAACAGGTGCTTTTAATTTACCTTCTTCATACCAGCTCGTCAGTTGGTTCATATTATCTAAATGATTTTGTGGCTCTAATGCAGTAAATTGTCCCCAAAATACCCCTACCGCTGAACAGCCTTTAATCAAATAAAGATTCATCGGAATCTTAGGTATATGACCCGCAGCCCAACCGATAACTAAAAAACGTCCATTCCATGCGATACTTCTTAATGCTGGCTCTGTAAAATCAGCACCAACGGGATCATAGATAACATCAGGTCCTTTGCCACCTGTAGCTTTTGCAATTTCATTTCTAAACTGTTTGACTTGATCACGGTCTGTTAAATCATAGCCTCCATAATTAATCACTTCATCCGCACCATACTGCTTGCAGACTTTTAGTTTTTCGTCTGATGATGCGGCCGCAATAACTTTAGCGCCTAATGCTTTACCAATTTCTACGGCTGATATACCTACACCTCCAGCCGCTCCAAGAACTAATAACGTTTCACCTTCTTTGAGTTGGCCACGATTTTTTAAGGCATATTGTGAAGTGCCATAAGTTAGCGTAAAGCAAGACGCGGTAGTAAAGTCCATACTGATTGGTTTTTTATAGATCTGTGCCGCACTAACAATAACTTGTTCTCTAAAACCGCCATACCCTGTCATGGCAACAACTTCGTCACCAATTTTCCAATCCGTTATACTTTCACCAATTGCACTAATAGTTCCTGCTATTTCACCTCCAGGTGAAAAAGGAAGAGGTGGCTTAACTTGATACTTGTCTTGAATAATTAATGTGTCTGGAAAATTGACTCCAGCGGCGTGTACATCAACAAGTATTTGACTTTTTTTTAGTTCAGGAACTTCGACGTCTTCATACACAAGTGAGCTCGGAGGCCCAAATTCTTTACAAACAATTGCTTTCATAATTATGAATCTCGATATAAATTGACAAATATGAAATTTTTAAATTTCAAACTTATTCTATCAATTTTGTTGCTCAGTTCAATAAATGCTTTTGCAGTAATTGACGTGATCCATTTAGGATCTTTTGGTAAAAGCGGGGCTTGGCAAGCAAAAGAATTTAAAGATGGCACTTCTAAGATCTGCTATATAATTTCTCAACCAATTGCTACAAATCCATCAGACTTGAACAGGGGTGAGCATGCTCTTATGATCACGAATTTTAAGGATGATGGAACATTTCATGAAGCCAGTGTTGATACAGGATTTACATTTAAACCAAAAAGTATGGTTGAAGTAAGTATTAATAACTCAAGTTATAAGTTTTTTACAATTGAGTCTAGAGCATGGCTTGCCGAGGGAGAAAATAGTAAAAAACTTATCAAAGACATGAAAAATGGTGCTCGAGTTAAAGTAAAGAGTATCTCAAGCAGAGGAACAAAAATTACTGACACCTACTCATTAATTGGCTTTACAAAAGCTTTAGCGGCGATCGACGAAGCCTGCTCGTAAACAAATATGACAAATGAAAAATCAGACTTAATTGGACTAAGTCAATCAGAGATATATGAGTCCTTGACCGCGAATGATTTTATTGACGCGAAAGATAAATTTCGCGCTAAGCAAATATGGCACTGGCTTTATAATAAGGGTGAGACTGATTTTGAAAAAATGAGTTCGATATCTAAAGAGTTAAGATCAGCGCTCTCTCAATTTTATCAAATTAAAAGACCAACAATACAAACACATGAAAAATCTGTTGATGGAACACAAAAGTGGTTATTCAAACTCAACGATGGTAACCTTATAGAGACTGTTTTTATTCCTGAGGAAAATCGAGGAACTTTATGTGTGTCATCACAAGTTGGCTGCACATTAAATTGTACATTTTGCTATACAGGTACACAAAAATTAGTCCGTAATTTAACCAGTGCAGAAATTGTTTCACAATTACTCGTGGCTAAAGATGAATTATCTGATTGGTCACATAAACATGGCAGGAAAATTTCAAATGTTGTTTTCATGGGAATGGGAGAGCCTCTCTATAATTATAACAATGTCAAACAAGCTGCAGAGATTATGGGTGATAAGGAGGGAATTCAACTGTCGACAAAGAGGATAACACTAAGCACATCAGGTATAGTGCCTGAAATAATGAAATGGGGAGAAGAGGTGGATTCAAGGCTTGCAATATCATTGCATGCAACAAACGATGAATTACGCAATGAGATAGTACCAATTAATAAAAAATTTCCCTTAAAAGAATTAATTAAATCTTGCAGAGAATATCCAAGAGCTAAAAATGCAAAACGCATTACGTTCGAGTATGTGATGCTCAAAGGGGTTAATGATGGCCTTGCTGATGCACGTAAACTGGTTAAATTAATTTCAGGAATTCCAGCAAAAATTAATCTTATTCCCTTTAACCCTTGGCCTAATTCCCCATATCAATGCTCAGATAAAGAGCAAATTAAGAAATTTAGTGACATCATTAAAAATGCAGGCTATGCAAGCCCTGTTAGGAAAACAAGGGGACAAGATATTATGGCTGCATGCGGCCAATTAAAATCCTCAAGTGTTAAAATTAGAAAAAGCGAATTAAGAGCTAATGGATAATATAAAAAAAGTTGTGCTTGCTTATTCAGGAGGGCTGGATACTTCTGTCATTTTAAAATGGTTAAAAGAGACCTATAACTGTGAAGTTGTCACATTTACTGCCGATCTTGGACAAGATGAAGATTTTAATTCTGTTCAACTTAAGGCTGAACAACAAGATACAAAGGAAATTTTCATTGAAGATTTAAAAGAGGAGTTTGTTAGTGATTATGTCTTTCCTATGTTTAGAGCAAATCCATTATACGAGGGCTACTATCTTTTAGGTACATCTATAGCGAGACCATTAATTGCCAAAAAGCAAATTGAAATTGCTAATAAAGTGAATGCAGATGCAGTGTCGCACGGTGCAACAGGTAAAGGGAATGATCAAATTAGATTTGAATTAGGTTACTACTACCATAAACCTGATATTAAAATCATCAGTCCGTGGAGAGAATGGGATCTTACCTCAAGGACCTCACTTGTTGAATATGCTGATAAGCATGGCATTGAAATAGCTAAAGATAAGAGAGGAGAGCAGCCATTTAGTATTGATGAAAATATATTACATTCCTCGGCTGAAGGAAAAGTTTTAGAAGACCCGAATCAAGAGGCACCTGAATATGTGTATTCAAGATCAGTTTCGCCATATGATGCCCCTGATAAGCCAGAAGAATTATCGATTGAGTTCAAATCTGGGGACGCATGCTCAGTGAATAACATAACTATGAGCCCATTTAAAATTTTAAAAAAACTCAATGAATTAGGTGGAAAACATGGTGTAGGCAGAATTGATTTAGTTGAAAATAGATATATTGGAATGAAATCCAGAGGAGTTTATGAAACTCCAGGAGGTACAATTTTATATCATGCTCACCGAGCTATTGAGAGCCTTACGCTTGATAAAGAAGCCGCTCATCTGAAAGATAGCGCCAGTCCTAAATATGCAGAGCTGATTTACAATGGCTATTGGTTTTCTCCAGAAAGAGATATGCTTCAATCAATGATTGATCAAAGTCAAAAAAATGTTGAGGGAACGGTCAATCTTAAACTCTATAAAGGAAATGTTATCGTTACCGGGCGACAATCAGATAAGAGTCTGTATAACCTTGATCTAGCAACATTTGAGTCAGATAACATCTATAGCCAAAAAGACTCTGAGGGATTTATTAAGCTGAATGCTCTTAGACTAAGAGACAAAAAATAAGTTACGAAGCAAAAGCTACAAGGCAATAAAGATTCAGTAATTAGTTAAAATAAATTATTGTGCATAATAGTATTGCAATCAAATAAATACTGATATGTGAAAGTGCAATTCCTAACCTTAGATGGTTAAGTTGAAAAAGTTTGTATATAAAAATTTTAATGAAAACAAAAATGCCAATTGAAATAAAACTTATGAAATATAATGCATCATAAAAAGTTATATAAGGCGTTACGGGTAGAGAATCATTTACTACAAGACTAAAGATAGTCATTGATAATAGAAGAGTAATTGAGTCTCCCACAGCTCGATCATTAATAAAACCGTATAATGAAAATGATACCAATGTTATAAAAAATAAGGGCAATAAAAATTTAAAAATGAAAGAATAACTGACTCTTGAAGCAATGAAATCCATTCTAATAGTTTGTGATCCACCCACCGAACCAAAATTTATATTCACATTATCAATTGAAAATTCAGGAGTATTAATAAATTGAAAATTATTTTGATTTAAAAAATTAAATTTTTTCACATAATAACTGGATGGAGAAACTTTTGCGGAATTATCCATATTTAATCTTATGACTGTTTGAATATTATGAGAATCAAAAGGAAATTTGGATAAGTCAAAGTTAGATTTATCAAATTGATACGTATAATTTTTAAAGAAGTATTCAACTGTGCCGTCATAATATACGTTTATCTTTGAACTTATGCTGCCAATATCAATAATCTGAGCATTTTCGAAGTTGATTGAAAGGTCTGGAAACTTATTAGTCTCTATATTTTCTAATAAATTATATTCACAAATAATTGCATTTTCACTGTCTGCTGATTGATTTTCTTCAATATTTTTTTTTACCTCATTCATTTCTTTCAAAATATTCATATCGAACGATTGAAACTGAAATAAAGCTGTATTCATCTCCTTAGCTTGAAATTTAAAAGACTGTTCTAAAAAATTTATATTATATTTGAACTCTTTAGGCCTAAGAATTATTGATTTTATAATATTATCATATTGAACATTTAAATTTTGGGTGTTGAAACGACTAAAATCAATTTCATTGTAGAGAACATCACAGTTTTCTGCAGAAAGTAATTGATAGAATCTAGGGTCAGATGAATATTCATTAGAGGTAATAGTTTCATCATTTTCAATTAGTGATTCAGTAAATAACAGATCACTATTATCTGTGATTGTCCCCGCAGAATGAGAAATGGATGGAATTAATAAAAAAAATAGAAATAGAAACTTATTTAAGTGAGTCTGCATAAGCTTTTCCAAGTTTTGCATTGGAAAGTTGCGCATTGCTCCAATACGGAACAGCTACTTCAGCAAATTCTTCCATAGAATTAAAAACTTCTGCAAAAAAGCTATCTGTTTCTTTTAGTTCTTGTATATTTTTGTATGCCGCGGCTGAAAACTCAGTAAAGTAGTCATCTGGTGTATCATGCAAGATGACTCCCTCATCTTCTGTTAAAATTTTTAATGCCTTACCATTATTCATAATTCTCCTAGCAACAAATTTCATGAGAGACGCGTTGGCAGCAGTCTCAATAGCTTGTTTTTGCTGTTTTGAAAATTCTTTATATATATCTTTATTGATATAAAGATCTCCATTCACTACAACTTGATGTAAACCCTGAAGATAATAATTTTTTAATACTTCACTTATTCCATATTGTCTATCTGGAGCAGGACAACACCATTCCGCTGCATCAATAATGCCCTGCTCAAGGGCAGGCAATAAATCTTTAGCACCAAGCGACATTGCGTTAACCCCAACGTCTTTGTACGTTTTACCTGGAAGTCCTGGAGGCGCTCTATACGCACTTACATTATTTCTAAAATCATCCATTGACTCTATTGGGGTGGTAAACCATCCGAGTGCCTCGGGACCAAATGGAGCTATATGAAATCCAACGATGTCTTTTTCCATTTCTCTCCACAATCTTTTATAAAGTTTTTTTCCACCACCATTTAAATACCAGGAGTAGTAGGAAATATTATCAATACCTAAACCAGCACCTGCCATGGGTGAACCAAAAAGCATAGCAGCTGGATGAAATTTATCCCAATAATGAGTATAGGAAACCCCACAATCAATTTCATTGGTATGAACAGCCTCTAAAATTTGATTTGTTTGTACAAGTGCTCCCGCTTCAACAAATTCAAACTCAACTTCACCATCTGTTAAATCAGATATTTCTTCTGCGAAATCATTTAAATAATCGAGATACCCACCTTCTGGGTCTGATGCCTGACATTCATAAGTTTCTGCCTGAGTAATATTTGGAAAAAAAAATAATACTAACAGAAGAGAAAAAGTATTTATTAAATTGAATCTCATAAAAATAGTATAATTAACCCTCGTATTTTTAATTGTATAAATTTTAGTTCTATATCTTAACAAGAATGATGAGGATATCAAATATAGAAAAAATTATTCTTATTTTGACACTTTAACAAATGATAACGACATCAAAATGCTTACACGAGTTATTTATGAGAGTATTTACGATAAATTAACGTTATTTATATTGTTGTGTCTCAATTTACTTGGATTTTTCTTGTCTCAATGCCGCATCTAAGGTGTTTTTTAACAAACACGCTATAGTCATTGGTCCGACACCCCCGGGGACAGGCGTAATAGCTGAAGCCACTTCTGCAACACCATCATAATCAACATCACCGACCAGTTTGTTTTTGCCTGTATTGGGGTTGTCGACCCTATTAATACCAACATCAATCACAACTGCTCCAGGTTTAATCCATTCTTTTTTCACCATTAAAGGTCGTCCAACAGCAGCAACCACAATATCTCCTTGTCTAGTCATCTCTTCAATATTTTTAGTTTTAGAATGGACAATACTGACAGTGCAAGACTCTTCTAACAATAACTGAGCCATTGGCTTTCCCACAATATTTGACCGACCAATAATAACGGCATGCAAACCTTTCATATCAGAAATATGATTCTTCAGCATTAAGTAGCAACCCAATGGTGTGCATGGTGTAAATGTCTTATCGAGTAAGTCGCCACCTATTGAATTTCGTCCGACATTGATGGCATGAAAACCATCTACATCTTTAATGGGATCAATGGCATCAATAATTAGTCGGGAATCTATATGTGAAGGCAGAGGCAGTTGAACTAATATTCCATTCACTTTTTGATCGTTGTTAAGCATATTCACGACCTCAAGTAATTTTTCTTCTGATACAGTTACATCCAAGTAATGGTCTTCAACATCCATACCTATTTCTTTTGCCATTTTTGACTTGGTACTGACGTAAACTTGACTTGCGGGATCTTCGCCCACAAGAACAACAGCTAATGTAGGTACTTTGCTAAATTCCTTTTTAAAGTTCTCTACTTTAACAGCGGTTTCAGCTCTGAGTTCGGACGCTATGAGTTTCCCATTAATGACCTTTGCAACGTTTGTCATTTAAATGGAAACTCCAATATAAAAATACTCATAAAGAAGATTTCTTATAAAATATAAAATTAAAATCAAGACTACTGGTGATATATCAATGCCCCCTAAATTTGGTAGAAAACTTCGAATGGGATTCAGTAGGGGATCCGTCAATCTTTTCGTACCAAAATAAATCGCAATAATAATTCCGTTTTGTGTATTAAAAATATTCATTGCGATCAACCAACTGAATATGACATTGATTATAAGAACCCAGGTGTAAAGATTAATAATCTGGTCAAGAAGTATAATTAATGAATTCATTTGTGATCTCTTAATAAATAGTTATCTAAAAAAGAGTCTAACCACATATTTATTTTTTTTCCATGACTAAGTCTCAAGCTCATTTGTTGTTGACGGTTTTGTGCACCTTTCTCCCTTAACATATATCCTGCAAAATACAGCCACCGTAAATGCATTTTGAGGTTGACCTCAGGATGAAACTGAATACCTACTGCATTTTTGTAACGAAAAGCTTGTTGAGGAAATGTTTCACCGTGAGCAAAGACTTGGCAGGAAGAGGGAACAGTAAATCCTTCTTTATGCCATTGAAAAAATGTTTTTTGACTTTGGAATATTTTATGACCATCACCAGCTGGTTTAACATCATAAAAACCTATTTCAAATAAATGATCTTTTGCACGTTGAACAGTACCACCTAAGTTTTTTGCTAACATCTGCGCACCAAGACAAATACCCAAAAACGGTTTATCGGACCCTAGAACTGTTGATATCCAATCAATTTCATACTTTATATAATCAAGATTATCATTCGCGCTTGGTGGACCTCCATAAATGACAGCCAAGTCATGATCATTCATTGTCTTTGGAAGCTTCTCTCCCATGACTGGTCGCCTAACGTCTAAATCGTAACCGCGTTCAATTAATTTAAGGCCAACGTCTCCTGTACTTGATCGAGGTTGATGAACAACCATTAGTGCTTTTTTATTTTGTGTCATAGTTTCATTTAAGAAACTACATTGCGCTTAAGCCGCCATCAAGAATAATCTCTGTTCCTGTCATAAATTTGGATTCATCAGAGGCTAAATATAAAATGGCATATGAAACATCATCAGTATCACCTATTTTATTCATCGGGATCTGTCTTGCCAGTTTTGCAACTGCCTCATCCGCACCAAAAGCCTGTTTGAGTGGATCTAAAATGGGTGTGTTAACAAAAGCAGGATGAAGGGAGTTACAACGAACATCGTAACCTTTTTTTGCACAATACAATGCAACCGATTTACTTAGCAATCGAACACCTGCTTTTGATGAATTATATGCAGCTGTATTCCAACCAGCTACAATTCCTGAAATTGAGGAAATATTGATAATGGATCCATGTCCATGAGCACTCATCTTTGGAATAGCATATTTACAGCCCAAAAAGACGCTATCTAAATTAACTTCGTGAACTTTTTTCCAGATTTCATAATCAGTGGAGACTATATCGGCGCCCAAACTAATGCCTGCACTGTTAACAAGAATATTAATTTTGCCAAAAACTTTTTCAGTCTTATCTATCAACTCAATCCATGAGTCTTCATTGGTGACATCGTGAATACAGGTACTGAATTGTGTTTGACTAAATTGACTGAGCCGCTCAGACATAGAATTAATCACTTCTTCATTAATGTCGGACAGCATTACCTTTGCACCTTCTTCAAGAAGTTTTTGAGCAGCGGCAAAACCTAATCCCGAAGCTGCTCCTGTAATGATTGCTACTTTACCCTCAACTCTTGACATGACTAACTTAAATCAACTGTGTAATAAGAGTCTTGCAACGCTGGATCATCAGAGACAAAGTTTTCGTAGCATTGCGACATGCTGTGTTTTCTTACTCCTTTTTGCCCAGCAATGAGAAATTCATCGTTACCTAAATTAACGATTGATGTATTACTTAATCGATCAGACCGTACACATGTTTCAATATTTTTTTTGTTATATAAGTCAACAATTGTCACTGTTCCACTGTTGCCACTTATGGCAATTCTTCCATCATCGAGAATAATCGCATTGGTTAAACTATTTTTGACCCCAATATTTTGGTATTCGAATGTAAATACTTTACAATCTCCATCATACATTCCTCCCTCAAAACACCCCAGTCCAGTAAACTTGTCAGCAGATGGCTCTTCAGCATTAGGATCTAGTTCTTTAGCAATAATGATATTGCCTGACATACCCAATAATATATAGATCCCTACATCAGCTTTAATACCTGACCACAAAGAACCAGGGTAGCCAGTATCAATCGTCATCCATGTCAATCCTTTGTCTGGAGACAAATAAAACTTACCTAGCTCGCCTACTGCGAAGCCCTCGTTAGCAGCTGATACTCGCCACAACTGGGGATCACTAAAGGCATAGTTAAGATGAGGTTGGTAATCGTCATCACTGATGAATAAATATCCCCACGAGTTACCACCATCATTTGTTCTAAGTGACAGCGCAAAAGCCCCGAGTGCAATACCATTTTTATCGTCATACATATGAATGGATAATAAAGGTGCGTCAAAATCGATGTCTTGAAATTGTATGGTCCAATTCACACCATTATCACTACTGTGCAAAATCGTTGAATCATGTCCTGTTGCCCAACAAAGCTCAATCGTTGGACAGCTGATATCTGTGAGCGTATTTGTATAAGGAACATTTTCAGATTGTGTCCAATTTTCCCCATCATCGTCTGTATAGATAATAATACCGTGCACTCCTACAGCATAGATCCTTCCTGAAACATGCTCCATAGCCGTGATCAGAGCATTCGATGCATACTTGGAGAGCGCTGCTTTTCCTGATCCAAAATTAAAATCTGTGGAATACGTCACTGAACTCAAGACGAAAAATGTAAGTATTATTTTGAGAAAATTTTTCATCAACTTAGTCAATCCTGTTTTGAATAAATTAAAACCCGACTTAAAAATATCAAGTCGGGTTTAATTATACGTTAATTAAGATTGTTATCTAGCGTATCGTCTTAAACCGTCAGGCGTATAGAAGCTTGCTGGTTTTTCCTCAGCACCATTGTAAACAGGAAGCTGTGAATAAAATGCCTCACCAAATACATTGTTTCCTGAGTAAGATCGTGTCGCTAAGTCAAAAGTGAATTCTCCTTGAGAGAAACACTCAGTGGCTTTTGATGCACCAAATTGTCCAGCAATGATTGTGCCAATATATGTTCTCATCAAATCACCATTACCATCATACATGTCATGCAGTGCTAAATGATAATAATCGTCATCGATGAAGTAGAATGTACGAGATTCATATAAATGCCTTTGCCCCGGTTTTAATTGAGCGTGAACAACATGAACATCTCTTTCTTCAAAGCGAACGTGATCAGGATTTAAGTGATTACGCGTATGCGAATCTTCAACTGCCGTATTCATCAGTACATCATTATACATTGGTACCAAAGCTTTTTTCATGCCTTCATAACTCCAATCGTATTTGTCCTGTGCTCCATTAAAGCCATTGTACTGGTCAATTGTGATAATACCACCACCCGCATTAAGGACTGTGTCATAAGAAATATTTGGAGCTCTTCTAACACGTCTGGTTGCTGGCGCATAACCCCAAGCTTTTCGCGGTTGAATATAACTGTCAATATAGTCATGAACAAGTGTAACTACACCAGCTGTTCTTGGTGGTCCAAGGTTTTTCTGCATAAACATGGCAAAAATATTTGGATCCGCGTATTGAGATCTCGTGTTCGGATTTCTTGGGAAGACAATGTCTGTTACTTGCTGACCAATCACGATTGATCCATCCGCTGCAACGTTTGTTGACGTTCCGACTCGAGCCACATTTGAAACGTAGCTTGAATTCATTCTAAAGTTCCACACGAAATGTTGAGGATGCGTTGGATTTGGGAAAGGTATTTGCCCAACATTTGGCGCCTCAAAACCTTCGTTATCATTTACTAATGTTCCATTAGATTGAGACATTGCTTTGATATCATCTGGCGCTTCACACGCTGGAGAATTTTCATACACATCGATTCGAAACGTATCAGGATATGCAATGAATAAAGCTTTTTGTCCTGGTGTTAACATGTCGGCATATTCAATGAAATTTGCAGATGTCACAGAATACTTAACCTCCGCAAATACTGCAGTCGAAGATAATGCCACAGAAGCTATCAGAGCTGTAATTAATTTTTTTATTTTAGATTTCATCATTTTTTACCCTTCCCTAATTAAAATGATTGAGACACTGATAATGAGACGTAGTCTCTATCAGCCATTCTTTGTTGATAATCGTTACCAAGGTCATAGTAGTCGACATAACTTGCTGTAATGCTCAGATCACCTCTGCCCATAGATGCACCAATGTAAACTGACATTCTGTCTTCAACAAATCCACCTAGTGATGATGGTGCAAAACCCATGAAGTCATGAGAAACGATAACTGTTGGCGATAGTGTCCACCTTGAGTTATTGAAGTTTTGATAAGTCGCTGTACCAAGTAATCTGTATGTTGCCGCAAAGTCATCGGCACCTGGATTATCTTCACAATAACCACCATTACCAAATAATGCATCAACCACACCTGATCCAATATTGGTCAAGCTCGCACCTGATCCAGATAGACCCGTGTATTTTGGTTCCAAAGCTGCTGCTGTAGCGCCTAAATTAGACCATCCAGACAAATGTCCAAATGCACCAAGGCATTTTGTAGTAGCTGAACCCGCCCCTTCATTAAAGCCGTTTCGAGCGACGAAGCCATAGCTGTTGTTATTCATGTCTGGAACATAAACAAATCCAATTTCAGAGACCAACGCTGACGAGTCAGCACCTAATGTTGCTGTAATCGGATGCGTTGTTGTAAATGCTGTTGTTGTTCCAAATGTACCACTCCACGTATCATACTCAATAAATGGTTTTGAGTAATACCACGCGCCAGTGTATGAATGTACATCAGAAATTGCATTACCGTTTGCATCTTGAACATTGCCAAGTGTAGATCGCTCAAAAGATGAAATTATATCAAAGTAATCACCACCTGAAAGTGCTTCAACAACTGTTATTTGTCCTGCTAAGTTATCTGCTGCAGCCGCATTAAAACCAGCAACAGACACCATGTTTAAGGCATCGTTCGCGCCAGTCTTATCGCCGATTTGGTTAATCTGATCACCTGCCCCTGTTGCCAGTGGGAAATCAGGACGATAAGCTATCTCACCTTGAACGGTTGTTCCATTCACGTTGGTATTGAAACTCACACCCAAGACTTGGTTATCTTCAGGAAATATGCCTTGATAAGACATAAAATTAAGTGGAGTAACGGCTGCAAATAGTCTTGCTCCAGTTCCAAGCAAAGCTGTGGTAGCGTCCGTACTAAGAACACCAGCACCAGATCCTCCAACAGAAGGGCTAGCAGTTGCTGCACAAGCTGAACTATCGTGTGCGTGTTCCATTCTGCCTCCGCCAGCTATTAGGCCACGACCAAAACTTGCTTGCTGAAGTAACGTATCAATAAATCCACGCGTGTTAGTATTGTCATAACCAAAAGCTGTTCTGATGGTTGTGCCCATTACTGCATCGCATAGTCCTTCTGAAAAAGCAGCATTTGAAAGAGCTTTATGAAGATCTTCAGTACCGTTTAAATCATAAACACCCGCAGCATTCGTACTGTCACCATTCGAGTCCACCAGTAGACCAAGCGCAGAAAGATCAGTTCCCGCATAGTCAGCAGATGCTAATAAATAGGAGCCTAAAATATCTTGAGCAAATACACCGTTCATCATTTTCATTTGAATATAAGGGACTTTTGAATGGTAGTTAGCATAGTAAACACCCAAATCTAAACCTGTGCCAACATTATCCAGATATTTACTCCATCTGAAACCAAACTGACCATCGTCACTGGCTGCTTGAAGCATCCCAGTTGCAGCAGGGAAAATATCAACTACTGCGCCTTTTGAATATGACGAGTTTGCCACGTTAGCATAAGCTTGTGCCACAAGAGCCGTTTTCGTACTGTCAGCTGCCGAACCGTTGAATGCGCCAGATGTTGCAATATTATTCATGCTATCAGCCACATTGCCAGCACCACCGCTATTGTCTCCATTACTATCAAGAACTTGAGCAGTTGTGAATGCGTGAGTTGTCATAGCCACCGCTGCAGCACCCACTATCTCAGTTCCAGTAAACGACTGTAAACCGCTAACCACTAATTGAGTAGTATCATGATTTACCCAGTTAGTTGCATCTCGCGATTGCGCCAAAACATTTGTTGCGTTACATGTTAAGCCAAGACCAACTGAAGCGCCCATTGCGTTTGCCGACGTAGCGCCTACCATCGTCCAAGGACACATTGTTGGCTTTTCAATTTCATAATCATAAGTACCGGATGCATCGAGTGAGTTGGCACCTTCACCGAAGACTTCACTACCGAAGTATGAGCCGCTAACACCAAGGCCAATTTGTTCAGCACTAAATTGATAGTATGCTTCAAGAGTTGAACCATCAGCTAAACCCGTTGTTATCGATAGCTGCTCAGTAGGCATCAATGCTTCTTTAATAGAGGCACTTGGGGATTGTAGTTTTGGTAAGTCGAGGGCATTCGTTACCAAACCATTTAATCCAACTGGAATAAATGTAGATTCACCCCAGCTCGTTACAAAACGACCTGCTGTGATATCAACAAATGTGTTACCCACATCAAATGAGTCAACTATGTATGCATCTAAAACATCGAAATTTTGTTCAAAGTCATCTTCCGCACTTGATGTCAACACTTTAAATTTAGGGGAATTAATATCTAAAGCTGGGTTAACGGATGCGACGAAAGATAAATTGAGACTTGTGCCACCGTCAGTGGTTCCTGAAATTTCTGAATACAAACTTTGTGTTGCATCAAAGATATCACCAGAACGGAAATTTAAGTTTCCATCATTGGCCATATCACTTCCGTATGAAAATAAATCATCTGTGGTGTTACCATAAGTATCACTTGTTGGTTGCGCACAGCCTTCACCTGTTGAACCAATACTGGATGATAAGAACGTAAGCTCATCTCCCGTAATACTTCTGGCTCCTAATGTCGCCGTAACTGCCTGAGAAGGTGTTATTCCCGCAGGTAGGTTTCCACCTGCTGGTACAGTACTCTCGCCGGCAAGAGTAGCAAACTGTCCACCAGCTGTATATTTATATCCTTCAAGTAAACGACAATCCAAGTCAGCAACTCTCATTGAGAAACCAGATGTAAATGTCGTGTTGATGCTGCCATTGAATCCTGGCATGTTTAATTCAGCTGCGTTCGATGAAGTCCATGCAACTGGTGCAAGTACTGTTAGCAATGTACTCACAGAAATAAATTTAAATAATTTATTCATACTTTTTTTCCCCCTTTAAGCTTTGAAATATTCAAAGCTAAATTCTCATAGTAATTACAAATTTTTAAAAACTTATAATAGTAATGGTATTCAACTAGAATTCACAGATTAGTCAAGTACTTATCAGCCGTTTATTCAGTATAAAATATACCTAAAAAATGAGGCTGATTATCCGATTATGAGGTAATTCTGCGGTTTTATCATAATTTTAAAATAAAGAGCTTTTATAAATAGTAAATAATTGAAAACGACACGCTTTATGAGAGCTCAAATAGCCCTTAATTAACAGTTTCTAATATTACTTGTATCAAAGAGGCTTCAGTAGGTTTTGATGCCGACAGGACTTTTTTAAAACCCTTTTTTTTCATAAACCTCGCAATATCCTTACTCAAACAAACATGAGTAATCATTTTTGCCTGTCTCGTCACCCGCGCCGCGGTCAAATGGGATATATAGAGATGTGCTGTATACATTGAATATAAAGTGACAGCTTTGATCGTTTTATTCTTTAAGGCGTGAATAGTTTGTGAATTGAATTTCTTTTTAACTCTCACTGTATAAACGATCTTTCTGGAGTAAACAATTTTGTGTGCAGTTAATTTTTTAATGAGTTTTGTATTTTTTACATTACTTGACAGGTAACAGAGTTTTTTTATATCAGAACTAAATGAACTCAAGTGACTGGCTAATTCATCCGAATTTTGAAATACTTTTTTTATATTTTTTATTTTAATGGCAACTAACGCTTTTGCTGTTTCTTGACCAATTACATAAAGATTGCATTTTTTTAAATACTTAATTTCGTTGCTGTGTTTTTCTCTAATTGCGTTCACTGCTTGAGTGCTCGCTATCAAACAATCACTGTATAGTTTAAGATTAATTTTTGCAGTGGTTAAAGAGAATGAAAATAATGAATCGATACAACTGCTGATATTTTTTTTCTTAAGTTGATTTACAAATTGTTGTGCTTTTTTATGAGGGCGTGTAATTAAAATCATCTTCTAAATTATCCAAAGCGTTAATATGTTCTTGTCCCACAGCAGAGATAATATTTTCTCCAAGAGTTGCACTTAATTGTTTAAAATTTATTTTGTCATCTATGACCGATTGTGCAAATAATTTTTCCCCATTGTGGGCATACAGAACACACTCAATTGTGATTTTGTCTGCATTGATTTTTGCATAAACAGAAACTGGACTATTACAATTGGCATTAATGGTTTTTAACACCAGTCTCTCAGCAATGCTTTCAATCTGTGTCGTCTCATCATTAATATTCATGAGTAAATCTTTTAGCGGACTATTTTGTTTGGCTTGTACAACCACAGTACCTTGACAGGCAGCCGGTAAAAAAAGATCTAAGGGCAGTGTTTCGGTTACCAAATCCTCTAGACCCAATCGTTCCAGTCCTGCTAAACTGAGAAGAATGGCATCGTACTCTTTATTGTGTAATTTATTTACACGCGTATCGACATTACCTCGCAGTAGTTTTATTGAGAGATCTGGCCTTAAATTCAGTATTTGGGCCCGCCGTCTAATAGAACTTGTCCCAATAATTGAGCCTGCAGGCAATTCACTAAAGGTTTTACCAGAGTTGGAAAGCAGAGAGTCCTGAGGGCTTTGTCTGCGCATCCAGCAAATAAGCTCTAATTCACCAAGTTCAGCCGTCGCTGGTAAATCTTTGAGGGAGTGGATGCCAAGATCCACAGTGCCTTTTATAATGTGTTCCTCTATTTCCTTGATGAACAGCCCCTTGCCGCCAATCCGATCAAGCCGATGAGTTGGGTTTTTGTCGCCAGTGGTTTGAATAAATTCTGTTTGAATATCATTTTCATTAAGACTTGGCGTAGCCTCTATAAGTGCTTGAATTAGTTGATTGGTCTGTGCTTTTGAAAGTTTACTATTTCTAATCCCAATTGTGATCTTTTTATCCGGCATTAAGTCTATTTTTCAAATTTAAATAAGGTACTTTAAAGATTAAATATATAATGATTTAAGTATACTTTATTTAGTTCATAAATATTGATTATTATTAAAGAAAATGAAAAAAATAAGAATTCTTGGAATTGAATCTAGTTGTGATGAAACTTCTGTATCGGTCGTTGAAAAAGCCAATGGTCAAATCAATATTTTATCCAACATCGTAAAATCTCAACTGGACATTCACCAAGACTTCGGAGGAGTTGTTCCTGAACTAGCGGCCCGAGCTCATTCTGATGTGATTGATAAATTGATTAAAATGGCGATGGATAAATCGCGATTATCATTTCGTGATATCGATGCCATTGCCTCAACCGCTGGACCTGGTTTAATGGGGGGGCTATTAGTGGGTGTAGTGGCTGCAAAAACGTTATCGTCTGCGCTTAAGAAACCATTTATCGCGGTAAATCATTTAGAAGGTCATGCACTTTCTATTAGATTAGAAACAGACATTGACTTCCCTTATTTGTTGTTATTGGTTTCAGGGGGTCACACAGAGTTTACGATGATCAATAAATTTAATTCCTACAAAAGAATTGGTACAACAATTGACGATGCTCTGGGTGAAGCCTTTGATAAAACTGCACGCTTGTTGAAATTAGGATATCCAGGCGGTCCTGAAATAGAAAAGTACGCACTCAAAGGTAATGAATTACGTTTTAAATTGCCGAGGCCACTGATCCACGAAAAAAATTGCCACTTTTCGTTTGCTGGTCTTAAATCGGCTGTAGCAACTGTCGTGGCCCAACACAAGTGCACAGAAAAATTTAAAAAAGATATGGCTGCTTCTTTTCAAAAAACGATTAATGAAATTTTGTACACAAAAACCTCATACGCAATTGATATGTTCCAAGCTCACCAAAGGAAGAATAGAACAGTGAAGATCGTTGTTGCTGGTGGAGTTGCGGCGAATAAAAGTTTACGTAAATCGCTTGAAAAGATAGAAAAAGAAAGGGACTGTGAGTTTTTATTTCCCTCCATTAAATACTGTACCGACAATGGTGCAATGATTGCACTAGCAGGAATTGAACGCTTTGAACGAAAGCTGTTCAATAAACTTAATTTTAAACCAAAACCGCGGTGGCCTCTAGATAAGAAGGCCATCTTCATGAAAGGCAAAAGAGCAGTTGGTCACTAAGAAGAAAAAACAAATTGGTGTCATTGGCGCCGGCGCCTGGGGAACGGCACTATCAAATATCATTGCTAAAAAACAAAATGTTTTATTGTGGGCCAAAGAACAAAATGTTGCTGAGAATATAAATAAAAAACATGAAAATAAAAAATTTTTACCTCACATCAAATTAAGCAAAAAAATTTCATGTACTACGGAGATAAGTGATCTCTCCAGTTGTGAAATTTTATTTTTAGTATCGCCTGTTCAATATTTATCAAGCGTCTTATCAAAACTTAAAGACCATATAGAAAATAATACGATTTTTATTTGCTGCTCCAAAGGTCTTGAAATGAGCAGTCTTCGTTTACCAAGCCAGATAGTGTCATCGGTATTTCCTAAAAATAAAATTGCCATTATCTCTGGACCGAATTTTGCGAGTGAGATTGCACAAGGTTTGCCAGCAGCCACAGTCGTATCATCGAAAAACGACGACGTCTCAAGCGAAATTGCTGAACTGATAAAATCACCTACCCTAAGACCATATTTATCAAACGATATTATTGGCACTCAAATAGCAGGTGCCCTTAAAAATATTTATGCCATTGCCAGTGGCATTGTGGTTGGTAAGAAGTTTGGCGACAATGCTGTGGCCTCAATTATTTCACGAAGCTTTGCAGAAATATCAATTGTTGGCAAATCGATGGGAGCAAAAAGATCAACTCTTTCCGGTCTGTCTGGAATGGGTGATTTATTTTTAACCTGTTCATCAAAAGAGTCTCGAAACTTTTCTTTAGGCATTGATTTAGCTAAAGGCAAAACACTCAGTGAAATCATGCAGAAAAAGTTGTCTGTCGCGGAAGGCGCTTTTACTGTGAGGGCTCTAAAGAAACTTGCTGCTGAGCAAAAATTAGATCTTCCTCTCAACGAAGCGGTTTATCGTGTTTTGTATCGGAAAAAAAATATTGATTCTACAATTCAAGAACTTTTAAATAGACCTTTAACAAAAGAGTAAGCATGAATTATTGGTTAATGAAATCTGAACCCGAAACGTGGTCGTGGGAGCAACAAGTCAAGGCAGGCACTAAAGGTGAAGGCTGGGATGGCGTCCGGAATTATCAAGCCTCAAATAATATGAAGAAAATGAAAAAAGGGGATCTGTGTTTTTTTTATCATTCTGTAAAAGAAAGAGATGTCGTCGGCATCGTTAAAGTCATAAGAGAATATCATCCGGATCCAACCGATAAGTCTAATCGTTTCGGTATGGTTCGGATCAGCGCCGTGAAAGCCCTTAAAAAGAGAGTAAACCTAACTCAAGTTAAAGAAGATAAAAGACTTAATCACCTCGCCTTAGTGAAACAATCAAGATTATCCGTCATGCCTATCGATAAGAAGTCCTGGACAATTATTTGCAATCTAGGAGGTATCAAATAAGATATTTGGTTTATGAGTGATAATGAAAAGTTTGAAGTAAGTGCTGATTGGTCTGCCAACGCCCAAATTAATCATGATAAATATACTAAATGGTATGATAAATCATTCAACGATAATGAAGATTTTTGGAATGAACACGGTAAAAGAATAGAATGGGTAAAGCCGTATTCAAAAGTGAAAGATGTATCGTTTAAGAAAGAAAGTTTCTCAATCAAATGGTATGAGGATGGCTCTCTTAATGCTTCCGCTAATTGTATCGATCGACATTTAAAAGATAAAGGGGATCAGACAGCCATCATTTGGGAAGGTGATGATCCAAAGGACTCAAAACACATTACTTATAATGAGCTGCATAAAGAAGTTTCAAAATTAGCAAACGGCCTGAAAAATCTGGGTGTAAAAAAAGGGGACCGAGTCACGATCTATATGCCAATGATTCCTGAGGCTGCTTATGCCATGCTGGCCTGCACACGGATTGGGGCTATTCATTCAGTTGTCTTTGGAGGCTTCTCTCCTGACTCGCTTGCAGGTCGTATCAGTGATTGCAAATCAGATATTGTTATTACAGCTGATGAAGGTTTGAGAGGTGGCAAAACAATTCCTTTAAAACAAAATACAGATGATGCAATAAATATCTCTGGTGGAGTAAGACATTGTATAGTCGTTAAACGGACCGGCGGCTCAATTAATTGGCATGATGACAGAGATGTTTGGTATCATGAATTATTAAGTAACGTTTCAGAAGAATGTCCTCCGGAAGAAATGAATGCTGAAGATCCATTGTTTATACTTTACACATCGGGATCGACAGGAAAGCCCAAGGGAGTAATGCACACTACTGGCGGTTATATGGTATATGCATCAATGACACACCAGTATGTATTTGATTACAAACCAGGGGATGTTTACTGGTGCACAGCTGATGTGGGCTGGGTTACTGGACATAGTTATATTGTCTACGGACCACTTGCGAACGGTGCAATCACTGTAATGTTTGAGGGAGTCCCAAATTATCCAAGTACTTCTCGTTTTTGGGAAGTGGTTGATAAACATAAAGTCAATATTTTCTATACAGCGCCCACAGCGATTCGCGCGCTAATGCGTGAAGGAGAAGAGCCTGTAACAAAAACAAGTCGATCTTCGCTTAAACTATTAGGGACTGTTGGAGAGCCTATTAATCCTGAAGCTTGGATGTGGTATTATAATATTGTTGGTGAACAAAACTGTCCGATCGTTGATACATGGTGGCAAACGGAAACAGGTGGTATCTTAATCTCACCACTTCCAGGAGCAATAGCTCAAAAACCTGGATCGGCAACAAAACCTTTTTTTGGTGTAAAGCCTGAAATTTTAGATGCTGAAGGCAATATTCTTGAAGGAGCATGTGAAGGATCACTCTGTCTTGCAGACTCGTGGCCAGGCCAAATGAGAACAGTATACGGCGATCACAAAAGATTTATTGAAACTTATTTTTCTCAATTTGATGGAAAGTATTTTACAGGTGATGGATGCAAGCGTGATGAAGATGGTTACTATTGGATCACTGGGCGTGTTGATGATGTGATTAATGTATCTGGTCACCGTATGGGAACAGCCGAGGTTGAATCTGCACTCGTAGCCCATCCAAAAGTTAGTGAAGCAGCCGTAGTTGGCTATCCTCATGACATCAAAGGTCAGGGAATTTATGCCTATGTAACCTTAAACGCCGGCGAAGAAACCTCTGATGAATTGTATAAAGAATTAGTTGCCTGGGTTCGAAAAGAAATTGGTCCAATTGCATCTCCTGATCTTATTCAATGGGCACCCGGTCTTCCAAAGACACGTTCTGGAAAAATCATGAGAAGAATTTTAAGAAAGATTGCAGAAAATGAATATAGCAATCTTGGTGATACATCTACGTTAGCTGAACCAGCAGTAGTCGATGATTTAATCGACAATCGAATGAACAAATAGGTAAACATCAATTCATGAGTGATAAAGAACTTATTAAGAGTTTAATAGAAGAACACAAAATGGAACCTCATCCTGAGGGTGGGCATTATGTTGAGATTTTTAGAAATGACGATGTCACGCACATATATTTTCTATTAGAGGAACATGAAAACTCTCACTGGCACAGAATTACAAAAACAGAAACGTTACACTTTTACTCTGGCAGTCCTCTCAACATTTACACGTCAAGAGATGGGGTAGAATTTCAGATTGATGAGATAGGATCAAATAATAATTTTATGTATACTGTTGAAAAAGGTACTTGGTTTGCTCTAAAATCTACTGGTTCTTATAGCTTGATTGGTTGTACGGTCGCACCTGCCTTTCAATTTGAAGATTTAGAACTTGCTCCAAAGGATTGGAAACCGTCTACATTTAATCAGCAGCTTTAAATAGTCCTTAAGAAATCTTCTTGATGTTGAATTGGATCAAATTATTTAATTTGATGTGACTAAAAAGAATTCGCTCTACATATTGATAATTGGTTTAGTCATCTTTGGGTTATATTTTATGATGATGCCCAACAACAATAATACACTGAATAGAGTTGATATTGTTAATGCTGAGACATCTGCTGCTGTAGTGTCTCTCTATCAAAATAATTGTGCCTCGTGCCATGGAAAAAATTTACAAGGACAGATTGGTTGGCAGAATAAACTTGATGATGACGGACATCGACTTGCGCCTCCGTTAAATGGCACGGCTCATACCTGGCATCATTCACCAGAATATTTATATAGAGTAATAAAGTATGGCTTCACGAGTTTTGATCCAAATTACGAGGGGAAAATGCTTGGTAATTTAAGTCTTTCTGATGAGGAGGTTTGGCAACTGGTATCTTATATGAAAGAAGTATGGCCTAGTGAAATCCAGGAAGTTTACGATAATAGATTTGGCCTGTAGGAAACTCAATTATTAGAAATCTGATGTAATTCCCTTTTTTTCCCAATCACCAAAGCGTGTTGGCTCAGGACCGTCAGCCCCACCTATTTCCTTTTTCTTTTTAGGGAGTTTAGAAGCAGTTTTCTTATCTTTTATAACCTCAGCAGTATCAGATTTTTTATCATTCATAATTATTAAACTAATCTTAAATTTTAAATTATCAAAGCATGAAAATTGTGGAAACAAATAAGGTTTCTGTTATACAGAGAAATAATGCTTCTTAAACATGTCGGTTAAAATATCACCTTCTATTCTAGCATCTGATTTTTCATCATTAGGCGAAGAAGTCGTTAATATTACCAAAGCAGGTGCTGACTATATTCACGTTGATGTGATGGATGGACACTTCGTTCCAAACTTAACCATTGGCCCTGATATTGTAAAATCAATTAGAGATAAATCCACACTTCCATTTGATGTACATTTAATGATTGATCCTGTTCAACCGTATATTGAAAAGTTTATCGACTCAGGTGCTGATATTGTCTCGGTTCACCCTGAAGCCAATGACGATACGCAAGCCTGCATAGATAAAATTAAGTCACTAAATGTGAAGGCGGGGCTTGCAATCAATCCTGATACAGAATGGGAAGTGGTTAAACCCTATATGGATCAATTAGATCTCATTCTCGTGATGAGCGTACACCCAGGTTTTGGTGGACAGAAATTTATTCCAACCGCACTTGATAAACTTGAAAAGCTTCGAAAGGAAATTGATCAGTCAGGCAGAGAGATTGATTTAGAAATCGATGGTGGAATCAATTTTGAGAATATTCAATCTGTCATTGACGCCGGAGCAAATATGGTTGTCGCGGGCACATCGACCTTCAAAGGTGGTCCTAGTGAATACGCAAATAATATTGCTAAGTTAAGAGGCCATTAAGTTGGATATAAAAATAAAAACTGCCTTAATATCTGTCTCTGATAAATCAAATTTAGAGAAAATTGTTCATCTCCTTAAAGAGCATAATGTTAAAATTATTTCAACAGGGGGTACAGCAAAGTCAATTGCTGATCAGGGGATTGAAGTCACCGACGTTGCCTCTATAACTAATTTTCCAGAAATGATGGATGGACGTGTTAAAACTTTACACCCAAATGTGCACGGTGGATTACTGTCTAAAAGAGACGATAAAGGTCATGTCCAATCACAAAAGGACCATGGGATTGAAGATATTGATTTGATTATTGTGAATCTATACCCCTTCGAAGAAACGATAAAATCGACAGAAAAACAGGATATTTGTATTGAAAATATAGATATTGGCGGACCTGCAATGTTGCGGTCAGCAGCAAAAAATCACAAATTTGTAACAGTTGTTACTGACACAAATGATTATGACAACCTGATTGATGAAATGAAAGAAAATAATGGCTCGACAACTCTAGCTTTTAGAAAAAAACTAGCTGCAAAAACGTTCTCAACTACGGCGTACTATGACTCCCTGATTAGTAATTGGTTTTATCAAAATTCAAACTATCAATCAGAAAAATTTTCTACTGCTGGACAGTTATCCTCAGTGCTGCGCTATGGTGAGAACCCACATCAGGAAGCCAGTCTCTATAAGTCAGCTTTTCAATCATCGGGTATCCCTCACGCAACTTTGTTACAGGGAAAAGAACTAAGTTATAACAATATTAATGACGCTGATGCTGCCCTTCAATTAATAAAAGAGTTTGATGAAGCAATCCCAACCGTTGCGATTATCAAACATGCTAATCCATGTGGAGTTGCAAGTGGGGCTTCATTGCACGATGCCTATACGAGAGCTTTATCGTGTGATACTACTAGTGCGTTTGGTGGTATTGTTGCACTCAATCAAACAATTGATAAAGAAACTGCAAGTGAAATAATAAAAATATTTACGGAAGTTATCATCGCGCCTGAAATATCAGATGAAGCTGAAGAAATTTTTAAAACAAAAAATAATTTACGTCTTTTAGTTTTGTCGTCAATGCATGAAATCAATTCATCTCAAAATTATAAAAGTATTGAGGGAGGTATTTTGATCCAAACAAACGATAATAAAGAAACAAGATCTGCTGATTTAAAGACTGTCACAAAAAAAATACCCACCCCCAGCCAGATTGAAGATATGTTATTTGCTTTTAAAGTTTGTAAGCATGTAAAGTCGAATGCGATTATTTATGTTAAAAACAAAAAAACTATTGGTATTGGTGCTGGCCAAATGAGTCGGATTGATAGTGCTAAAATTGCCTCACAAAAAAATAATGAAATGGATCCCTCAGATGAGAACTCACTTGAAAATTCAGTGGTCGCGTCAGATGCTTTTTTTCCATTTGCTGACGGTTTGTTGGTAGCTATTTCATACGGAGCCAAGGCTGTTATTCAGCCAGGGGGCTCGGTCAAAGACGATGAGGTCATTAAAACGGCAAATGAGGCTGGTATATCAATGGTCTTTACAGGAACCCGTCATTTCCGGCATTAGCTTTCTCCAATAAATACGAAAATACTGGGAAAAATAAAAATATTAAAAGTGCAAAATTCCACTCTATAATATTTTCATAGTTAGCATTGTCTAAAGGCAGAATGAACAAATAAGCGACCAAGCAAACCAAATACGAGAATATAAATATATACAAAATATTTTTAGCTTTAATTTTTTCATTTGAAATAGAAATTGTTAGCCAAACCTGACACACTGGGGTGAGTATAAAAAATACAAATATTCCAATCTCCCTCATAAATCTATAGATATTGCCATCAAAGCCAAGAGCAATCAGGTAAACAATTAAAAAGACACTGGACACTGTAGCAAGACTAAAAAGAAAATTACTTTTGTGTATATAAATATTTATTTGATACCAAAAAATAATTAACAGGATTACAGATGGAATAATAAATAGTTTATATAAATAAAAAGAAATACCGTATCTACCAACCTTACTGATTGATGTGCAACCATCTAGTAACGGCATACACCAATCAACGAACCCTCCAAAAGAAGAAATAAAATATGAAATAATAACTGTTATTACAGGAACTAAAAAAACAAACTGAGGTATAATTTTGTTCAATTTTTAATTGTTACTTTTTTGCTTTTGAATAATTCCATAAATCAGTATTACAATGGAAATTCCAATCGTGAGCCACTTCAAAGAAGTCGATGTGCTCGTATAAAAAATATTTTGTACAGAAATTGATGGAAAATTAGAAAGATGAAAACTTATTTGAATATTTTCCATAATATCAAAAATAGCTGCAGCTATTGGAAAAATACATATATAAGAATTATTTTTGAATAATTTTACATAAGCACCCAAAAAGAGAGAAACATACAATAATGGATAGGCCGTATCTAAAATTAATGCTGAAAAATAATAGACACGTCTACCCTCATCTCCAATGGTGTTAAAACTTTTAAGTAATACTTCCTCATTATAAGAAAATTTCAAATCAAGCATATTCCAAAAAATATTGTGAGGCAGTAGAAAAAAAAGTAGACCGCAAATATTAAGCGAAACAAAAATGATTATTTGAGATTTGGTTAAAGAAACTAAATTAAGATATCTCCTAATCATTTTTCTGAGACAAAATACATACCTATAATACCGATCAAATTAAAAAACATAATTGAAATCATGGCGTATTGAAGGCTGTCTGTGAAAGCAAGAATTAATGACATTATTCCAGGAACAAGCCACGCGGTTGATTTACCAGCAAAGGCATAGAGACCAAAAAATTCTGTCATTTTTTCTTGTGGAGCAAGTTTAATCATTAATGCACGTGAAGCAGTTTGAGCAGGGCCATAAAAAATTGAAATGCCAATAACAACACAAATATAAGTGACCTGACTTACGGAATTAAATATTCCAAATGTGAATTCTTCTACACTTGATGAATATTCATTAACTGTGAAGAAAAAAAATATTGTGTCTTTATCAATTGATATTCCTAAAACTCCTGAAAGAAATAATCCCCACAGAGATAAGTTTATCACATTTTTTGATCCGATTAGGTCATTTAAATAACCCCCATAAATTGAACTTGGTCCTGATAATACATTTAAGATAATGCCAAGTATTAAAACCTGTGTGAGCGACATTCCAACAACAAGGCTTGCGTAAACACCTCCGACTACAAATAGAGCATTAAGGGCATCTTGATAAAACATTCTGGTGATCAAAAATATAAATATATTTTTATACTTTCTAGCTTCCTTAAATGTTTTAATAAAATTTGTAAGTCCAATCTTAATTGAATTAATTACGGTAACATTATTTTTTTTCAAATCAGGGGTAAAAAGAAATAACGGAATAATAAAGACCGCATACCAAATAGCACTGAGGGGTCCGACAATTCTTATATGTTCATATTCACTCGTATTCAGACCATAGAGACTTTCAGTTTCACCACCCGGCCATACGAATATTATTAAAAATAAAATTAATGCGATAAGACCTGCTATGTAACCAACACCGTAACCCATACCGCTTAGCCAACCAGAATTCTCAGGAGTCTCGATAGTTGATAAAACTGAGTTATTAAATACCTCAGAAAATCCAACCATTGCAGAAGCAAGTATTAATCCGAACATCACAAGCCAAATACCTTCCGGTGCACCTGGGGGTGAATACCAAAGTAATGCCATACCAAGTACAAATAATGCAGATGTTATTCCCATTAATAGTTTTCGATTTCCCTTTATGTCTGTAATGGATCCAAGAACGGGACTTAAGACGGCAATAGCCAAGCCTGAAATTGTTTGTGTAAGTGTTAATTTTTGAGCGCCATCTGCACCAACGATAAACACATCGGTAAAGTAAACAGAAAAAACGAACGTCATGATCAACGTATAAAAAGGCTGGTTTGCCCAATCAAACATAGTCCATGAGTAACGTGCTAATTTTGATGCTCTCATAAGATTAATCTACACAAACATAAACTTAATGTATGTGAATTTTTGAATCGAACTTTCTATTTTTTTGTATAATTATAATTCTTTATACCAATCATATTTGGCAGCGTATTGATAAAAAAATTTGGCTAATTCTCTATATTCTAAGTTTACCTTACTATAGATTGGTTCCCTCACTTGAATTTTACTTCTGGTTTTACTTACAAAATTAGAGTCATTTGTGTCTTTTTTTAAATTTGAATGCCACTTAAGATTACAATAACTAAAAAGTTTTTTTGTCTCCTCATCAAAGTTGTTAATTAAATTTTCGTACTCTAGATGGTAAATTTCAATATTATATTTTTTCTCCCATTCATTAGTAATTTTATAATATCTATCAATGTGCTCACAAATATCATATATATTGTGTGCCCAGGGTATATAAACTAAATTACTTCTAAATATTGATACAAATGATGCCATTGGATCTCTTTTGA